>JAVBRX010000095.1:0-35020 GCA_031547465.1 Microvirga sp. | reverse complement strand
TCTCGTGATGTCGCCGCCATAGCACTTCGCCGTCACGTCCTTGCGCATGGCGCGCACGGTTTCGCGGGCGATGATCTTGCCGCCGATCGCCGCCTGGATCGGGATGACGAAGAGATGCTGCGGGATCAGGTCCTTCAGCTTTTCGCACATGGCGCGGCCGCGGCGGTCGGCCTGGGTGCGGTGGACCAGCATAGAAAGCGCGTCGACCGGCTCGCCATTGACGAGGATGGACATCTTGACGAGGTCGCCCTCGCGCTAGTCGGTGATGTTGTAGTCGAACGAGGCATAGCCCTTCGAGATCGACTTCAGGCGATCATAGAAATCGAACACCACCTCGTTGAGCGGCAGATCGTAAACCACGAGGGCGCGTTTGCCGACATAGTTCAGATCGATCTGCACACCGCGCCGGTCCTGGCAGAGCTTCAAAACCGCGCCGAGATATTCGTCCGGCGTCAGGATGGTGGCGCGGATCCACGGTTCCTCGATGGCGGTGATCTTCATCGGGTCCGGCATGTCGGCGGGGTTGTGCAGTTCCCTTATCTCGTTGCCCTGGAGATTAAGGCGGTAGATGACGCTCGGGGCGGTGGAGATGAGATCGAGGTTGAACTCGCGCTCCAGCCGTTCCTGGATGATTTCGAGGTGCAAAAGGCCGAGGAAGCCGCAGCGGAAGCCGAAGCCCAGCGCCGCGGAAGTTTCCATCTCGTAGGAGAAGCTGGCGTCGTTGAGGCGCAGCTTGCCCATGGCGGCGCGCAGGTTCTCGAAATCGGCGGCATCGACCGGGAAGAGGCCGCAGAACACTACCGGCTGCACCGGCTTGAAGCCGGGAAGCGCCTGCGTTGTCTGGCGCTTGTCCTCGGTGATGGTGTCGCCGACGCGGGTGTCGGCCACTTCCTTGATCGAGGCGGTGAGAAACCCGACCTCGCCGGGGCCGAGTTGCGCCACGTCGGTCATCTTCGGGCGGAACACGCCGATCTTGTCGACGCCGTAAGCGGCGTCGGTGCCCATCATGCGGATAGTCATGCCCTTCTTCAAAATGCCGTCGATGATGCGTACCAGCACGACGACGCCGAGATAGGCATCATACCAGGAATCGACCAGAAGCGCCTTGAGCGGCGCTTTCTCGTCGCCGACCGGCGGCGGCAGGCGCTGGACGATAGCTTCCAGTACCGCCTCGATGTTGAGGCCGGTCTTGGCCGAAATCGGCACCGCATCCTCGGCGGAGATGCCGATCACTTCTTCGATCTGCTCCTTCACCCTGTCCGGCTCGGCGGCAGGGAGGTCGATCTTGTTGAGGACGGGAACGATTTCATGGTTGGCGTCGATGGCGTGATAGACGTTGGCAAGCGTCTGCGCCTCGACGCCCTGCGAGGCATCGACCACCAAAAGCGAGCCTTCGCAGGCGGCAAGCGAACGCGATACTTCGTAAGCGAAATCGACGTGGCCAGGGGTGTCCATCAAGTTGAGGATGTAAGTCTTCCCGTCCCCGGCCTTGTATTCAAGGCGCACGGTCTGCGCCTTGATGGTGATGCCGCGCTCGCGCTCGATGTCCATATTGTCGAGCACCTGCTCCACCATCTCGCGGTCGCTCATCGCCCCGGTCTTCTGGATCAGGCGGTCGGCCAGTGTCGATTTGCCGTGGTCGATATGGGCCACGATGGAAAAATTGCGGATGTTGTCGATCGGGTGCGCGCTCATGCTCTCTTCGAGGCTGGTAGTCAGCAAATCTGCAAGGGGTTTCGCTTCTTAATACACGCACATAGCAGCGGGCTTACCGTTCGCCAAGAATTTAAAGCAAGAGCTGGAATTTAAAATAAGAGCTGGAGTTTCAGGTGCAATACCTGAAGATTCGGTGTCCGGCCCGGATTTGGCGGATCGCGCATTACCGCTTATAGAGTGCTGCTTTCACGCGCAGCGGCATGACGGGCAGAATTATCCGCCATATTGCCGAAGGTTGCGCCGTTTGTTGAAGAGACTGCTTTCATGACTGCTTCCATCCGCACTGCAGGCGTCGATCTTTCCGGTCTGATGTCGATCCTCGGCCAGCATCTTTACTCGACTCCCGCCGTGGCGTTGCGCGAACTGGTGCAGAACGCGCACGATTCGATTACCCGCCGGATGCTGGAAGATGCCGATTTTATCAACGGGTCGATCCGTGTCTGGGCGGATCAGGGGAGTATCCATATCGAGGATGAAGGCGCGGGACTGACGGAGCCGGAAATCCACTCCTTCCTTGCCACCATCGGCGCAGGTTATACACGGCTGTTGCGCCAAAGCAGTGGCGATGAACGGTTGATCGGCCTGTTCGGCCTCGGATTTTTGTCTGCGTTCGTTCTTGCCAAGCGCGTCACTGTCGTCACCACTTCCTATAAGAATCTGTCCGAGACCTGGCGTTACCGCAGCATGGGCGACGAGCGCTATGTCGTCGAGCCAGAGGAAGCGACAAAGCGCATCGGCACCAGGGTCAGCCTGGAACTAAAACCGCAATATCTGCATCTTGCCGACATGGATGTGTTGCGCGGTGTTCTTACCCGTTATTGCGCCCTGTTGACACATCCGATCCGTGTTGGCGCGGAGACAGGCGAAGCGGAGGCCGTCAACGCCGAACCGCCACCGTGGCGTATGGCGCTCGATAGCGAGCCTCCGGTGCGGATGCGCAAGCGCAAGCTCGAATTCGCCCAGCGGTTCGAGCGCCACTTCGAGCCGCTCTGCACCATGGATGTCGCGCCGGAAGCAGGCGAGGGCACGGCAGGGGAAAAGCCACCGGTCGGGCTGTTATGGGTGCAAGATAACGGCTCTTACGCCACCTCCGACAACCGCAACCTGTCGGTGTTTGTGCGCGGTATGCTGCTCGATGACGATGCCCGCGATCTCCTGCCGGTCTGGGCCGGATTTATCGGCGGCTGCATAGAGGCCGATGCCCTGACGCCGACGGCAAGTCGCGAGGATTTTCAGCGCGATGCGCATTATGATGCTGTGAAAGCGGCGGTGGAGAAGGCGCTGGTGACAGGCCTCGCCCGGTTACCGAAGGAGCAGCCGGAAGCCTGGCGGCGCATTCTGGCGCGGCACAACGAGGCGCTGCTCGGCGCAGCGTTGTGTGATGAAACCCTGTTCGCGATACTCGCCGACATGGTGCATATCCCGACGACGCAGGGCGACCGTCGCGTTGCCGATCTCGTGGCGCATCGCCGCGTTCACGTTTCTCTCGGTTCCGGCGGTTTCGAGGAAATGCTGTTTCGCGCCCAGCAGATTCCTGTCGCTCTGGGCGAGCGTTACGCCGTGCTGCCGTTCCTGAAACGCTGGTGCGACCGTAAGGGCATGACGTTCATCCGTATCGGCACCTCTGATGGCGACCGCTCCCTGTTCACGTCTGCCGAACTCGCGCCGGACGTCAAGGCGTGGCTCAGCGGCCTGCTGCTCGACAAGGGTGAGGATATGATTCCGGCGTCGTTTGCGCCGGACAGTCTGCCCTTTGTCGTCGTGCATGATCGCGAAGCCGAACTGAAGCGCCGTCTTGAGGCGGACGATGCCGACAGGCGTCTGTCGCAGGCGGCGCTGCGTCTGGCTCGGATGCACACGGACAAGGTGGACGGTGAGATCGTCGCCCGGTTCTACCTCAACATGCAGAGCCGGATCGTGCGGGCGCTCATTGCCGCCCATACCGCGAACGATGCCGCCGCCCTCGCCAAGGCGGTGTCGATCGCAGGCATTCTCAAGGCTTTCAAGGCAGCGATGGCCGCCGATACCGATGCGATCCGCCGCGATCTCGGTGCGGCTTTTATGGGAATGGCGGAATCGGTCGAGGCTCTGATAGGAATTGGCCATTGACCGGAGGGAAGGGCCTGAACCTGTAACAGGCATTTTGTCCGATCTTTGCTGTGTATCCGTCGACCGGAAAAATAAGGCAATTTGTCTTTTTGTCTTTTTGATTAAAGTGCAGGCTGCCCTTGTTTCTTGATTGTAAGATGCTTTGCAGTCGGTCGGATTCCGTTCGCCTAGGCATTGTTTAAAAGAAAAGCTGTCGACATGAATGTTTTCGAATGGGTCTGGGAATTGTGCGACGAACTGGCCGAGAGTGGCCGGAGCGATCTAGCGCGGTTGATCTGGGAGTTCGATGAACACATGCAGGAAAGCCGCACCGATCTGGTCGAGGCGAGCTATCCGCAGATCATCGCTGCTTCCCGTTCCCTTGGCCTGCCTTGGCTCGAAGTGTATGCCAAGCATTTCTATCATTGCATGCGGCTCGACAATTACGACGAGGGCGAGAAAATCCTCAACGAGGTCGTCTCTCTGTTCGAGCTTGCGCATCGCGAGGAGAACAAGGGCTGCCCGCAATCGATTTGTGCGGTTCAGGATCTGGTGCGCTGCTATTCACGCATCGACGGTCCGAACTACATTTCCGAGCGCCGGGAGGTGATCCTCGAGGCGATGGAGAAGATTGACCCGACCTGGAACTGCTATCTCTGCCTGAGCATGGAATGGGTCGACGCCCTTAACGACGAGAAAAAATACGAGGAAGCGAGCCATTATCTCGCCGGACAACGAAGCAAGATCGCTGCCGCCAATGAAACCGTGCAGAACGATCTCATCGCGTCGCAGGCGGTTTTCTCCGCCGAATGTGGCCGGTTCGAGGAAGCATTCGCCTTTCTCGCCGAGGCCGAAGAGGGGGCGAAGGATTATTCCGAAACGTATCGTCTCGGAATTACCATCAAGCGTGCCTACATTCTTGCCAAGGCCGGGCGCATGACGGAAGCGGATGAGGCTCTGCCCGAATTCGAACTGGTGCTGGATAAAACCGGCAGTAATCTGTTGTGGATGGATGCACTGGGGATGCTCGTCGCGGCAGGTGTACGCGTTAACGATCAGACCATTGGTCGAGCCTTGCAGATCATGGCGCAGAGGTTGGAAAACGGTGGATCGCACCATTACGGGTGCCTGGTTTGCGCCCTGCATATTCGCCTTGCCCTGCAACGCAAGGCGTTCTGGACGGCGCGTCAGGGGTTGGCGGCGTATGAGCGGATGCGCCAGCGGTTACGCGATCCTGGTCGCCTTGCGAGAGAATCGGCTGAACTTGCCGCATTAATTGAAGCGAACATGCCGCCCCCTGCCCCCGTTCCCGCCGAGCGGCTATTGCAATACCTGCGTGAATTGCCGGAAGGAGATGCAGGAACTGACCCGGAACTCGGCATCGTCTGGCTGATAGGTGCCTGCGCGGAACGCCCCGAGGATCAGGATCTCATCCTCACTACTGCAACGTTGCAATCCGCGCGCGGCGCGGAAACACAGGCGGACGATCTGGTCACGTCTTATCTTGCCCGCGTTCCTCTGGACGAGAATGCTTGGGGTTTCCTGTTGAATCTGCGCATCAACCGTGGCGATGATGCCGGGGTCGAAACGTTGATCCGACAATGTGAGGAGCCGTTTCCGACCATGGCGCATTTTGCTCGCGCCCGACTTGACTATGTCCGCGGGCGCGATGAGGACGCCATCCGCGCCTGCGAGAAGGTGATAGAGGCCGATCCGGTGGCGATGAATACCCGCCGGATGCAGGCCGCAGCCGCGCGCCGCATCGGCGATCACGCGCTCTCTGCCCGGCGGTTGAAGGAAGTAACGGTGGATTCGGAACCCGGTGGCGACGATTGGGATCTTCTGATTTCCGCCACTGTGCTTGGCGACGGAGAGACGATTCACCGCTGCTGTACGCGGCTCGGGCTGGATGTGAAACCGGAGATTGCTCCCGCCGAATGGGCTGGTGACCAGGGCTATTGCCGGATCGTCTACACCAATGCGCAAGGGCAGGAAGCGTGGCAACTGGCCATGCGCCTCGGCCCGGTGACGGCGCGGATCATCGAGGTCGATCGTCCGAAAGGTGAACAACGCTATGGCGATTGCGTGGTGTTCGATGCCGCCCTTGCCAATGATGCGCCGGTTTCGGACGAAGAACGCGAACATTGGCTGCCTGCTTTCCGCTATGTGGAAACCTTGAAGAAGGGCGGTTTTGTTTCCTGGGATATTGATGGCCCGGATCCGGGGGAGGAGGCATGGCAGGCATTTCGTGTCGCGCTTGAGCAATGCGGTTGTTCGCTGTGGGCCTGTTCTTCCAGCGATTACGAGGTGACGGACAATGAAACCGGTGAAACCCTTGCCGCCGTCTACGCCTTCGTTGCCGCCCCGGATACGATGCCGCCCGGCGAGATTGCGGCCATGATCGAAGACCTCACCGCCTCATGGCCCCACAGACCCAGCTTCCTGGCTTTGGCCGAAGCCGCGCAGATAGACTTGGCGCGGCACGAGCAGGCGATGGAGCGGTTCGGATTGTAGTTTCAGTGCGCTGTTCTCGTTCGGACTGTTTCAGATAATGAGGCTGGGAAGGGGAGCGAAACGTGAGCGTTTGAAAGCAGAGCGTGTATTTTTTCGCTGCAAGCCCTAGCCATGATGGAAAAGACCTTGTATAAGGCGCGCTCTCGAAAAGATTAGCATGTTGGGCGGACCCCATGGCGGGCGCTCGATCATTTGACCGGAGACTCAGACCATGGCCGTTCCGAAGCGGAAAACGTCGCGGATGAAGCGGGGCTTTCGCCGTTCCGCCGACGCGCTCAAAGCCCCGACCTATATCGAGGACAAGAATTCCGGCGAGCTTCGCCGCCCGCACCATATCGACCTGAAGAGCGGCATGTATAATGGCCGTCAAGTTCTCAAGGCGAAGACCGACGCCTGATCGATATTGATAGGGTATGTATGAACCGGCGCTTTGCGCCGGTTTTTTTATTGGCTATTCGATACCAGACCGCTTCCGGCAGCGGGATCAGCGCAAGCGTGAGAGTTTCTCCAGCTTCTGCTGCATGTCAGATACCTGTCGGCGTAAAAGTTCGATTTCGTCGTCTGGAAATATCTCCTTGGCAGATGAGGCAGGCTTTTTCGGCTCTTCTGACTTCGCCGTCGAAGCAGGCTCCATGGCGGTGGCAAGTGGATTAAACATCCGTAGCGTATCGGTGAAAAACGCCATGTTGGCTTTCACCTGCTCCTCCATGGCTTGGAACGCCGCCGGGCCGAAAGCCTGAGCCATGTGCTCGCGCAGATGCGTCTGGTCCTTAGTGAGCGAATCCAGCGATAACTGGAGATAGCTCGGCACCACCGCTTGCAGGCTGTCACCATAGAAGCGGATCAATTGTCGCAAAAAGGCGATCGGCAGCAGTTGCTGGCCCTGCTTGGCCTCCTGCTCGAAGATGATCTGCGCCAGGACGCTTCGGGTCAGATCCTCGCCGGTTTTCGCATCCTGAACGATGAAATCCTCACCGTTGCGGACCATGTTCGCCAGATCGTCGAGTGTCACATAAGCCGATGTGCCGGTGTGATAGAGACGCCGGTTGGCGTATTTCTTGACGATGACGGGTTGGTTCTCGGATGGCATGGAATACATCTCACAAACGGGGCCGTGCGTTCGGGGCCGTTGCTTTCAGGCCGGGTTGCGGCGGATATCCACCAGCAGAATAGCGTTTAATATGGTTTTTCCGCGAGCGCATCCTTTAAAAGGGCATCGGGATGAAAGGCGTTTAACCGTACAGTACTTTTCATACCAGCCTTCCTTGCTTCTGCAAGGTTTGACGGTTTGGCTGCTTCAACGTGGCCTTGCGCCCAAGCGTCGCACAAATTTTTCCTGTCGTGGTGAGGTAGATGGAAAAAGAAACTGGTATTCTGTGTCCGGAACGGTGAGATTGTCGTGCAAGGTTTAAGAGCGCTAAGAGTAAGTTTGGTGGCACAAATTGCCCAATTTCAGGTTCGTTGCGCCGTATCCGGTGCGAAGAGTATTTTCTGCTCAATGAGATACCGGTTGGGCATCGAAAATGTGGTTACAATGTCAGGATATGGTATCCGGTCGATCTAGAGGAAGTTGGAACATGGCAAAAGATTCTATCGTAATCGTCGGTGCGGCCCGTACTGCTGTCGGCTCGTTCAACGGGGCGTTCGCCAATACTCCGGCGCACGATCTCGGCAAGGTGGCGATCAAGGCGGCGCTGGAACGCGCCAAGGTCGATGCGGCGGAAGTCGACGAGGTGATCCTGGGGCAAATTCTCAGTGCCGGACAGGGCCAGAACCCGGCGCGGCAGGCGGCGATGGCGGCGGGCATTCCACAGGAAAAGACTGCCTGGGGTCTGAACCAGCTTTGCGGTTCGGGCTTGCGCGCCGTGGCGATCGGTATGCAGCAGATCGCCACCGGCGATGCGCGGATCATCGTTGCCGGGGGACAGGAATCGATGTCGCTGGCACCGCATGTCGGCTATCTGCGCGCCGGGGTGAAGATGGGCGATTTTGCCCTTGTCGATTCGATGATCAAGGACGGCCTGACCGATGCCTTCAACGGGTATCACATGGGCGTGACGGCGGAGAACGTCGCCGAAAAGTGGAAACTGACCCGCGTCATGCAGGACGAGTTCGCGGTCGCCTCGCAGAACAAGGCTGAGGCGGCGCAGAAGGCCGGGCGCTTCAAGGATGAGATCGTTCCTGTTCTTTTGCAGACCCGTAAGGGCGATGTGATTATCGACAGCGACGAATATATCCGCATTGGCGCGACGCTTGACGCCATGACCAAGCTGAAGCCTGCCTTCAGGAAGGATGGTACGGTGACGGCGGCCAATGCCTCTGGCATCAATGACGGCGCGGCTGCGGTGGTGCTGATGACGGAAGCGGACGCCGCCAAACGTGGGTTGAAGCCGCTCGGTCGCATCGCCTCCTGGGCGACGGCGGGCGTCGATCCGGCGATCATGGGCACCGGGCCGATTCCGGCCTCGAAGAAGGCGCTGAAACTCGCGGGCTGGACGGTGAAGGATCTCGATCTCGTCGAGGCCAACGAGGCGTTTGCGGCTCAGGCTTTGTCGGTCAATCACGACATGGGATGGGATCCGGCGATCGTCAACGTTAATGGCGGTGCTATTGCCATCGGCCATCCGGTCGGCGCTTCCGGCGCGCGCGTCCTCACCACGCTGCTTTACGAGATGGGCCGCCGCAATGCCCGCAAGGGCATCGCCACCCTGTGCATCGGCGGCGGCATGGGCATCGCCATGTGTATTGAGTGTTGAAGCGATATATGCTGACAATCAGGACGATCCGGTAGTAATGCTGGATCGTCCTGTTAAGTAATTTTCTGCATTCAGGCAGGCAGAATATATTGTGCAGAATTCTTCAACTTGGCAGAGAGGTATTTGAAATGAAGATTATTACCACCCGGCGGATTTGATCCGGTGGGGTTTCTCTCCTGCTATCGGTTCGTCATAGTGAAAAAAGCAATTTTCGATAGCATATTCTGTATATTTTTTGGCCCGCTCGTCGGCACCGTCACGGTTGCCCTGATCGTATCCATCTTCAAAATGGCAGGGGGCGGCGGGTTCGATCTTTCCGGGCAAGTTCCACGCTTTTTCCTCTATGGCTACATGTTTGGGGCGCCCCCGGCTCTTGTTGGTGGTTTTTTGTTTTCACTGCGGATGCAAGGAAGTCTCGCATCGCTGACGCGCAAAAGATTTACAATCCTGGGCGGGCTTTACGGAGCGATTGCGACAGGTGTGTATTACATTGGTCTGTGCGCTATCTTGTTTTTTATCTACTACGACGAAGCGATAGGGTACATGACCTCACAGGAAGTCAAGCTGGGGTAACTCGGCCATTTCCTGGGTGGTTCGCTCGTCGGGGGCTTTTCCGGCCTGATTGTTGCTTGGGTTTTATGGAACTGGCGAGTGCTGCCAGACACCGGACGACAGTGCCGGTTCCTTGAATTCAAAAAGGCGTTTAGTGACGGTCTCGTCTGCCTGTTTATCTGCCCGCTCTTCGGTATCCTGCTATTTCTCGTGTCTGCTCTGGTCAGCGAGTTAGTGAATGGTCTCCATCATTCATTGGTGGATTATCTTCAACTGGGCAAGGATCTGTTCAGAATGGGATATGCCCTCGGTGTCTTACCGGCATGTTGCTCCGCCTGGGTCTTGCGGTTTTCGGCTGGCCCTCGGTAGTTTGAGCGCTGCCCGTTTTCTCCTTTACTTTCCTCGTTGCGGTTGAGACTTTTTCAACCATAGCGCGTCATGATCTATGGGCCGGACTGGTCGATGGTGCAGCGCTGGCATAATCCGGTTGGCGGCGGTTCGGGGAATCCTGCCGTCATGATCCGTGCCGGACCAGAGAGGTCCGCTGAAAACCGGATGACAGGAGAAGACAATGGCAAAGCATGTTGCGGTGTTGATGGGGGGATGGTCGTCGGAGCGCGAGGTCAGTCTTGCCTCGGGAGCAGCCTGTGCCCGGGCGCTTGAGGGCGAGGGCTTTCGCGTCACCCGTATCGACGTCGAGCGCGACATCGCTTCGGTCCTGGCCGATCTCAAGCCTGATGTGGCGTTCAATGCCCTGCATGGCCGTTTCGGCGAGGACGGACGGGTACAGGGTATTCTTGAGGTTCTTGGTATTCCCTACACCCATTCCGGTGTTCTCGCGTCGGCGCTGGCGATGCAGAAGGATCAGGCGAAGGTGGTGATGGCCGCCGCCGGGGTTCCTGTTGCGCCCGGCCTCACCATTGACCGTCATGAGGTGGTGCGCGTCCATGTCATGCCGCCGCCCTATGTCATTAAGCCGATCTGCGAAGGCTCGTCCGTCGGCGTGTTCATTGTTCGCGACGGGCGCTCCCATCCACCGCAGGAATTGTTGCGCGAGGATTGGGCGCATGGCGAATCGGTGCTGGTGGAAAAGTTTGTCGCCGGGCGGGAACTGACCTGCGCGGTGATGGGCGATACGGCTTTAGACGTAATCGACATTCAGCCGGCGACCGGACTTTTCTACGATTACGATGCAAAATACGCGAAAGGTGGTTCAATTCACGTTCTGCCGGCAAAAATTAAACCGAATATTTACCAAAAGATCCAAGAGTCGGCTCTCAAAGCGCATCAAGCTCTCGGATGTCGTGGCGTAAGCCGGACGGATTTCCGTTACGACGACACCCCCGGCGGCACGGGCGAGTTGATCGTGATGGAGGTCAACACGCAGCCTGGCATGACCGAGACCAGCTTGGTGCCAGAATTGGCGGCCCATGCGGGCTATTCGTTTGGCGAGTTGGTTCGATGGATGGTGGAGGACGCATCGTGCGACCGTTAAGCTCCGGGTTCTCCGGGGCGGACGGCGTTCGCACTCCGTCCGCAGCCGATGTGCTGGGCAGGCGTCGTCGCAATGCGGCGGTCGTTGTCGCGCGCCGCCGCCCGCGCCGTCTGACCGGAACATGGCTGGTGCTCGGCTTCTTCGCTGCCGCGACGTATGTGGGCTTGAGCGAGGGCGGCTATTTGCAGGCTTTTCAGGAACAGAACGGCACGATCCCCAATGTCATCGCCCGGGAAGTTGGCCTTGGTATCGACCGTGTCACCATCTCCGGTCTATCGCAGTTGCACGTTGCCGAAGTGTTGACGACGGCGAATGTTTCGCCGAAAGGTTCCCTTGCGTTCCTCGACGCCGCAGGGGCACGCGAGCGCCTCGAAAAGATGCCGTTGGTAAAAAGCGCCACGGTGCGCAAGCTCTATCCGAATGAGTTGATCGTCGCCATTGAGGAGCGTCAGCCCCACGCGGTCTGGCAATCGAAAGGCGAATTGTTCGTCATCGCCGCTGACGGCACGGTGATCGACAGGATGAAGGATGCGCGGTTCCTCGGCCTGCCGTTCGTCGTCGGCGAATATGCCAATGAACGCACAAAAGAATATATCGCGCTTCTCAACGCTGCCGGTTCCCTGAAGACGCGCATTCGCGCCGGGACGCTGGTTTCCGGACGGCGCTGGACGCTGAAAATGGATAATGGCCTCGATATCCGCCTGCCGGAAACCGGCGCGGTCGAAGCTGTCGCCCGGCTGGCTAAGCTCCAGCAGGAGCGCCGGATTCTTGAAAAGGACGTACTGGCCATCGACCTCAGGATGCCCGACCGGGTGGTCGTGCGGTTGTCCGAGGAAGCGGCGGCGGTGCGGATGGAGGCGCAGCGGAAGAAGCTCACGCGCGGCAGGGGAGTCGAGACGTGAGCAATTATCTCAAACACGGTCTGACCCCCCGCATGAAACCACTGTCGGCGCGCAAGAGCGCGACGCTGTCGGTTCTCGACATCGGCACCAGCAAGGTCGTCTGCTTGGTAGCGGAACTGCACCCGGTGGAAATGCTCGACACGTTGCGGGTGCGCACGCATCTGGCCCGGATCATCGGCATCGGCCACCAACGTTCCGCCGGTCTGAAGGGTGGCGTGGTCGTCGATCTCGAAGCCGCCGAAACGGCGATCCGGCAGGCCGTGCATGCGGCGGAGCGGATGGCCAAGGTCGAAATCCAATCGGTGATCGTCAACATGACGGGCGGGCGACTGGCTTCCGAAACCTTCAAGGCGGAAGTCGGCATTTCCGGCCCGGTTTCGCACCGCGACCTGTCGCGGGTGCTGGAGGTGGCGAGCAATCACGGTGTGCGCAAGGGCAGGGCCGTGGCCCATTCTCTGCCGACCGGCTATTACCTCGATGCGCGCACCCATGTCGTCGATCCTACCGGCATGATCGGCAGCAAGCTCGGTGTCGACCTGCATGTCGTGACATCGGATTCCGTTTCGGTCCGCAACCTGATCCTGGCGGTGGAGCGCAGCCATCTCGGCGTCGAGGCGGTGGTTGCAACCCCTTATGCTGCCGGTCTCTCGGCTCTCGTCGACGATGAGGCGGACATGGGCTGTGTCGTCGTGGACATGGGCGGCGGCACGACCAGCGTCGGTGTCTTCGACAACGGCTATTTGGTTCATACTGACGCCATCGCTATCGGCGGGCAACATGTGACCATGGACGTGGCTCGCGGCCTGACAACCCGGACGTCAGTCGCCGAGCGGTTGAAAACCCTTTACGGTTCGGCCATCGTTTCCAGTAGCGACGATCGCGATATCATTTCCGCGCCGCTGGTGGATGAAGCCGAGCGGCACATTCCGAAATCTCATCTTGTGCGAATCATCCGCCCACGCGTCGAAGAAATTCTCGAACTGGTGCGCGACCGACTGCGTCATGCCGGTTTCTCCGCTCAGGCCAGCCGCCGCGTGATCCTGACCGGCGGTGCAAGCCAGCTCGTCGGTTTGCCGGATGTGGCGAAGCATATCCTGCAAGGGCAGATCCGCATCGGTCGCCCCCTCGGCATCAAGGGTTTGCCCGAAGCGGCGAAAGGTCCGGCCTTCACAGCGGCAGTCGGTATGCTGGTCTATCCGCAGGTTTCGCATGTCGAATATTTCGAGCCCCGTTCCAGCCGAACAATGCTGGCGACGGGAACGGATGGTTACTTCTCCCGGGTCGGACGCTGGTTCCGGGAGAGCTTCTGAGGGAACAAAACCGCTGGTCGGGTGGAAGCCTGACGGGCGGAAGAGGATTAACGAGTGCGCGTCCGGAAAATGGCGCGACCAATGAGAAGAGCCGCGAAAGGGCTAAAGATCATGGCTATTAATTTAAAAGCTCCGGACGTGAGAGAACTGAAGCCGCACATCACTGTGTTCGGTGTTGGCGGCGCGGGCGGCAATGCCGTCAACAACATGATCGAGAGCGGTCTGGAAGGGGTCGAGTTCGTGGTTGCGAACACCGATGCCCAGGCGCTCGCTTCCTCGAAAGCCCCCCGCGTGATCCAGATGGGATTGCAGGTGACGCAGGGCCTTGGTGCCGGCTCTCAGCCGGAAGTCGGGGCGGCAGCGGCGGAAGAGGTGATCGACGAGATTCGCGACCAGCTTTCCGGTTCGCACATGGTGTTCATCACCGCCGGTATGGGTGGCGGCACCGGCACCGGAGCCGCGCCGGTAATCGCTCGCGCAGCCCGCGACATGGGCATCCTCACGGTCGGCGTCGTCACCAAGCCGTTCCAGTTCGAGGGGCTGCGCCGGATGCGTCTGGCGGAAGCGGGCGTCAACCAGTTGCAGGAGGCGGTCGATACGCTGATCGTCATCCCGAACCAGAATCTGTTCCGGATTGCCAACGATAAGACCACCTTCGCCGATGCTTTCGCCATGGCCGATCAGGTGCTGCATTCGGGTGTCGCCAGCGTCACCGACCTGATGGTCAAGGAAGGGCTGATTAATCTCGATTTCGCCGATGTGCGCGCCGTGATGCGCGGCATGGGCAAGGCGATGATGGGGACTGGCGAATCATCCGGTGAGAAGCGCGCCATTGCCGCCGCCGAAGCGGCCATCGCCAACCCGCTCCTCGACGATGTGTCGATGAAAGGTGCAAAGGGCCTGTTGATCTCGATCACCGGCGGCCCCGATATGACCCTGTTCGAGGTCGATGAGGCCGCGACCCGCATCCGCGAGGAGGTTGATCCGGAGGCCAACATCATCCTCGGCGCGACGTTTGATGCGACGCTGGAAGGGATTATCCGCGTTTCGGTGGTGGCGACGGGCATCGATTCTGCCCTGATTGACCAGAATACCAGTCTGACGGCAACCGAACAGCGGATTTCCGAAGTGGCGGAACGACTCAGGGCGGAGGCGCGCGCCCGTGTTACCGCTCCGCAAGGATCGCCGGGGTTGACCAGAAGCTCCACTCCGGTCGAGCCGCAGCCGCAAATGTCCGAACCGGTGCGTCCGATGGCCGTCGACCCCCAGCCCCAACCGGCACTGACCCTGCCGCCGCTGCCTACTCCGTCCTATACGCTGCCACCGCAGCAGGTCCGGCGTGACGATGTCGTCGTGACGCCGGTTGCGCCGCGACAGGCGGTGATGTTCGAGCCGGCTCCGGCTCCTCGGCCCGTGGTCGAGGATCGCTTGCCGCCGCAGACTTTCGTTCCGCCGCAGGCGGAGCGGGTGATGCGGCCTGTGCGGATGCCGCGTGTCGATGAACTGCCGGTTCCGGCGCAGAACCAGATTCATGCCAGCCGGAACGGTGGCGAGATGCCGCACGAACAGAAACGCATGTCGTTGTTGCAGCGGCTGGCGACTGTCGGTTTCGGCGCACGCCGCGAAGATGAAAACGAGACTCCGCAGGCGCAGTATCAGCCGCAGCCTGCGCCGCGCATGGAGCCGCAATACCAGCCGCAGTCACAGCAGCCGTCGCAAGTACATATGGAATACAGCCGCCGCCCGCCGCAGCCGCAACCTCAGGGACAGCGCCCGTTTATGGATCAGCCCCGTCCGCCGTCCCTGCATTCGGCAGACGATGAGCAACTGGAGATTCCGGCTTTCCTGCGCCGTCAGGCCAACTGACGACCCCGGAAGGGACAGGTCCAGACCTCAGTCCCAGACCGTCGACAGAACCCATGAAAGACAACCCCCGGCAGGTTTTCACAAACCGCCGGGTTTTTCACGTTTTGGAAACCATGCGGATGTTTTTGGGGACATTTCATGCGAATGGTCCGAGGTTAAAGTTATAACACACTGTTTTTGTTTGATTTTCTCTTTCATGCTGTGTGGGTTTTGTAACAGACCGTAAGAAAGCGTGATTTGGTCCGAAAGTCTATCGGGCTTATGGTGCCGCCTGATTTCAAAGGGTTGCTTCATTTGCCGTTTGTGGCACAGGGGCCGCCATTGATGGGTGGGGCGCAGTTTTCAAGACTGCATATATGCTCCGGGATCAGGATAAAATGAAGCTGAAGCAACAGACAACGATCCGCGAGACTGTTTCCCTTTCCGGTATCGGCGTGCATTCCGGCAACGGCGTTAAGTTGACAATCCACCCTGCCGAAGCGAATCAGGGCATCGTTTTTAACCGCACCCAATGCCGCGATGGTGGCGAGCGGCTACTTGCGGCAAACTACAAGTCGGTTTCCGCCACCGAATTATGCACAGTGATCGGTGATGGTCCGACGAACGGCGTGTCGACGATTGAGCATCTGATGGCGGCATTGAATGCACTCGGCGTCGATAACGCGCTCATCGAGATCGACGGGACGGAAGTGCCGATCCTCGATGGTAGCGCGGCGGAGTTTGTCGAGGCGATTGATCAGGCGGGCACTGCGACCTTGGGCGCATCGCGCCGCTATGTGAAGGTGCTGAAGCCGGTGCGGATCACGCACGGACGGGGCTTTTCTGAATTGCTGCCCTGTGAGGGCGGGTTCCATCTTGATGTCGAGATCGATTTTTCCAGTCCGATCATCGGTCGGCAGCGTCGGATCGTCGAACTGACGCCGAAAGTCTTCCGCGAGGATATCGCCCGCGCCCGGACATTCGGTTTCGTCAGCGATGTCGAGCAGCTGTGGAAGATGGGTTTTGCACTTGGCTCATCGCTGGAGAACTCGGTTGCCATCGGCGACAACGGCATTCTCAATCCGGAAGGGTTACGCTATCCGGATGAATTCGTCCGCCACAAGATGCTTGATGCAATCGGCGATCTGGCTCTTGCCGGGTTACCGCTAGTTGGTGTCTACCGTTCGTATTGCGGCGGCCACAAGATGAATTTCTCCGTGCTCGAAGCCCTGTTCTCTGACCGGTCGAATTATACGATCATTGAGGAAAGTGTCCGTCGCGAGCCGGCCTATGCCGAAGCCCACGGCAATCTTGCGGTTGCGCTTTATGCTCCCGAGCGCCGCTGACAGGTGCTTGCGATCTGGCTTATGGAAACGCCATTCCGCCAAAAGGGTGGGATGGCGTTTCCATTTTTGAAGGACCGGAAGGTATCGTCTGTCCCTTGGTTGCGGTTCGTGCGCTTGCCGTTCCGCCCATGGGGGTGGTATTGGAGTGGCGCTTGCGGTAAACAGGCAACTGATCTGCTTCCTACTTTTAAAGGAAGTCGGCTGTCAGGGTTGCTGGAAACCGTGCGCAATCGTGGCAGATGACAGGTTTGTGCCTCAGTTTTGACATCTGAAGCATTTAGCGGATCGAAACAGGTTTTTTAGGGGCTGTTCGAGTATGCCGTTGGCAAGATCTTTTCCGCACATGAACCGTATGTTCCTTCGCCTTGCCGTTCTTGCGCTTTGCGGTGTCGGGCTGAGTGCTTGCGAAACCCTCGACTCGGTCAATCCGTTCGGAAGCGGCCCGAAATACAAGATGGAGCTTACCCCGGACGTTCCGCCGAACAAGCTCTATGATGAGGGGTTGGCCCTGCAGCAGAAGGGCGATCACGAGCGTGCGGTCAAAAAGTTCGAACAGGTCGAAAAGGTCAATGCCGGTAGCGACTGGGCGCGCAGGGCGCTGCTGATGCAGGGATTCAGCCAGTACGAAGCCGGTAATTACGACGATGCTGTCAATACCATGGCACGTTACCTACAGAAGAACCCGAATTCGGACGATGCGGCCTACGCGCAGTATATTCTGGCGATGTCGCATTATAATCAGATACCGGATATCGCCCGCGATCAGGTGCGCTCCGCCAAGGCGATCGCTGCACTTGAAGTGCTGGTTCAGAGATATCCGAAGTCCGAGTATGTTCCCGATGCCAAAGCCAAGTTGCAGGTTGCCCGCGACCAGCTTGCCGGACATGAAATGGAAGTTGGCCGCTTTTATCTGACAAAGCGGAATTATTCCGGAGCAATCAACCGCTTCCGCAATGTCGTCTCCCAGTACCAGACGACTCGCCATGTCGAGGAGGCGCTTATGCGCCTGAGCGAAGCCTACATGGCGCTGGGCATCGTCAGCGAGGCCCAGACGGCAGCTGCCGTGCTTGGTCACAACTTCCCCGACAGCCGCTGGTACAAGGACGCGCATACGCTGTTACAATCGGGAGGGCTGGAGCCGCGTGAGGATGCCGGTTCATGGATCAGCCGTTCGTTCCGCCGCGTCACCACTGCGGTGAGTTTCGGCGATGGGTCGGCAGGGAAGACAGAACCGACCGAATGACATGCTTACGCAGATTGCGATCCGCGATATCGTTCTGATCGACAGGCTGGAGCTTGAATTCAACTCCGGTCTCAGTATCCTGACCGGCGAAACCGGCGCCGGGAAATCCATCCTGCTTGATGCCTTCTCGCTTGCTCTCGGTGGGCGCGGCGACGGTGGCTTGGTGCGCCATGGCGAGGCCCAAGGACAGGTGACAGCGGTATTCGATTGCCCCCTCGGACATCTGGCGCGCCGGATCGCCGAAGAAGCCGGGATCGACTGCGATGGAGACCTGATCCTGCGGCGTGTTCAACTCGCCGATGGCCGATCTCGTGCTTATGTTAACGATCAACCAGTGAGCGTTCAGGTGCTGAAAGCCATCGGTGCGGCTCTGGTCGAAATCCATGGGCAGCACGCGGACCGGGCGCTGGTCGATACGGCGGCGCATCGGGCCATTCTCGATGCGTTCGGCTCCCTGCAGGATCGTGCGGTGCTTGCCGCCGAGGCGGCTAGGGGGCTGCGTGAGGCAAGAGCAACGTTTGAACGCCGCCGCGATGAGGTGGATCGTGTGCTGCGTGAAGCCGATTATCTGCGTCACGCGGCGAATGAGCTGCGTCAACTCGCGCCGAAACCGGGCGAGGAAATGGAGCTGTCGGCACTGCGACAGACCATGATGCAGGCGGAGAAAGTGGCGCAGGAGCTTGCCGATGCGCTGGAGACCGTCGGCGGGCAATCCTCGGTGATGCCGCTTCTGTCGGCGGCATTGCGCAAGCTGGAGCGCCGCCGGGATCAGGCTCCGGCCTTGATGGATCCTCCGGTCAAGGCTCTTGATGCTGCCCTGACGGCCCTTGATGAGGCGCAATCTGCCCTTGATGCCGCCCTGCAGGCGACCGAGTTCGACCCGCGCGATCTGGAGCGGACGGAAGAGCGCCTATTCGCATTACGCGCTGCGGCGCGCAAGTTCGACACTGCGCCGGACGATCTCGCCGCCTTGTGTGACCGGTTTACCGCCGATGTCGCGGCGATCGAAGCGGGGCAGGATCAGCTTGCCGCCCTGGAGCGGGCGGTGGCCGAGGCCGATAGCGTTTATGTACAGGCGGCGAAGGCGCTTTCTGCCGGGCGGCATAAGGCAGCAGAGGCTCTGAATAAAGCAGTCGACGCGGAATTGCCGCCATTGAAGCTGGAGCGCGCCCGTTTCATCGTCAACCTGACAGTGGACGAGATGTCGCGCGACCCCACCGGATTTGACAGAGTTGAATTCTGGGCGCAGACCAACCCCGGCACCAATCCCGGGCCGCTGATGAAAGTCTCTTCGGGTGGAGAACTGTCGCGTTTCATGCTGGCGCTGAAAGTAGTGCTGGCGGATCGCGGTTCCGCGCCGACTTTGGTCTTCGACGAGATCGATACCGGCGTCGGCGGTGCGGTGGCGGATGCCATCGGTTTGCGGCTGGCGCGTCTGGGAGACAGGGTGCAAGTGATCGCCGTCACCCACGCGCCGCAGGTGGCGGCACGCGCTGGACAGCACTTCCTGATCGCCAAGGAAGACGCGAAGCGGGGCGATGTGGCAGGTGCTGATCGGGTGGTGACGACTGTCGCCGTTCTTGGCGCAGAACCGCGCCGGGACGAGATCGCCCGGATGCTTGCCGGTGCGACGGTGACTGAGGAAGCCAAGGCCGCCGCTGCCCGGCTGCTGGCAACGGCGGAACGTTGATCTTTCTGCTAGAGCGTCTTACGGTTACACGGGATCGAAAGATGTTTCGACTTTTTTGATTTCGCAGCGTTTCTCATGTTTAATCGGTCCTCAATTAAACGCATATTGCTCCAGGCATTACGGTTTCGCTACGTGCCAGACACCGTTGACGCCGTCGCCCGTTGTATCGCCCGCTTTGCCGTCCTTACTCCAGGTATAGAGCGGCTTCGATTCGTAAGCCCATTGCATCGTGCCATCGTCGCGCTGAATGACCGACCACGAGCCTGAGCCTTTATCGTCCTTCTGTGCCAGCAGTGGTGGCCAGTTAGTGGCGCACATGCCGGAACAGGCAGATTTTCCTCCTAGATCCCGGTCGAAAGTGTAAAGGGTCATGCCTTTCTGATCGACGAGAATTTCACCGTTCTGAGTCTTTACCCGCTTTGCCGGTTCGGCTGCTGTGGCGGCAAGGGTCAGGGCCGTCAGTGATAGGGCGCTGGCTGCCAGAATAGACAACATGCGTTGCATGGATCGTTCTCCCGCTTTACGTTTATGCAAAGCCGGGTCCGGCAATCCGGCCCGACGGAAAGGACAACTCGCCGCCAAGGTGTTGGTTCCGGAGGACGGGGCGGTAAGGCCGGGTTGCACAGATCATCGGAAAAATGTTGCCTGATGTTGACAGAACGTCGAGGTTTCCTTTATGCACGACAATCCTGTATTAAGTGCAGGAAAGGGGGCCGTGTGAGGCCGCCGGATTCGCCGTGTGGGAAACCCGCGCTATCTTTTCAACAAACTGCAAAAAGTCGGCTACGGGTTTCGGCCCGAAAGCCGGGTTGAACACGAGGATAAGATGTTCGCAGTAATCAAGACCGGCGGAAAGCAGTATCGCGTTGCCGCTGATGATGTCATTACTATCGCCAAGCTTGATCTTGAGCCGGGTGCCGTCGTGACATTCGACACCGTGACCATGCTATCGAGCGAGGCCGGAACGCAGGTCGGCGCGCCGATTATTGACGGCCTGACCGTTGCCGGCGAGGTGGTCGAGCATACCAGGGGCGCGAAGGTCATCGCCTTCAAGAAGCGCCGCCGCCAGAATTCGCGCCGCAAGCGTGGACACCGGCAGGATTACACTGTCGTGCGCATCACCGCCATTGGCGGCGAAGCGAAGTCCGCCGAAAAGAAAGCGGCCCCCAAAAAAGCCAAGCCCGCGGCGGAAGCCGCTGTGGCCGAAGCCTGAACCGCGCATTCCAGAGCGCTTTTGAAAACACGGGAGATTCCCCATGGCTCATAAAAAAGCAGGCGGTTCATCGCGTAACGGTCGCGATTCCGACGGTCGCCGCCTCGGCGTCAAGAAGTTCGGCAACGAGAAAGTGATTGCCGGCAACATCATCATCCGCCAGCGCGGAACGAAATGGCATCCCGGCACCAATGTTGGCATGGGCACGGACCATACCCTGTTCGCCCTGACCGATGGCCGCGTGCAATTCGGCATTCGACGCGGACGTAGCTTCGTATCGGTCGTGCCGATGCAAGAGGCAGCCGAATAAACGGCGAGAGCGAAACGAAGGAGCTCCCGCCGGTATCCCTACCAAACCGGCGGATCGCAGCCCTTCTTTCAGCAAGTTGCTCAAAGACAGCTCAATGATCCGGAGAAGGGGAGGCGGGGATGCCCACCTCCCCTTCGTCATGTCCTGAAGTCAAGATTCAGCCTCAATGCTGATGAATGCTTCTCAAAAGAACGGATCGGAGCAGGACTATGTTTCCCGACCTCACGCGCGACGATGTTTTCCGGATCGAAACCAAACGGCTGTGGCTGCGCTGGCCGCGTCTGTCGGACGCCCAGACCGTCATTCGCCTGGCCGGAGACCAAGCCGTAGCCGAGATGACGGCCAAGGTTCCGCATCCGTATCCGCCGGATGCCGCCGATCGATTTATCTTTCAGGCGCGGCTGGCCAATAGCGAGGGGGCGGCGCTGACCTTGGCGGTGACGCCGAAGGGTAAGCCTAACGCCCTGATCGGCGTGATCGCTATCGTTCGCGAAGAACCTAATGCGCTGCCGCAGATCGGCTATTGGCTTGGCAAGCCGCATTGGGGGCAGGGGCTGATGACCGAGGCGGTTTTCGCCGCGATCAAGGCGTTTTTCGCGCTCACCGGCTACGATACGCTTCTCGCCTCGACACAGGTCGCCAATTCCGCCTCGCGGCGCATCCTGGAGAAATGCGGCTTTGCGTTCGAGAGTTCCGGCGACATGCCGTCCCTACCGCGGAACGGAAAAATGGAAGTCCATCGGTTTCTGTTGACGAAGGAACGTTTTGCGCAAGCCGTAGAGACACTGGACGAGTTTTCCCTGCCATTGCCATCGGTTCTCCCGCATAGGGGCGTCTCCGCCGCATCCAGGTGGAATCGGTCCGATCCGCGCGTTGGCGAACAGGAATTGCCGGTTGTGGCGACTCCGGTTGGTTGATTTCCATCAATGCGGACCGGTTTAACCGCCGGTCTGCGGGTTTTTCGCCACAAGCTAGGCCTTGGTGCTCTTTTCCGTTCAGGCGATTCGATTTAATGCGTAAAATGTAAGGCAGGGGAAGCTGCGTTCGCGCGGCCAGCAACCGGATCGCCGTGGGACGATGAGCGGCGGCGTCCGTCCTTGAGACCTTGCTTCTGCCGCGCCCGCCGGCAAACTGTCAGATGGAACCCATGGCTCAAAAACAGAACGCGCTAACGGACGAGGCTGATACATCGTCTCCGGCGGATAGCGCCAACGACGGCCCTCACGAAAATGGCCATGGCCACAAATCGAAGCTCTGGACTCTGGTGCTTGGCTCCATCGGTGTTGTTTACGGCGACATCGGCACCAGCCCGCTTTACGCATTCAAGGAATCCATTGCCGCCGCCGGTGGCGGGCATGTGACGCCGGAGATCATCGTCGGCATCCTGTCGCTAATCGTTTGGGCGCTGGTGCTGGTCGTCTCGATCAAATACGTCGTGGTGCTGATGCGGGCCGACAATAACGGCGAAGGCGGCACGCTCACTCTGGTGGCGCTGGCGCAGCGGGCGCTCGGCAGGAGGAACAAGTATGTTCTTGCCCTCGGCATTCTCGGCGCGGCCCTGTTTTATGGCGATGCGGTGCTGACACCGGCAATTTCGGTGCTGTCCGCCGTCGAGGGCCTGAAAATCGCTGCGCCGTCGTTTGCCGAATACGTGGTACCGATCACGGTGTCGATTCTCGTTCTGCTGTTTGCCGTGCAGCGCTATGGTACGGCGCGGGTCGGTGCATTCTTCGGGCCGATCATGGTGTTGTGGTTTCTCACCCTTGGCGGTCTCGGCCTGTACCATATGTTCGACAACCCGGAAGTCTTCTCGGCGCTGAACCCGATGCACGCGGTGATGTTCTTCGTCAATCATTCCGGGGTGTCGCTGGTGGTGTTGGGGGCAATCTGCCTGTCGGTGACCGGAGCAGAAGCCTTGTATTCCGACCTTGGCCATTTTGGCCCGAAGCCGATCCGCTTCGCTTGGTTCGGGTTGATTTTTCCGTGCCTGATTCTCAACTATTTCGGGCAGGGCGCGGTGGTGATGTCGGATCCTCTTGCTGCCGACCAGCCGCTCTACCGCCTCGCGCCGGATTGGGGCCTCGTGCCGCTCATTATCCTCGCAACATCGGCGACCATCATCGCCAGCCAGTCCGTCATTACCGGGGCCTATTCGCTCACCCGGCAGGCGATCCAGCTCGGGCTTCTGCCGCGCCTGGAGACACGCTTTACTTCGGAAACACATCAGGGGCAGATCTATCTGCCGCGCGTCAACAAGCTTCTGCTGGTTGGCGTCTGTGTGCTGGTCATCATGTTTAAGACATCGAGCGACCTCGCCCATGCCTACGGTATTTCAGTGTTCGGGGCGATGTCGGTGGATGCGATCCTTGCCATCGTCGTCATCTGGAAGGGCTGGCGCTGGTCGCTCGGTATGACGCTGCTGCTGATGGTGCCGTTTTTGTTGATCGACCTTGCCTTCCTCGGCGCTAACATGACGAAACTGTTCACAGGCGGTTATGTGCCGGTGCTGATGGCGACCGGTGTGGTCGTCGTCATGTGGACCTGGGTCCGGGGTACGGCCATCCTGTTCGAGAAGACCCGCAAGACGGACGTACCGCTCGCCGAACTGGTACCTCTCCTGCAGCGCAAGCCGCCGCACCGGATCAAGGGAACGGCGGTGTTCCTCACCAGCGATCCGGAAACCTCGCCTGCAGCGCTGTTGCATAACCTGAAGCACAACATGGTGCTGCACGAGAAGAACGTGATCCTGACTGTGAAATCGGCGGACATGCCGAGAGTGCATCAGGACGACAGGGTACAGATAGAAGAATATGCCGATGGATTCTGGCGGGTGCTGCTGATCTACGGCTACATGGAGACGCCCAATATCCCCAAGGGGCTGGCACTGCTGCGCAAGAAGGGCTTCAAGTTCGACATCATGTCGACGTCGTTCTTCCTGTCGCGCCGCTCGATCAAGGCCTCACCGCAATCCGGGATGCCACTATGGCAGGATCATCTGTATATCGGCCTGGCGAAGACCGCGACTGACGCCACTAACTTCTTCCAGATCCCGACCGGACGGGTGGTGGAGATCGGCACGCAGGTTACGGTGTAACGCCCGGATTGACAAAAATACCCGCTGCATTGCGGAGGGCGTTGTCCCTCCTTTGGGCACTTTTGCCAGCCGCTATCGGCAGAAAAACCACAGGGAGATTGTGTGATTGGCGTCGAAGACGAGTGCGCCCGGGTTATCAAGCGCTATCCACAGAACATCCACAGAACGCCAGAGAGGTGGGACAGGGGTTATCCACAGGTTCGTTTCGAGGTTTCGGCGCCTACCGGTCTTTGCGATCGGGCTTTTCAGCACGGTGAAAGGGTTGAGTACCGTAAGCGTAGCCGTTCACAGCGGTTTTCGCGCTTGATTGAAGAGTGCCTATAGGGGTTATGCACGGCGTTCCACAGTAAAGTACACAGTCTGACGCAGGCGTTCCGCCCTGTCGCCGTAAGGCGCGATGGCAGTGAGCGCCTGTTGTGTCAGCCGGGCGCATTCCGCGCGTGCGCCGTCGAGGCCGAGGAGATCGATAAGGGTGCCCTTGCCCTTGTCGCGATCCTTGCCAGTGCGTTTGCCGATGGCTTCCGCTGTGGCCTCTCGGTCGAGGAGGTCGTCGGCGATCTGGAACGCTGCGCCGATGGCCTTGCCGTAAGCGAGGAGGTTGGCGCGGTCAGCGTCGGCAGCGTCGGCAGCGATGGCTCCAGCTTCGACGGCGAAGGCAATCAGCGCGCCGGTTTTCATTGCCTGCATGTGGTGGATACCGTCGAGACCGGGTGGCATGTCGCCATAGCGGCCCTCAGCGGCCAGGTCGAGATACTGGCCGCCGACCATGCCGCCAAGCCCTGCCGCCCTGGCGAGGGCCGCCACCAGCGCCGTCCGGATCGCGGGGGCGCGGTGGGTTTTCGTGTCCGCAAGCACCTCAAAAGCGAGGGTGAGCAGCGCATCCCCGGCAAGGATCGCCGTCGCTTCGTCAAAGGCGCGATGCACCGTCGGCCTTCCCCGGCGCAGGTCGTCGTCGTCCATGGCAGGCAGATCGTCATGCACCAGCGAGTAGCAATGCAGCAGTTCGATGGCCGCGCCGGTGCGCAGGGTTGATGTCTCATCCGCGCCGAGCAGATGCCCGGCCTCCATGGTCAGAAATGGGCGCAGACGCTTGCCGCCGCCGAGCACAGCGTGGCGCATGGCGGCCAGCAATCTCTCCGGGCGGGCAAGTTCTCCCGGTTGCGGTTCGCTACTCAGCATATCTTCAAGAAAATGCTCGACCTTTGCCGCAACCTGGGTCAAATGGTTAAGGAAATCCATCGTCGAAACCGTCATCGCGCACCGAAGCCTGTCAAGGTGGGAAACCAGATTTTTCGCCCCCACCCAAAACAGAATCCGCCCGGATCTGGAAATCGGACGGACGGGTGCGAGCCGATGAACCCATAGCAGCCGGGAGGATGGGATTGAAGCGCTTGTTGCGCAAAGCGTTGCGAATCGCAATCATTGCTTTTCTGGGCTGGGTTCTGCTGGTGGCGGCGCTGGGCATCTTCTGGCGCTGGGTGCCGCCGGTTTCGACGTTGATGCTCGGGCGCTGGCTGACGGGACAACCTGTGGAGCGCACATTCGTCGATCTCGATGAAGTGTCGCCGTACATGATCGCGGCGGTCGTCAATTCCGAAGATGCACGATTCTGTCAGCATCGAGGTGTCGATTGGGGAATGCTGCAACAGGTCATTGTCGACGACGATGGTCCGTCGCGTGGCGCTTCCACCATTTCCATGCAGACGGCGAAAAACCTGTTTCTGTGGCCAAGCCGCTCTTATGTGCGCAAAGGACTTGAACTGCCCGTCGCTCTTTATCTCGATGGAATATGGCCTAAACGGCGAATGCTGGAGGTTTACCTCAATATTGCCGAATGGGGCGAGGGTATCTTCGGGGTCGAGGCTGCTGCGCAGCGGTATTTCAGAAAAAAAGCCCAGCAATTGACGCTGCGGGAAGCCGCCCTTCTGGCAACCGCCTTGCCGAACCCGCGCTGGCGCAATCCGGCGCGCCCGAATCAGCATCATCAGGCCCTTGCAACGAATCTGGCGGATCGCATGGAGCAGGCCGGTATGGTTCACAGATGTGTTCTGGGTAACGATTGATCGGGCGAAAGCCTTCCATGGGGCGGATGCTCTGACGGATAGGTGGCTTGCCGATTTCGGCGCCTCGCTCATGCGAGACAATTGCAAGAAAGGGGTCTATAAATTGAAGTGTGTCCGAGCGTTTTCTTCATAGCTCGGCGATAGGCGATTTTATCATCGCCGAACATGATATGGAAACTCTGCAAGGCGGGCTTCCAGAAGAGATGGGTTTCCAGTTTCTGGCGGCATGATTTATGGCCATGTACATAGGTTTCAGCACGGAAACATCGTTGGGGAATATCCTTCGGTTCTGTGTCATCTTCCTCATGCTCATGTTGAGGGATTCAATGGCGTTGGTGGTGTAGACACCTTGCGGATTTCCGGCATGAACTGAAAGAAGGGGATGATGTTATCCCGGTTGCCGCGTCACAACCGCATGACGGATTTGTATTTGGTACCCCATTCTGCCTCGAAGGCATCAAGTTCAAGGGCGGGCTCATCCGCCGTGGCTGATTGATAGATGCGCTTCAGAGCTTTTGCGACTGACTTGGCGTCCGCTTCCGTTACCTGCGAGATCAGCGTGTGGGGGATTTTGGCCCCGTATAGTTCAACCAATGCTTCCTCAATATCGCGTGTGGTCATGCTGACCTGCCCCCATTGAATTCTTCCATCCCGGCAAGTCGGACTGGGCGCTTCTTCACCAGTTGCGGCTCGGAAGCTTGCCTCACGGTAGCGCGGCGTCTCTGTCGTCAGAGGGCGGGAAAGGCTCTGAACACGCTTCGAGCTTCGCCCATTGCGCTTGTTCCCATGCTGATCGGGGGAGATCGATATCGCCACCCAGATGTGCCGTCAGTTCCGCATCAAGGCTCCGATTGATCATGTGCTGAAGCATTTGAGCGTATAACGCGCTCATCTCTTCCGGTGTCTGAGAATCCTTTGTCAGCGCTTCAAGCTGTGCTTTGGCCAACGTCATCGGCAATCTTCTGACAGAGCAAAGACATCATAACAGGGGGATCGTTCGGATACACTTAAATTTACAGACTTTAAGGAAGCAATTTTGCATCAATCAAAAATTGAAAAAACTTTATGTTAAATTTTAGTATAGTAATTATATCTAATATTTTTACTTATGAATTTTTATTGTTATTAATTTAATTTTAATTATTTAAACTAGCGTAATTAATTAAGTATATTAGGTTTATAATATGTATATATATTATATTTTAATATTCAATAATATAAAATATAATTATATAATATATTTTAATAAAAAA
Source organism: Microvirga sp. (assembly GCA_031547465.1). Lineage (GTDB taxonomy): Bacteria > Pseudomonadota > Alphaproteobacteria > Rhizobiales > Beijerinckiaceae > Hohaiivirga. The sequence goes on along the minus strand of JAVBRX010000095.1, from coordinate 7,630 downwards.
TAATTATATATTTAAGTAGCATTTTAGCGCTTTAATTATCATTAATATGAGCATTAAAATTAATTATAATTATAAATACATATTTTTAATATGTATAATAAAATATATTATATAATTATATTATATGTATGCGACAATTTGTCATTGTAATTTATAGATATCAGATTTTTCTGACATATTGTTGCCGTTTATTAATTATTTAGTATATTTCTGTAATCAAAGAGAGCGGCCTGGATTGAGAGCCGGAATGAATGCGGGTGTGAGTCCCGGGATGTTCCGAGGATAACGGTTATAAATATCAATGGGTTACGGCGGCGCTTCTGTGGCCCAGGGTTCGCGCGGTTGCGTGTTTACGGGCGTGGCTTCATAGTTACGAGTTATTAAGGAAACTGGAAATGGCGACGAAGGCGGTTATTGATCAGTACCAGAATGTAGCGGTTGATTTCAGCAAGGGGCAGATTGCAGCGCCACAGGGTGGGGCCAATTTCGTCATGCCGTTCGGACAGGGCGATATCGCCAATTATGCGCGCTCCGGGAGTGATCTGACGATCACGCTGAAGGACGGGCGCTCGGTGCGGATCAAGGGCTTTTTCGACGGGGCGGCGCCGCATAATCTGATAGCGAGTTCCGGAGACCATCTGTTTCTTGTGGATATGAACCAGGCGCTCGGCGGACGCGACGGGGTCGAGGACGAGCGGGTTGCCTATATTCCGCTGAACGACAACCAGGAGCTTTTAGGTGGCAATCTGTTGAGCCTTCTGGGGCTTCTGGCGGTCGGGGGCGGGCTGGCGACTCTTCTGGCGCTGTCGGGTGACGGAGAGGACAAGTCGGGCGGGACGGGCAAGCGTCCGGATACGACAGCTCCGGAAGCGCCGACGTTGACGATGCGGGACGATGTCGGTCCGGTTCAGGGAATACTCAAGTTCGGCGATACGACCGACGACACGCGCCCGACCTTCAGCGGTACGGCAGAGCCCGGATCGCGGGTGACGATCATGATCGACGGCGTGCCGGCGACAGTGATGGCCGATGCAAACGGACATTGGACATATACGCCTGCAACACCGCTTGCCGATGGCGTTCACAAGATCGTCGTCACGGCGACGGATGCGGCGGGCAACACCAGTGCGCCGATTTCCGGAGAGATCACGGTCGACGCGACCGCGCCTGCCACGCCGGACGAAATGATTGCGACCGACAATGTCGGGCCGGTGACCGGGGTGATCCCGGATCACGGCACGACGGACGACCAGCAGCCGGTTCTGAGCGGTACGGGGGAACCCGGATCGACGATGACTCTGACGCTGACGCCGGAGGGAGCGGACGGCAAGCCGCTGGCGAATTATCCGCCGATCGTTGCGACGGTGACGGTGGGCGCTGACGGCAAGTGGAGCTACACGCCGCCGGTGAAGCTGATCGACGGCTACTGGGATGCGACCTGCACGGAGACGGACAAGGCCGGGAACGTGAGTCCGCCTTACAAGATGGGGTTCACGGTCGATACTTCGACGCCGGTTGCGCCGACGCTTGTCGTGACGGACGATGTCGATCCTGTGACCGGGGTGATTGCCGACAAGGCGACGACGAACGATGATACGCCGACCTTCAGCGGCACGGGTGAGCCGGGAGCGACGATTACGCTGACATTCACGCCCCGTGATGCGAAGACTGGAGCGCCGCTGCCGAACACCTCCTCCCTGGAGGTGACGGTCAATGTCGGGGCTGACGGCAAGTGGAGCTGGACGCCCGGCGATACGCCTGGAAAGTATGAAGATGGTTTAAGCGACGGCTTTTACGGCGTTTCTTGCACGCAGACGGACAAGGCCGGACATAAGAGTCCGGCTGTCGGGATTGAGTTTACGGTCGATACCGTGTCTCCCAAAGAACTGACCTTGACGATTACCGACGATGTCGATGCCCATGGGCAGCCGATCACCGATCCGGCGCTGAAGGAAACAGTTGCGGATAAGGGCCGCACGAATGACAGTACGCCGACCTTCAGCGGCGAGGCGGAAGCGGGCGCGACCGTGACGCTGACCATTGACGGCAAGGACGTGACGGTGAAGGCCGGCGCGGACGGCAAGTGGAGCTATACGCCGACGGTGGGGCTGAGCGACGGTGCGCACACGGTGACGGTGAAGGAAACGGATGCGGCTGGAAATGCGGGTCCGGCAATTACACAGACGTTCACGGTCGATACGCAGGCCCCGAGCAATCTGACGCTCGTCGTCACCGACGATGTCGATCCGGTCAGGGGAGCGGTGACGGAATCGGTTCCGACCAACGATACCAGGCCGGAGTTTCATGGCCTCGGCGAGGCTGGGGCTGTGGTCACGATAACGGTTGCAGGGCCGACGCCGGTTACGGCAACGGTCACTGTCGGCGCGGACGGCAAGTGGACCTGGACACCGAGTGCCGATCTGGGCGACGGCACGTACACAGTGACGGCGCAACAGACGGATGCGAGCGGCAATGAAGGCGCGCCGGTGAGCCAGCGTTTCGAGGTCGATACGACGGCGTTTACCGCGCCGGCGATTGACGGCGTGACGGACGATGCGGAACTGGTGACGGGGCCGGTTGCGGATAACGGCCATACCAACGATGCGACGCCGACCCTGCACGGTACGGGCGGTGAGCCGGGCGGGATCGTGCGGATTTACGACGATAACGGCGCGACGCTTCTCGGCAGCACGGTGGCGGATAGTTCGGGTGCCTGGGCGTTCACGCCGGTGACGCCGCTTGATGACGGCGACCACAGCTTCACGGCGACGACTGTCGACAAGGCGGGGACCGAGAGTGCGGCGTCGGGTGCCTGGAATTTGACCGTCACGACCATTCCGCCGAGTGAGATTCCGACGATTGTCAAGGCGATAGACAATGAAGGGGCGGTGACCGGCGATGTCGTCAACCATGGGGTGACGGACGACCAGACGCCGACGCTTGAGGGCAGCAATGCCAAGGCGAACGAGGTGGTGCGCATTTTCGACGGGACGACGGACCTTGGTTCGACCGTGGCGGATTCGTCTGGCAACTGGACATTCACGCCCGCTACGCTGAATTACGGCAACCACACGTTCACGGCGAAGTGCGTCGATGCGGCGGGCAACGAAGGCAAGGCATCGTCGACGTTCCAGATCCGGATTGACGAAGCGAGGCCGGGAACGATTCCGTCGATCAGCGGCGTTCTGGACGATCAGGCTCCGGTGACGGGGATGGTCCTCGACAACGGTGACACCAACGACACGACGCCGACGATCACTGGCATCAACGGTCCGGCGAACGGGATCGTGCGCATTTACGATGGCGCGACGCTGCTTGGTTCCGCCTTGACCGATGCGTCCGGCAGCTGGAGCTTCACGCCATCTTCGGCCCTGCCGCAGGGGCCGCACACGTTCACGGCGGCGAATTACGACCCGGTGTTCGGCGAGGGGCAGAAATCCGGCCCGTACCACATCAATATCGATACGGTGCCGCCGACGGACAAGCCGACGATCACCTCGGTGACGGACGATGTCGAGCGGCTGGTCGGCGATGTCGTGCAGAACGGCTTCACCAACGACACGACACCGACGATCAAAGGCAATAACGGCCCGGCGAACGGTATCGTCAATGTTTATGACGGGGCTAAGCTTCTCGGTTCGTGTGTTGCGGATTCTTCGGGAGCATGGGAGTTTACGCCGAATACGTCTCTCAGCGAGGGCGCACACACGTTTACGGCGAAGAACACCGACAAGGCGGGTAACGAAGGCCCGGCCTCGAGCGGCTGGAAGGTAACGATCGATACCACGCCGCCGAGCGCTATTCCCGAGATCGAACGGGCGATCGACGATGTTGAGGAGATTACCGGCAATATCGCCAGCGGCGGCGTGACGAACGATGTCCGTCCGCAACTGGAGGGGATCGGCGCGGAGCCGAACGGCATCGTCAATATTTATGACGGGACGACGTTCCTCGGTTCGACACAGGCGAGTTCGTCCGGCAAATGGACATTCACGCCATTGACCGATCTGTCCAGCGGCAACCATGCATTCACGGCCAGGGCGGTCGATGCCGCAGGGAATGAAGGCACAGCCTCGACGCCGTACCAGTTGCGGGTCGATACATCCTTTATTTCGACGCAGCCGACGATCACCGGTGTGACCGACAATGTCGATCCTGTGACGGGCAATGTCCTCGACCATGGCGCGACCAACGACGCGACGCCGACTGTCTCCGGGGGCAACGGCCCGGCGAACGGCGTGGTGATGATTTATAATAACGGCACGCTGCTCGGCTCGACGGTCGCCAACTCCTCCGGCGATTGGTCGTTCACGCCGTCGACGGCGCTTTCCGATGGCGATTACACGTTTACGGCGAAGAGCATGACCGAAGCCGGGGTTCTCAGCCCGGAATCCGGCCCGTATCATATCACCGTCGACACGAAGGCCCCGACGCAGATTCCGACGATCACCGGAGTGATCGACGATGTCGATCCGGTTCAGGGAATTGTGGCGAAGGACGGCTCGACCAACGACACGCAGCCGGCAATTACCGGCCAGGGTGGCGAGCCGAACGGTATCGTGCATGTTTATGACGGTACGACGCTGATCGGCACGGCTTTGGCCGACGCCGACGGTCACTGGAGCCTGCAACTGACGGCTGACCTGCCGGAAGGAACGCATACGTTCACGGCAAAGAACGCCGACAAGGCAGGTAATGAGAGCAATGCGTCCGCGCCTTACGCGATCAATGTGGATACGGTCGCACCGGATGCGCCGACGATTCAGACGTTGCTCGATTCGGTCGGTTCCATCACCGGCCCGATAGCTATCGGCGGCAGCACGGATGACGCTTCGCCGGAAATTCGCGGCACCGGCGGTGTGCCGGGCGGTATCGTCAATATTTATGACGGCACGACACTGCTTGGTTCCGTAGTCGCAGACGCTACCGGAAACTGGACCCTGACCCCGTCGACCCCTCTTTCCGAAGGCGCGCATACGCTGACGGCGAAGAATGTCGACGCGGCGGGCAACCTGAGCGGCGCTTCGAACGAGTGGGGCGTGACGGTGGCGCTGCCGCCTTCGAGCGTGCCGACGATCCTGAAGGTTTACGACGATGAGCCGCTGGTGACGGGAACCGTCGCCAGGGGCGAGACGACCAACGACACGACGCCGACGCTCGAAGGTGCCGGGGCTATGGCCAACGGCGTGGTGAAGATCTACGACGGTACGGTCCTTCTCGGTTCGGCGGCGACCGACGCCTCCGGCCACTGGACATTCACGCCGTCGACGGCGCTCGGTGAGGGCGCGCACAGCTTCACGGTGCGTAATGCGCCTGTTACCGGCGAAGGCCCGGCCTCCGAGCCGTGGGCGATTACCATCGACCGCACACCTCCCGCGACAAAGCCAGTGATCGACAGTGTGATCGACGATCACGCCCCGGTAACCGGCACGGTGGCGAAGGACGGTTTCACCAACGACACGACGCCGACGCTGAACGGTAGCGGCGCGGAGCCGAACGGCACGGTCAATATTTACGATGGTGGGATCTTCCTCGGTTCGTGCATCGCCAATGCCGATGGCGCGTGGAGCTTCACGCCCGCCACGCCGCTTTCCGAAGCGGCGCATACCTTTACGGCAAAGAACGTCGACAAGGCGGGCAACGAAGGCTCGGCTTCGGACGCTTATACAGTGACGATCGACATCACCGATCCGACGACCAGGCCGGTGATCGAGAATGTTCTGGACGATGTCGCCCCCGGCATCGGTTCGGTGGCGAACGGCGGCTCGACCAATGACACCCTGCCGACGATCAAGGGCAGCGGCGGTGTCGTCGGCGGCACGGTCGCGATCTATGCCGATGGCAAGCTCCTCGGCACGGCGATTGTCGATGCCGACGGCAAGTGGAGCTACGACGTTACGGAAAGCCAGTTGAACGGCAGCCATGTCTTCACGGCGAAGAACCTCGACGCTGCCGGGAATCCCGGACCGCTGTCGGATGGATATACGATCATCGTCGACACCAATGCGCCGGTGGCGCCGAAGATCGACGAGGTCATGGACGATGTCGATCCGATCACCGGCACGGTGGTAAAAGACGGCTTCACCAACGATACGATGCCGACGATCCGGGGTTCCGGTGCGGAGCAGAACGGTCTCGTCAAGATTTATGACGGATCGACGCTCCTCGGCTCGGCCGTCGCGGACGGTTCCGGCAACTGGAGCTTCACGCCGTCTGCCGAACTTCCCGAAGGGGTGCATAATTTCTCGGCCACCGCCCTCGACAAGGCGTCGAACGAGAGCGCCAATTCGCCGGTTTACGCGGTGACGATCGACAAGACCGCACCGAGCGCCGCGCCGACGATCACGTCCGTGACCGACGATGCCGCTCCGGTCGAAGGCAACGTCGCCCAGAACGGTTATACCAACGACACGACGCCGACGATCCACGGCAAGGGCGCGGAAGCGAACAGCCTGGTCAAGGTCTATGATGGCGCGACGCTGATCGGCTCGACCATGGCCGACAGCTCCGGTAACTGGACCGTGACGGCGTCTCCGGCTTTGAGCGACGGCACCTATAACTTCACCGCCACCAGCACCGACAAGGCGGGCAACGAAAGCCCGGCTTCGACGCCGTGGCCGGTGATCGTCGATACCGGCACACCGGCAAGTGTGCCGGTCATCGATGCGGTGGTCGACGATGTCGATCCGGTGACCGGCACGGTCGATCCGGGCAAGTCGACCAACGATACCCTGCCATTGCTTGAGGGCAGCAATGGTCTGGTCGGCGGCACGGTGGCGATCTATGTCGACGGACGCTATCTTGGCTCGGCGGCAGTCGATACATCCGGCAACTGGAGCTATCAGGTTGCCGAGACGCTGGCGAACGGCAGCCGTGTCTTCACGGCGAAGAATGTCGGCCCGTCCGGTATCGAAGGGAATGCCTCGGGCGAGTATGCGATCATTGTCGATACCGCTGCGCCGGTGAAGCCGACGATTACCGGCGTCACCGACGACCAGCTTCCGGGAACAGATCCGGTTGCCGATAACGGCTTCACCAATGACGCGACGCCGACGATCGTCGGTAACGGCGCGGAGCCGAACAGCCTGGTCAAGGTCTATAACGGCACGACGCTGATCGGTTCAGTTCTGGCCGATGGTTCCGGTAACTGGAGCGTCACCCCGGCGAGCGATCTGCCGGAGGCTGCCTATACCTTCACCGCCACCTGCACCGATGCCGCCGGCAACGAAAGCCTGAGCTCGAACGCCTGGCACATCACTATCGATACGACGCCGCCGGATCCGTCGAGCTATACGCTTGTGGTGACGGATGACGTTGCTCCGGTGACGGGGACGGTGGCAGCGGGAGCGACCACCAACGACACGACGCCGACCTTCCACGGCATCGGCGAAGTCGGCGCGACGATCTCCATCGAACTCAGCGGGCCGACGACGGTCGCCGCCACAGTGATTGTCGATGCGTCGGGTAACTGGACCTATACGCCGACGACATTGCTTGAGGGCAATTACACCGTCACGGCGACGCAGACCGACAAGGCGGGCAACGCCACGACCCCGGTGAAGACCCAGGACTTCATTGTCGACGTCACTCCGCCGGATCCGTCGAGTTATACGCTTGTGGTGAGCGATGA
>JAVBRX010000064.1:0-5932 GCA_031547465.1 Microvirga sp. | reverse complement strand
CTGAAGGCGTTCCATGTGCCGGTGCTGATCCTGTCCGGTGGCGAGCCGTTGCTGCATCCGCATATTTTCGAGATTTCCCGGCGTGCTAAGTCGCTCGGGTTCTATGTCGGCCTGTCCACTAACGGCACCCTGATCGACGCCGCCATGGCCGACAAAATCGCCGATGCCGAATACAATTATGTCGGCATCAGCATCGACGGTTTGCGTGAGACGCATGATTTCGTCCGTGCCAAGGAAGGTTCGTTCGATGCCTCGATCAAGGGCCTGCGGGAATGCCGGCAACGGGGCGTGAAAATCGGGGCGCGTTTTACCATCACCGAGACCAACGCCGCAGAATTGCCGCCGTTGCTCGATCTTCTCGAAGCCGAGGGCATCAATAAATTCTATCTGTCGCATCTGAACTATGCCGGGCGCGGCAACAAGAACCGCGGAACCGACGCTGCCCATCTCATGACGCGCGCGGCGATGGATTTTCTGTTCGAAAAATGCTGGGTCGATGCCATCAAGGGTGGCAGCATGGAGTACGTTACCGGCAACAACGATGCTGATGGTGTGTATTTTCTGCAATGGGCGGTAAAACGGATGCCGCACATGATGGATCATATCCGCACCAAGCTGGCGCAATGGGGTGGCAACTCGTCCGGCGTCAATGTCGCCAATATCGACAATATCGGCGAGGTGCATCCTGATACGATGTGGTGGCATTATTCGCTCGGCAACGTTCGGCAGCGCCCGTTCTCGGAGATCTGGAGCGATCTGTCCAACACATTGCTAGCGGGCCTGCGCGCCAATCCGAGGCCGCTGAAAGGCCGGTGTGCGCTCTGTACCTATCGCGATATTTGCGGCGGCAACACCAGAGTTCGCGCTGACCGGCTGACTGGCGACCCATGGGCCGAGGATCCTGCCTGTTACTTAAGCGACGAGGAAATCGGACTGACGGAAATGCATGGTGAGCGCCTGAAGGTCACGCCCTTTCGCGGCACGCGGCAGGATCGGGTATAATGCGTGAACTGAAAGCGTTTATTATTGCTGCGATCCTGACCGTAGCGGCGGGCGCGGCTGCGCAAACCGTGCCGGGAGATAAATCGGCGGAGGTCGATGCCAAGGCGGTTTTTCAACGCGAATGCGCCTCATGCCATGGCGAAGGGCGGCTCGGCGGGCAGGGGCCCGCACTGCTGCCGGAAAGCCTTGGTCGGATAGGTGTCGCCACCGCTGCCGAGACGATCCGCAACGGTCGTCCAGCGACGCAGATGGAAGGGTTCGGCAAGAAACTTTCCGACGCCGAGATCGCCGCTTTGGTCAAGTTCGTCAATACACCCCTGCGCCCGATGCCGGTCTGGGGGATGGAAGAGATGCTGGCGTCGCGGGAAATCAGCGTCGATCCGGCGACCCTGCCGGAAAAGCCGGTGTTCAACGCCGATCTGCTCAACTTATTCGTCGTCGTCGAGGCAGGCGATCATCATGTGACGATCCTCAACGGCGATACGTTCGAGCCGATCCACCGTTTCCAGAGTCGCTTCGCCCTGCATGGCGGGCCGAAATTCACCCCTGACGGGCGGTTTGTATTTTTTGTTTCTCGCGATGGTTGGGTAACGAAATTCGACATTTACATCAATCAGGTCATGGCGGAGATCCGGGCGGGCATCAATGCCCGCAACCTGGCTCTGTCCGATGATGGCAAGGTGGTGGCGGTCGCCAATTATCTGCCGAACACGCTGGTGCTGCTCGATGCGACGGATCTGAAACCGCTCAAGATCGACACGGTGATGGACGAGGCGGCTAAAACCCCGTCGCGGGTCAGCGCAGTCTATCAGGCCGCGCCGCGCAACAGTTTCGTCGCTGCCCTCAAGGACGTGCCGGAAATCTGGGAAGTGCCGACGAATGGCGACAGCGCGATCGTCGATGCCGACAAACGCTTTCCGGTGCGTCGAATCAAGGTCGGCGAGCCGCTGGATGATTTCTTCTTCGATCCTGATTACAAGTTCCTGATCGGCTCCTCCCGCGATGGAACGCGGGGCATCGTCGTCGATCTCGACAAGGGCGAAACGATTGCCAGCATCAACCTGCCGGGGCTGCCGCATCTCGGTTCGGGTATCTTCTGGATGTACGAGGGCCATCCGGTGATGGCGACGCCGCACCTGAGGGAGCCGGCGGTCAGCGTTATCGACCTCAAGAGCTGGAAGACGGTCAAAACCATCAAGACGCCGGGGCCGGGCTTTTTCATGCGCGGGCACGAGAAATCGCCCTATGCGTGGACGGACGTATCACTTGGGCCGCAGAAGGATACGCTCGTCGTTATCGACACGCGCAGCCTGGAGATCGTCAAGACTTTGACGCCAGAGCCGGGCAAAACCGCCTCGCATATCGAGTTCACCCGCGACGGGCGCTATGTTCTGGCGAGTATCTGGGAAATGGATGGCGCACTCGTCATCTACGATGCGCAGACATTCAAGGAAATCAAACGTATTCCGATGGTCAAGCCCTCCGGAAAGTACAACGTGTTTAACAAGATTACGCTCTCCGCCGGTACGAGCCACTGAATGGCGAGCCGCCCCGGAGCATATCCGCGCCAACCACTTCCAGTAGATGCCGCTACGGCATCGCTGCTGCTTGTCGGACATGGGTCGAGCGATTCCGGCCCGGCAAGTGAAACATTGCTTGGGCACGCACGGCGGCTGCGGGCAAGGGGAGCGTTCGCAACGGTTGCAGCCGGGTTTCTCAATGGCGCGCCGAGCGTCGAGGAGGCGTTCGAGACGCTTTCTCCGGGGCTGGTCTATATTGTACCGTTTTTCGTCGGCGAAGGGTATTTCACGCGCATCGCTGTGCCGCGCCGGTTGGGATTGTCGGGAGCTGAGACGCTGATCGACGATGGCGCTGGATGCTCCTGGTGGTTACGGTATTGCGCCCCCGTCGGCACGGATCCACGCCTTGCCGATCTGATCCATGTCCGCGCCCGTCGGGCGGCGCGCCGGAATGGCCTGCTGCCGGAGCAGGTGGTGCTGTTGCTGATCGGCCACGGCAACGCCAAGGTGCCGGCTGCCGTTTCGTCCCTGCAACAACATGCTTCCGTGCTGTGGAAAGCCGGTTCGTTCGCCCGTGTAGAGACTGCGTTCATCGAGCAGGAGCCGCTGCTGCCGAACATGCTCACGATGTTGCGCGGCAAAGCTATTGTAGTCTGTGGTATATTCGCCGGGGAAGGGCGACACGCCACCGACGATCTCGCCGCCGTGCTGCGCGCTGAAATTGCACGACGGATTGGGGCCGGAGAGCCAGAACCTTTAATCGACCTCGGCATTATCGGCAGTGACCCACTGATGGCGATGCTGGTTCTGGGGCGGGTCTGTGCGTTCGGCTCAGGAGGCTGATTCTGATTGCAGGCAGACAATCCGCTTGCCGTCTTGCTACGCGGCGATATTGGACGGTCATGCCGGGGAATAATCGGCAAGCATATCTGTTTGATGTATAGCAATCAGCATTCATTACTGTTTGCGCCAGCGCGATAATCCCACCTGTCGGGCATGATAAATGCTAATGGAAAGACAGGCCGATTTTCCATTATATGCTAGGTTCTGCCTCAGGCGATATCCGATTACCGGCACTATTCCGGAATAGGATTATGGGCTTGGTTGTGGGGTTCCGGTAGGGCGGAAACGGTCCAATAAATCAGGAACGGGGGGCGGCCATGACGCAGGATAACGCTGTGAGCGCGTCGAAATCTATCGATTTGACCGGCGATGATCTGAATCTCGTACGCAGCGTGGCGATGTTTCGCGTTCTGCCGTTCGAGATCGTCGAGCAGATTCTGTCGGATTGTTCGATCGAAGAGTATCAATCCGGGGACGGCTTGTTTCTCCAAGGGGAGCGGGCGGAAGCATTTTTTATCGTTCTTTCCGGATGGATTAAGCTTTACCGGGTGACTGCCCAGGGCGATGAGACGGTGATCGGCGTGTTCACTCGTGGACAAAGCTTTGCCGAGGCTGTCGCGTTGGTGAACAAGGAATTTCCGGCCTCGTGCGAAGCCGTTACCGATGCCCGCCTCGTGCGTGTGCCGTGTGTTCGCCTGCGCCAACGCATCATGCAGAAACCGGAGATCGGCCTGGCAATGATCGCCTCCACGGCGCAACATCTGCATCTTCTGGTGCAGGAGGTCGAACAGTTGAAGGCGCGCACCGGGGCCGAACGCGTCTCCGAGTTCCTCCTGTCATTGACGGATGTGGAGCAGGGAGCAGCGGTGATTGCACTGCCCTATGAGAAGATGCTGATCGCTGGGCGTCTCGGCATGACGCAGGAGACGCTTTCGCGCTCTTTCGCACGCTTGCGACGTTATGGTGTCAAGGTGTCCGGGCGGATGGTGAATATCGCTGATGTGGATCAATTGCGTCAGGGTATTTTTCGCGATAATTATGCGGGATGACGCACAAATCCCCAGTTCTCGCACAAATCCTTGACGATATCGATGCTGTCAATGCTCAGGATCCTACCCAAGTCGGGCAGGGTGATGCCGCTGTTCCAGCAGAACTGCTTTATGGCCGCAGGATGAGCGAGATCTTGGATCGGTTCTGCCCGGATGCGTCGGAGCCTCTGGAAATCGCAACGCGCGGACAGCATATCGAGCGCTGGATCATCCCGCGTTCGGATTATCCGGAAGGTCGAACCGGTTATCTGCAATGGCGCACGGCCCTGAAGAACCGTCATGCCGAACGTGTTGCCGGATTGATGCAGGCGCGGGGCTATGCGCCGGAAATCGTCGATCGGACACAGGCCATTATCCGCAAGGAGCGGCTGAAATACGATGCCGATGCGCAGACGCTCGAAGATGTCGCCTGCCTCGTCTTTCTTGAACATTATCTGGTCGATTTTGCCGCCAGACATGACGATGACAAGCTCGCCGACATTCTTGCCAAGACTTGGCATAAAATGTCGCCTGCCGGACATGAAGCTGCCTTGAGGTTGCCGCTGCCCGCAAGCATCCCCGTCCTGCTGCAAAAGGGGCTGGAAAAGCTGGCCGAAACGAAGCGGTAAATTCGCAGCGAAAAGCTTTCCTGCCGCGCAGTCGCATGGGCATCGGCATGATTTCAGGTTACTGGACGCTTTGGCTATCGCGCGGGCTCGACCTCGACCGTGATATGCGAAAGCTCATGAATATGTGTAAGCAGAGCCTTGTAATGCGATGGCTCCTTCGGGTCATGGGCGGCCAGCGCGATGATTGCTGCATGATGGCCGGGGCCAACCTGCCAGACGTGAAGATCGGTGATCCGGTCGCCGGTTGGCTCTATGGCTTCCCTGATCTCGTTTCGCACTTCTTCTCCATCTGCAACAGCATCGAGAAGCACGCTTCCCGCATCGTGGACAAGGCCCCATGACCAGCGGGCGATCACCAGCGCGCCGATTACGCCCATGATCGGATCGGCCCAGAGCCAGCCGTAGCTGCGTCCGAGCAGCAAGGCGGCGATGGCCAGTATCGAGGTCAGAGCATCGGCCAAGACATGCAGATAGGCAGCGCGCAGGTTGTTGTCGCGCACATGGTTATGATCATGATCATGCCCGTGCGCATGGCTGTGACCATGATGGTGGTGATGATGATCGTCTTTCAATAACCACGCGCAAACCAGATTGACGATAAGGCCGATCACTGCCACCGCGATGGCTTGCTCAAAGCTGATCGGGATTGGGTTGAGGATGCGCAGAAAACTCTCCCAGCCAATCAATAGGGCGATCAGGGCCAGAACGACGGCGCTTGCAAACCCGGCGAGGTCGCCGAGCTTGCCGGTGCCGAACGTGAAGCGCGGATTGTTGGCGTGGCGGCGGGCATAAAGATAGGCGAGGGCCGTAATCAGCATTGCCCCGGCATGGGTGGACATATGCCAGCCATCGGCAACAAGCGCCATCGACCCGTAAATCGTTCCGGCGCTCATCTCGATTACCATCATGC
>JAVBRX010000088.1:0-16692 GCA_031547465.1 Microvirga sp. | reverse complement strand
TTCGCAACCGGCGGTTTCCTTTTATGCGCACATCCTGCCCCGCTATGGCAACCGCCAGTCGATGGGCGTCTCACCACGGGCCTGCAACCAGGTATTGGCTTTACTGAACGGTTTCGTTCCGTGAAAATCCCGCAACCGGTTAAGGGGTGACGGGTGGCCGGATTCGAGGATCAGGTGTTTTCCGGAATCGATCAACTCCGCCCGTTTGCGGGCCGGGCCGCCCCAGAGCATGAACACCACCGTCGGTCGCTCTTTTGACACCATGGCCACAGCTTCGTCGGCAAGTTCCGACCAACCGAGTTTCAGATGCGCCCCCGCATTGCCCGCCTCCACCGTCAACGCCGTGTTGAGTAGTAATACGCCCTGCGCCGCCCAATGGCGCAAATCTCCGGTTTTGGGCAGAGGAACACCGAGATCTGCGGCCATTTCGCCGAGGATGGTCTTGAGGGAAGCAGGCAAACGGCGATGCCCGACATAGGAGAAAGCCAGGCCATGCGCATCGCCCGGCGTCGGGTACGGATCCTGTCCGAGGATCACGATTTTGGTTTTGGCCAGCGGGGTGAGGCGGAAAGCTGTGAAGATGCACTCCGATGGCGGCAAGATGGCATGTCCTGCTGCCGATCGTGTATCGACCGCCCGCGCTACGCGCCCGGCTGCCCCCTCAGAGAAAAACCGCAACCGTTCCCATCCGGTAGGAGAGGGCGAATCAAGAAACGAACAGAGGGCCGTTGAAACCGGCGCGATAATTTTGTCGTTCATAGCAATCTGGAAATCCGGCTGAAGCGTGAGCGTCTTTGATAACGCAATCCCGTCCCAGCCGGAAACCCTCAATTCTCATCTCCTGACAGCCATTAAAACAGCATCTCTTTCACCTGCCGCCGTTTTGGATGCAGGGCCGGTTCGGTATAGCCGGAAGGCCGCATCGTTCCTTCAAGCACCAGTTCCAGCGATGCCTGGAAGGCGATGGATTGTTTCGGGACCTTCGCCATGGGCCGGTAGAACGGATCGTCGGCATTCTGCCGATCAACCACCTCGGCCATACGGGCGAAGGTGGCGACGACTTCATCCTTGGAAACGATGCCATGCCGCAGCCAGTTGGCAATGGCCTGCGAGGAGATGCGACAGGTTGCCCGGTCCTCCATCAATGCAACGTTGTTGATGTCCGGCACTTTCGAACAACCAACGCCCTGATCGACCCAACGTACAGTGTAGCCGAGAATCCCTTGCGCGTTGTTGTCGAGTTCGCGCTGGATCTGCTCGCGGGTGAGATTCCTGACGTCGAGCATCGGCATTGAGAACAGTTCGGCAAGCGATGGCGTCGCCTCGTTGTGGCGACGCTTCTGCGCCTCGAACACATCGACGGCATGATAATGCAGCGCATGCAACGTCGCCGCCGTCGGCGACGGCACCCAGGCACAATTCGCCCCGGCCTTGGGATGGCCGATTTTCTGTGCCAGCATGTCGGCCATGTCATCGGGCTTCGCCCACATGCCCTTGCCGATCTGCGCCTTGCCGGTAAAGCCGCAGGCAAGCCCGATGGTGACATTTCTGTCCTCATAGGCCTGGAGCCAGCGCTCCGCCTTGATCCGGTCTTTCAGCAGCACCGGCCCGGCTTCCATCGAAGTGTGGATTTCATCGCCGGTCCGGTCGAGGAAACCGGTATTGATGAAGAACACCCGCTCGCGCGCCGCATGAATGCAGGCCTTGAGATTGGCCGAGGTGCGCCGCTCTTCGTCCATGATACCGATCTTGACCGTGTTCGGCGGCAGGCCGAGGAATCTTTCTACTGCCTCGAAGAGCGCGCAAGCAAACGCCACTTCCTTCGAGCCGTGCATTTTCGGCTTGACGATATAGATCGAGCCGGTTTTCGAGTTCGTCCGACGCTTGAGGTCGTGCATGGCGCAAAGGGTAGTGATCGCGGCATCGAGCAACCCTTCGCCGATGGGCTTGCCCCTGGCGTCGAGCACCGCATCGGTCTCCATGAGATGGCCGACATTGCGCACCAGCAGCAGCGCCTGCCCCTTGAGCGTCAGCGGCGAACCGTCGGCGGCGGTATACGAGCGATCCGGATTGAGCCGCCGGGTCATCGTCCGCCCGTTTTTCTCGAATGTATCTTCAAGGGTATGCTGCATCAGCCCGAGCCAGTTGCGATAGACGCCAACCTTGTCATCGGCACCGACCGCAGCGACGGAATCCTCACAATCCTGGATCGTGCTGATCGCGCTTTCGACCATGACATCGGCGAGATGAGCCGGGTGCGTCCTGCCGACCGGATGCTGCGGGTCGATCACCAGTTCCACATGCAGTCCGTGATGCCGTAGCAGAATGTGCAGACTGCCACCTTCCTCGGCAAAGCCCGCGAACATATCCGGGACAGCAAGTTGCACGGGACCATCCTGGCTCTCGATGGCAAGCCGCGCTCCCTTGCCGTCCCGAACAAGAGCGTAGTGCGTAACGGCGGCATGGCTGCCGCGCGCCAGCGGGAACGCCTCGTCAAGAAATACCGCCGTGCGGGCGAACACCGCTTCGCCGCGCTTGGGGTTATAACTGTCGCCGGGAGCAAGCTCGCCCACGCGAGTAATGACGTCTGTGCCGTAGAACGCATCGTACAGGCTGCCCCAGCGGGCATTGGCGGCATTGAGGGCATAGCGGGCATTGGATACGGGAACCACGAGTTGCGGCCCACAGATCGTCGCGATCTCGGGGTCGAGATTTTGTGTGACGATCTCAAAATCCTCCGGCTCCTTTTCCAGATAGCCGATGCCGCGCAGGAAGGCTTCATAACCTGCCGGATCTTTTGCCACCGGTCCATTCGCCCGATGCCAGGCGTCGATCTCGCATTGCATCCGTTCGCGAATGGCCAGCAGGTCATAATTGACCGGCATCTGTGTTCTAACCAGATCGGCGAAACCGGACCAGAATCTGTCCGGTGTCAGATCAAGGCCGGGAAGCGCCTGCGTTTCGACGAAATCGGCCAGAAGCCGGTCGACCTGCAACCCGGCGCGGGTAACATAGCTGCTCATGATTGAAACTCTCCAGAAACCGATTGCGGGCAGAAGCGTGCGGCCCGAACTGTGCAGATATGGCGCATGTGACAGCATCCTCGTGCCCGAGCGACAGGAGTCCTTGGGAACGGACACGACTATACTCAAGGCGGACCGCCCGGGTTCGCAGGGGCTTATGCACGGAATCGGGCGGATATGCTCCGCCCGATTCTGCAATTGCCATCAATGGAACTGTGCCGTCTCGGTTGAGCCAGCCATAGCCGTGGTCGCACTCTGCCCCTGCGACACCACCGTTGCAATGGCGTCAAAGTAGGAGGTTCCGACTTCGCGCTGGTGTCGCGTAGCCGAGAAGCCTTCCTTTTCCGCTGCGAATTCAGCCTGCTGCAATTCCGAATAGGCCGCCATGCCGCGCTCCTTGTAACGGCGGGCGAGATCGAAGGTAGTGTAGGAAAGGTTATGAAACCCGGCCAGGGTGATGAACTGGTACTTGTAGCCCATCGCCCCGAGTTCACGCTGGAACTTGGCCATTTCCCCCTCGCCCATATATTTTGCCCAGTTGAACGACGGCGAACAGTTATAGGCCAGAAGCTGGTCGGGATGTTCTTTACGGATCGCCTCAGCGAAACGCTTGGCGTCCGCGAGACTCGGGTTCGAGGTTTCGCACCAGATCAGATCCGCATAGGGCGCATAAGCCAACCCGCGGGCGATTGCCGCCTCGAAGCCGCCCTTGAGGCGGAAGAAGCCCTCCTCCGTCCGTTCGCCGGTGATGAACGGCGCATCGTACTCGTCGATGTCGGAGGTGATGAGTTGTGCCGCTTCGGCATCGGTGCGCGCCATGATGAGCGTCGGTACGCCCATCACATCGGCAGCAAGCCGTGCCGCGTTCAGGGAGCGGATGAAGGTACGGGTCGGCACCAGAACCTTACCGCCGAGATGGCCGCATTTCTTCTCGCTGGCGAGTTGGTCCTCGAAATGGACGGCGGCGGCACCGGCCTCGATCATCGCCTTCATCAGTTCGAATACATTGAGCGCACCGCCAAACCCGGCCTCGGCATCAGCGATGATCGGCAGGAAATAATCAATGTTCTCATCCGACTTACCCTCGAACCGCTCCATGGTCTGGATCTGGTCGGCCCGTTGCAGCGCCTTATTGATGCGCCGGACGATGGCGGGCACGGAATCTGCCGGATAAAGGCTCTGGTCCGGATACATGTTACCCGAAGTGTTGGCATCCGCCGCCACCTGCCAGCCGGAAAGATAAATTGCTTTCAGTCCGGCCTTGGCCTGCTGCACCGCCTGATTGCCGGTGAAGGTGCCGAG
Source organism: Microvirga sp. (assembly GCA_031547465.1). Classification (GTDB taxonomy): domain Bacteria; phylum Pseudomonadota; class Alphaproteobacteria; order Rhizobiales; family Beijerinckiaceae; genus Hohaiivirga. The sequence goes on along the minus strand of JAVBRX010000088.1, from coordinate 12,367 downwards.
CGTCGGCACAAAATCTTCCGTATGTAACAAGCTCCACAGGCGCTTTGCACCGTTCTCCGCCAGGGTATGACGAACGGGCAGCGAACCTGACAGACGCTTCACGTCCGCATAGGTATAATCGCGGCGGATGGTGCGCCAGCGGTCCGGTGCCCATTCGGGTGTGGGGAAAAGATTGGGGTTATTGGTCGTTTCAGGCTTATCGTACATTTTACTCCTCCCAAGGAATGATTGTATCGGCGTTGTATTGAGATCCGGCGGCGGAATGCCTGCCCTTTTCTGGTGACCGTTCTGGTCGAGCCCGGACATTCATGGCTTGGCATTCATGAACCTTTGAAGCCGGAAGGACTCCCCCCGGCTAGGCTTTGGTTCAATGGTTCGCCGCCGGGATTTGCGGTTACGATGGCATCCGGCGGGCAAAGGTTGCCGCAACCATCTGTTCGCCATCGAACATCGGCGTGACCTGATCGTCTCCGCCGGCGAAGGCGAAGCTGTGGCGTCCGGCGCGGTGGATAATAGCGTAATGTTTTTCCGCCAGCCCCTGCATCCGGTAGGCGTCCATCACCTCGGCCATCGTCGGCGCAATGATGGTGATGAAATCTTCGTTCAAGCTATGAGGCTGCTGACAATGGGTCTGCTGGGTCGAACCAGTCATCGTTCCCTCCAAAAGTTACCGGACACACTGGCGCATCCGCGTTAAGTAAATAATTGACAATTTCGACATAAAAACAAGATATACAATAGAATCAGCTAGTTAATCTGTAAAATTCTGCAAATAGAAACAGCATTTCTTGTAAATCGAGTCAAACTTGGGAGTTCGCGCATGGCCCGGAAAGAGCCGCAAATCGGTGGGCGTATCAAGCGGTTACGTCATCAGAAGGGAGTAAGTCAGGCTCAACTGGCAGACACCCTTGGTATCTCGCCAAGCTACCTCAATCTGATCGAACACAACCGTCGCCGCATCACCGTTTCGCTCCTGTTTCGCATCGCCGGCTATTTCCGCGTGGAGCCAGGAGAGCTGGCCGAGAGCGACGATGCGCGGCTCATCGGCGATCTGATGGAGTTGTTCGGCGACGATCTCTTTGCCGATAGCGACCTGACCAACCAGGATATCCGCGACCTTGCCCAAGCACACCCCGCCATCGGACGCGCGATCCTGAAACTGTTCGACCGGGTGCGCGAATTGCAGCGCCCTGAAACTCATGCCGAACCCGTTCCTTCGGGCTATAATATCGCCACGGAGGCGATCTCTGACTATCTCCAGGAAAACGCCAATTACTTTCCGACCCTGGAGGCGGTCGCCGAGCGCATACGCCGGGATATCGACGCCCTGTCCGATAATTTCGAACAAGGTCTGAAAATCTATCTCTCGAACGTTTTCGGCACCGAAATCCGCATCGCCTCGCTCTCCCCCGGTGTGGTGCGAGTGCAGGAGGATAACGGGCGCATTTTAAGTATCGCCGACACGCTGGCGCTCAAATCGACGTTCTTCACCATGGCCCAGCACCTGGCGATACTGGTGGCCGAAGCCGAAATCGCGGCTCTTATCGACAGCAGCACCTTACCGAAGCCGGATTCTGTCGGGCTGGTGCGGTCAGTGCTGGCTTCCTATACCGCTGCTGCGCTCATCATGCCGTATGAACCGTTCTTTCACGCCTGCCGCGAGACGCGCTACGACATCGACCGGATCGGACGCCGCTTCCGCGCCAGTTTCGAGCAGGTCTGCCACCGCATGACCACCCTGCAACGGCCAGGAATGAGCGGCATTCCGCTGCATCTCGTCAGAACCGACATCGCCGGTAACATCTCGAAGCGATTCTCGCTTTCCGGAATCCATGTGCCGCGTCATTCCGGAGCCTGCCCACGCTGGAACATCTATGCCGCATTCATGCATCCGGGGCAAATCAACATCCAGTTGAGCCAGATGCCGGACGGACGCAATTACTTCTGCATCGCCAAGGCGATCACCAAGGGCGGACATCGCTTCAACGCGCCACGACGACATCTGTCGATAGCACTCGGCTGCTCTATCGCCCATGCCGACCAGATGATCTATGCCGATGGCATCGACCTCAAGGCACTCCACGGCATCGTGCCGATCGGCACCGGCTGCCGCATTTGCCCGCGCCGGGATTGCGGCCAGCGCGCCCACCCGCCCGCTGACCACCGTTTTACCGACACGGGAACGCAACGCATGGAGAACTATTACATGGGCGGGGCCTGACATCCGCATCATCCCCGTGCTTCCACGCCAACCGTTTGGCGGATTGCGCTGGACGGGGTAAGGAAGAGCGACAAGCGAATCCGGCAATGATCCGGACTCGGAGGATATATTTGCAAGGGGGCGAGTGCGTGGACCAGACGCCGAAACCGGAATCAAGCCATCAATCGCTTAATCAACCACGCCCGCCGCTCAAGGCCGGGCGGATCGGTGTACTGCTCCTCAATCTCGGAACGCCAGAAGGCACCGGTTACTGGCCGATGCGTCGTTATCTCAAGGAGTTTCTTTCCGACCGCCGCGTCATCGAAACGTCGCGCCTGTTGTGGTGGCCGCTGCTGAATTTCATCATCCTGACCACCCGCCCCGGCAGGAAGGGCAAGGATTACGAGAAGATCTGGAACACCAAGGCCGATGAGGGGCCGTTGAAGACCATCACACGCTCGCAGGCGGACAAGCTGACGGCGATGCTGAAAGGCGCGCATGGCGATAAAATCATCGTCGATTGGGCGATGCGGTACGGCCTGCCGGATGTGGCGGCCCGCCTCAAGGCCCTGCTTGACCAGGGCTGCGACCGGGTGTTGCTGGTACCGCTTTATCCGCAATACGCCGCCGCGACCTCGGCAACCGCCTGCGATCAGGCGTTCCGCGCCCTGATGAAGATGCGCTGGCAGCCGACGGTGCGGGTGGCGCATCCCTATTACGACACCCCGGCCTATATCGACGCCATCGTCGCAGCGATGCAGCGGGATCTCGCTGCCCTCGATTTCAAGCCGGATGTGGTGCTGGCCTCCTTCCACGGCGTGCCGGTGGATTATGTCGCCAAGGGCGATCCATACGCCCAGCACTGCCACAGGACCGTCGAACTGATGCGGGCGAAGCTCGGCTGGCCAGAGGAACGCCTCAGGCTCACGTTCCAATCCCGTTTCGGACGCGCCGAATGGTTGCGCCCCTATACGGACGAAACCGTGACCGCCCTGGCCAAAAGCGGCGTGAAGAAACTTGCCATTGTTGCCCCGGGTTTCTCGGCGGATTGCCTGGAAACACTGGAGGAACTCGACGGCGAAAACCGCGAATACTTCCTGCACAATGGCGGCGAACATTTCGCCTACCTTCCGGCGCTCAACGACAGCGACGGCGGCATGGCGGTGATCCGCGATATCGTCGAACGGGAACTGCAAGGCTGGGTGTGACCGGCCAGCTCGGCACAGATGGGATTTCCAGTCTTTTTCAGGTAGCACCTTTCGCACAGATTACTTAGAGTGCGTAAGTATGAGAATCGCTTAAGGCGACAGCACCTATTTTCAGGCCCTGCTTCCGTGGGGCAGATTATGGAAGCGTTTCTTTAGAGCGTAATCCGATCATATTGGATCGAGTTACGCCCTGAATTTTCTTTATCTACCGCATTTTCTTGCGCCAAACCGGCAGCCACTTCGGCGGGAAATGCTTTAAACCGTTAAAATCATTCGTCAGGGGCAATTATGGATCGCTTACCTTTTTCTGGTTTTGATATACTCATCATTGCGTTGGTCATCATCGTCCTCCTGACGATCATGGCCGGGGTGCGAACTGTGCCTCAAGGTTATGCCTATACGGTCGAGCGGTTCGGACGATATGCACGTACACTGACCCCCGGCATCGGTTTTCTGCTGCCGTATGTCGAGCGCATCGGTCATAAGGTCAATGTGATGGAACAGGTGCTGGACGTGCAGCGCCAGGAAGCGTTCACCCGTGACAACGCCGGCGTGACCATTGATGCCGTGGCGTTTTTCCAGGTGCTGCAACCGGCCCGCGCTTCCTATGAAGTCACGAACCTGTTCCACGCTCTGCTGACCCTGACCATGACCAACATCCGTACCGTGGTCGGCTCGATGGATCTCGATCAGTTGCTGTCACACCGCGACGAGATCAACGAGCGCCTGTTGAAGGTGATGGACGCCGCCGCCAGCCAATGGGGCGTGAAAGTCACCCGCATCGAAATCAAGGATATCCTGCCGCCTTCCGATCTCGCCGGCGCCATGGCACGACAGATGAAGGCCGAGCGCGAAAAGCGTGCCACGGTGCTTGAGGCGGAAGGCCAGCGGCAATCGGAAATCCTGCGCGCTGAAGGCCAGAAGCAGGCGCAGATTCTCGCAGCCGAAGGGCGCAAGGAAGCCGCCTTCCGCGATGCCGAAGCACGCGAGCGTCAGGCCGAGGCGGAAGCCAGAGCAACGGCGATGGTGTCCGAGGCAGTCTCCAAGGGGGATCTTGCGGCTGTCAACTTCCTGCTGGCGGAAAAATATGTCGATGCTCTGCGCGAAATGATGAAAGCGCCCAACCAGAAGACCGTGATCGTGCCGATCGAAGCCGCCAGCCTCGCCGGAACGCTCGGCGGCATCGCTGAACTGACCAAATCGGTATTCGGCGACGGCGATGGCGGCTCCACTCCGGGCCAGACGCAAAAACGGAAAAACGCCCTGCCGCTCATCGGTTAAAGGCACTTCACGATGCTGCTCGATTTTTTCTCCTCTCTCGGTGCCTGGAGCTGGCTGCTCCTTGGCCTGATCCTCATCACCATCGAAATGGCGACACCCGGTATCTTCTTTATCTGGATCGGCCTTGCCGCCCTGTTGACCGGAGCCATCGACGGGGTTTTCGATCTGTCATGGCAGATCGCTTTTCTCGTCTTCGCCTGTCTTTCCGTCCTGTGCGTCTTTGCCGGACGCTGGATCGACAACTATCGCAAGGGCGAGAATGCCGAGTTCAAGAGCCTCAACCGGCGCGCCGAGCGCCTGATCGGCCAGACCTTCGTACTGGCGGAGCCGATCGCCAACGGCTCAGGCCGCATCCGTGTCCAGGATAGCACCTGGCGCGTCACTGGGCCGGACATGGTATCCGGCGCACGCGTGCGTGTCATAGGGGTCGATGAAGACGGTTCGACGCTAATCGTGGCGAGCGAGGGAGTATAGAGTCCAGATTCCGCCCTCCCCTTACGAACGTCATGCGGCCCCGATTTTCAAAGCCGGGGCCGTGTTATTTTGCCAGCGAATGTATCTTATTACGCCACTCCGGCACGCAGCAGATCGAGGTAATGCACCAGCCCAACTGGGAAGCTATCCTCGGCAACGATCAGGGCAGTGATCTTTGAGCGTTCCTGCATCTCCAGCGCCTCCGCCAGCATGGTATCCGGCGTAACGGTTTTCGGCGATCGGCTCATGACCACATCGACAGACCGGTTGAGGAAATCCGGGCCGATATGGCGGCGCAGATCGCCATCGGTGATAATCCCTGTCAGACGGCCATCAGTATCGGTGACGATGACGCTGCCGAACCCCTTGGCACTCATCTCACGGATTGCCGTTTCCATGAGAGTGCCGGAGCGGACCAGCGGCAGGCTTGCACCGGTATGCATGATCTCCCGTACCGTGCGCAGTTGCGCGCCGAGTTTGCCGCCGGGGTGAAAAACCTTGAAATTCTCAGCAGTAAAGCCGCGCCGCTCCAGCATTGCCACGGCGATAGCATCACCCATGGCAAGCTGCATCGTCGTCGAGGTCGTCGGCGCGAGGCCATTCGGACAGGCCTCCCGCGCCTTCGGCAGGGCAAGACAATAATCGGCCTGCCGCCCAAGGGCGGAACCGGCATTAGAGGTGATGGCGACAAGCGGAATGCGAAACCGTTTGGCATAAGCGACAATATCGGCAAGTTCGGCAGTTTCGCCCGACCAGGAAAGAGCGAGAATCCCGTCGTCCGGCAAGACCATGCCGAGGTCGCCATGGCTTGCCTCGGCGGGATGGACGTAAAAGGCCGGGGTGCCGGTCGAGGCCATGGTGGCGGCGATCTTGCGGGCAATATGGCCGGATTTGCCCATGCCGGTGATGATAATGCGCCCTTTGACCGCCACAAACGTTTCAATGGCCGCTGTGAACACGTCCCGCAAATCGCTGCCGATGGTTTCGATCATGATGCCCAGCGCATCGCGCTCCGCTGCCAGGGTGCGCAATGCCGAAGCGATGATTTTTTCAGCCATGGACTTTTTCTCTGCCTGCTCCGCTAGAGCATAATGCGGTGCAGATAGCACAGGTTAAACCCCGGCGCGACTCCCCGCCGGGGTCATCTATCTGATTTCATTCGCACTCGTTCAGACCGTCACTCACTTACTGCCCAAAAGCGCGCCCAGCTCCTGCCGCAGGGCCGGGCCGAGATCGCCACGCTCCAGGGCATAGGCAATATTGGCCATCAGGAATCCGAGCTTCGAACCGGTATCGTAGGTCTTGCCACGATATTTCATGCCGAAGAACTTTTGCTGCTTCGCCAGACGGATCATCGCGTCGGTCAACTGGATCTCGTTGCCGGCGCCCCGCTCCTGGTTCGAGAGGATATCGAAGATCTCCGGCTGGAGAATATAGCGCCCGGAAATGATGTAGTTCGACGGCGCGGTTCCCTTCGGCGGCTTCTCGACCATACCGGTGATCTCGAACGTGTCACCGAAGGTCTGGCCGACGGAGACGATACCGTACTGATGGGTTTCCTCCGGCTTGACCTCCTCGACGGCGATGATATTGCCGCCGTGCTTGTTATAGGCGGCAAGCATCTGCTCCATGGACCCCTTGCTCAGCATATCCGGCAGCAACACGGCGAACGGTTCGTCGCCGACGATCTCGCGCGCACACCACACCGCATGGCCGAGACCGAGCGGTTCCTGCTGGCGGGTGAAGGATGTCTGCCCGGCCTTTGGCAGATCGGCTCGTAGCGCCTCGTATTCCTTGGTCTTGTTGCGCTCGACCAACGTGCGCTCAAGCTCGTAACCGATGTCGAAATGATCCTCTATCACTGCCTTGCCGCGCCCGGTGACAAAAACGAAATGCTCGATCCCTGCCGCCCGCGCTTCATCCACCACATGCTGAACGACAGGCCGGTCAACGACCGTGAGCATTTCCTTCGGAACCGCCTTGGTAGCCGGGAGAAAGCGGGTGCCTAGACCCGCCACGGGAAGAACGGCTTTACGAATGGGCTTCATGGAAAGGTTGATCCTTGTTGAACGAAGGTCGCGGGGCGCAAAACATTCTCTGCAACTGGCTTACCCGTTGCGGCTTTGGCGAGAGCATACCCCCTACGTTCCCCGCTTGGGAAAGGCGGGAGGAGCCTTCGCTAAGGCAATCATTGCGCGGAACCGCAGCGAAGGCAATTCCATTCTCGCGATAGAATCATGGAATCTGCAAAGTAAAAACAGGTTGCCCCCTGGCGTCCCAGTACCATGTCCTTTTCATCCATGATGCACTTCCGGGGGCTTCCCTTTACTTGAGGAATGCGATGTATCGGGTGTATCCTGCACCATCCTTTTGCGTGGATTGCATTTACCGATTGCAGAAAGGACTCTCCCATGCGCCGGTACGATGACAGGATACGTCCCTCGGCAATCACACCGCCCGAGATCTTTTTCAACCGGCGTCAGTTCCTGATAACGTCAGGGGCCGTCGCCCTTGCCGGAACGTCTCTCTCTGAGGCGGCCGCAGAGCAGATCATCAAAAGGCTCGACGCGCCCCTCAATCCGAAGCACGATCTGAAACTCAAACTGACGGACCGCAAGATCGTCACCAGCTACAACAACTTCTACGAATTCGGCAGTTCCAAATCCTCCCCCTCCACTCATGCGGAAAAATTGAGAACCCGGCCTTGGACGGTCGAAGTAACGGGCGAAGTAGAGAAACCGAAGGTTTTCGGCATTGAGGATATTCTGAAGATGCCGTTGCAGGAACGCATCTACCGTTTTCGCTGTGTCGAAGCCTGGTCGATGGTAGTGCCGTGGATCGGCATCGAGTTCAATGAAATCGCGAAAATCGTCGCTCCGACGAGCAGGGCGAAATACGTCAGGTTCACTTCCGTCATGCAGCCCGAAGCGATGCCCGATCTCAAACGCAAACTTCTCGACTGGCCCTACACAGAAGGCCTGCGGATCGACGAGGCCATGCACCCGCTGACACTGCTCACCATCGGCCTTTACGGCGAAACCCTGCCGAACCAGAATGGCGCGCCGGTACGTATGGTTGTGCCATGGAAATACGGTTTCAAGGGTGCAAAATCCATCGTTCGCATTGAATTCGTTGAGGAGCAACCGATCACCACCTGGATGAAGCTCGGGCCGGACGAATACGGCTTCTACTCCAACGTCAACCCGGACGTGAGCCATCCGCGCTGGAGCCAGGAACGGGAGCGGGTTCCGCCAAGCCTGTTTGCAACCCAAGACACGTTGAAATTCAACGGCTATGCCGACGATGTGGCGGCACTTTACATGGGCATGGATTTGCAGAAGAATTTTTAACGATGCAGATTTTTTCGCCCGGTTTATGCATGGATTCGATGCGCCTCGTCAAAGCCGTCCTGTTCATCGCCGCCCTCATCCCGGCGGCACGGATCATTCATGCACTCATCAGCGATCCTGGATTGCTTGGGAGCAATCCTGCCGAAGCCATCCAGCACATGACCGGAGACTGGTGTCTGAACTTTCTGGCGCTGACTCTTGCCATCACGCCAGTGCGGCGACTGAGTGGTATCAATCGGCTCATTCGTCTAAGGCGGATGCTCGGCCTGTTCGCCTTCTTTTACGGCGTAGCGCATTTCATGTCGTATCTCGCCTTCGATAAACTATTCGACATGGTGGCGGTGATGCGCGATATCGGCAAACGCCCGTTCATCCTGCTTGGTGCTCTGGCATTAATCGTCATGACGCCGCTGGCGATCACCTCCACCGACAGCTGGGTCCGACGGCTTGGCGGTCATATCTGGGCGCGGCTGCACCGGACGGTCTACATCATCCCCGGTCTTGGGGTAGCCCATTACTGGCTGATGGTAAAAAGCGATATTGCCTGGCCAGCCTTTTATGCCGTCCTGTTCGCAGTTTTGCTGGTTATGCGCCTGCGCCTGTTCCATCCGGCCAAATCAAAACGACACGAGGCTGTTGTAGAACGAAACACCCCTTCCCCCTGAAGACCAGATGCATCTGAACAGGGCCGCTCGAAGAGCGGGGCGGACAGGCTACAACATGGACACCTCTAAAAACCCTGTTTTCTGAAGCGTCCCATCGCTAACGTATTGATTTCATTTATGCGGGAAATGCGAATGCTCGTTTTTTAGAAATACCCACATTGGACGACGAGCCAAAGTGCCCGATATTATAGTTTCATTGGAAATGCACCGTTTACAACCAAGGCACTCAACTCTTTTCGATACAGTGGCTTATCTTTCCGACATGGACTTCTTCGGTTGAGCGGATCATCACCACAAAACACCATCTCCAAGAAAGCCGGACAGGAGCTTCAAAACGGGCACGGCATCGTTAGAACCTGCACCAATGAAAACGGCGGCCATAGGCCGCCGTTTTCAATTCGTGTCACATCAATGATACCATCTGGGGCCGGATCAATTACTGTCCGACAATCTGCTGCATCACGAAAGGCTTACGTCCGAGTTCCTTGTCGATCTCAGCCGCTCCCGCTTCGGCTCCCGCTGGCAGACGGTGGGCCAAACCCTTGTGGCAATCGATGCAGGTCGTTCCCGGGGTCTTGAAGGCCTCCTGGTGAATGTTTGCCGCCCGCGTTTCCTGCGAGGCCAGATCCATCACCGAGAAATTATGGCAGTTCCGGCATTCGCGGCTATCGGTCGATTTCATCTTCCGCCAGACCGCTTTCGCCATTTCCAAACGACGATCTTCATACTTCTGCTTGGTGTTGATGGTACCCATCAATTCGGCATAGACATCCTTCGACGCCATGATCTTGGCGACCATCTTGTGTCCCCATTCTTTGGGAACGTGACAATCAGTGCATACCGCGCGTACGCCAGTCCGGTTGGTATAGTGGATCGTGTTGACGTACTCGTCATAATTATGCGTCATCGAATGGCAACTGACACAGAACTTTTCTGTGTTCGTTGACTCGACAGCCCAGTGGAACCCACCCCAGAACAGAATTCCAAGGATAAATCCACCAATCAGCAATGTGCCGAGCGCCGTCGTCTTTGACGGGCGACCAAGCCACTGGAAAAACCGCTTCACCATACCGGGACGCTTGGCCTCCTGCGCAGCGGCATTCACTTCAGATTCCAGCGTTTTCGCGCCGTTCGTTTCGGGATTCGTCATGAATACCCCCGTGTTTCGATTTCGAAGCCTCGACCTTGCACCTTAGAGCAACGGAAAACCCGATTACTTGCCGGTCGCATCCGTGAATGTGTTCACAACCAACGGCTTTGCGTCGGTTTGCGGCACATGGCAGCCGGTGCAGAAATACCTTGTTCCCGCAACCTTATCGAGTCGGGCGCCAGCCCGGTCCTGATAATGGGTCTCGGAAATCTTGGTCGCGCCGTACTTGAAGTTGTTCGGGTAATCGTGGCAATCCATGCACTGATTGTTGCTGACCGTGACCTGATAGCCATCAATCTTGTGCGGCACGAGCGGCGGCTGCTGCCGGTATGCCCGGGCGAAGCCGTGTTGCGGCGTCTCGAGCTTGGCGATGGGCGCGGCCAGATCGGCATCGCTCACCGGCGCAGCGCCACGCAACGACTGATACCCAGTCGTGTTCTGCGCAGTGGCGGCACCGATGACCATCAATGCGGCAAGCGCCGCCCCGGCGAAGCTCAAAGCAGAGCGGTTGCTGCTTTTCATCGTCCATCTCCTTTGGTGATTGTGGAACCCGCCGGTACGGGGCGGTTATGCGATTGATCTTCTGCGACGGTCGCCGAAGGGACGCCGACGCGCTCGTCGAAACGATGGGTGAAACGGAAGACATCAAGGTGACAGACGTCAATGCAACGACCGCACACGTAGCAATCTCCCGATTTTATAACCGGACCCTGGCCCGTCCGCGCCCCACGCAGGGCGGGAGCAATGACCTGAGGCTCGGGGCAAACAGTGAAACAATCCAGGCAATCGTCACAGCCATCGCGCCCGGAGGCGCTGACCCGCAGCACGGAAACCTTGCCGATCAGGCCGTAGAACGCACCAACGGGGCATAAATGGCCACACCAGCCATTCCTGGCGATGAAGAGATCGAACAGGAAGATCGCCAGAATGCCGAGGATCATCCACGACACAGTGAACAGCAGCATACGATGCAGGGTCGTGATCGGATTGATCTGCTCCCAAGCGATTGCACCGGTGATGAAGCAGACGATGAGGATAGCCGTAACCAGCCAGTATCGGGTCGATTTGCGCAGCACCAACCCCTTGTCCATGCCCAGGCGGCGACGCAGCCAGGAGGCAAGATCCGTGACCGGGTTGATCGGACACACCCAGGCGCAATAAGTGCGCCCGCCCAACAGCCAATACAGCGTAAGAATGATGCCCGCCCCGATCAGAAGCGTGGACTCGATCGGATGCCCGGCAACGATTGATTGCAGGGCAACGAACGGATCGCTCAACGGGACATAATCGAATAATTCGCTCGTCGCCAACGTCCCCTTGATGATCCAGAACTGGATCGTCTTAAAGACGAAGGGGCTAATCATGAACAGGGTCAAAAACAGCAACTGCGTGAAGCGGCGCAGGATCAGATATTTATGCGCTTTCCACCAACCCTGCTTGGCAATGGCGTCACAACCGGGAATGCGAGGAGCCTTGGCCGTCATGGCTTGTCCTCCATGCCGCGCACCGGCAGCTTGATGAGACCATCCACCAACGGCTTACCTGCCTTCTCTTTTTCAATCCAGCCACGCCGATAATGCGCATCCTGTCGCCCGCCGACAACATCGAACGGAATGACTTTGATGGCAGCATCTGTCAGCACGCACCGCGCTTCGCAAATGCCGCATCCTGTGCAGAATTCGGCATGAACCACAGGTTCGAAAATCGCGTGTTTATCTGTGCGCTTGTTATGGCTCAGCTCAAGCGTGATTGCCTTGTCGATCAGCGGACACTCGCGATAGCAGACATCGCAACGCAACCCTTGAAGGTTGAGGCAGGTATCACGTGAGACAATCACCGCGAGGCCCATCCGGGAATCGTCGATATTGGTCAACGTCTTGTCGAGGGCACCGCTCGGACAGGCCACAACGCATGGAATATCCGGGCACAACCGGCACGGATCCGTCCGCGCCGTGAAGTATGGCGTTCCAGCCGCGGGGCCTGAGCCGATCTCTGCAAGTTTTAGAATATCGTACGGACAATCCCGCACGCATAATCCG
>JAVBRX010000132.1:0-15276 GCA_031547465.1 Microvirga sp. | reverse complement strand
GAGCCTGGCCGAGCGCAAGGTGGCGATGCTGGAGAGTGTCAACCTGAGATCGACGCCAGAAAATCTCAGTCGCCCTCTGCACGGAGTCATCACCATCCTGCCTATCAACGAATCCGCTTTCATCCTTGCCCTGTTCAAGACCAATGTCGACCTGAAAACCAACATCGAAATTCTGACGACGTTTGACTGGTTCGAAATGCCGATCACCTATGCCAGCGGCCAGAAGGCGGCGATGATGTTCGAAAAGGGGACAGAAGGAAAACGGGTATTCGAGGAAGCCTTCCGGGACTGGAACGCAAGGCCGCGCACCCAGCCCTGACGTTGGGAGGTTTGCCAGAAAGAGTTATCGCTGACGGTGACCCGTCGGCCCGGATCAAGGCGTCACGCCGAAATATCGCGCTCGCACGGTTTCGAGCGCACCTGATTCGTGTAGCTCCAGAAGTTGGACCGTCAGGGGACGGGTGAGCGGGCTGCCGGGCGGCAGTGCAAAACCGTATTTCTCCGGTTTGAGAATGCTGCCAACCTCCGTCAGCGGCAGATCGAGATGATTGTTGTCGTAATATTCGAGCACCGGCGCATCGCCGAGAATGGCGTCGATCCTGTCGTCGATGAGGGCAGCCACGGCTTCATCCATGCCGGGAAACAGCCGGATATCAAGGGCGAGCGCCCGCGCATAGGTTTCGGCGGAACTCCCGGCCAGCACGCCAACGATCCGGCCCGAGAGATCGGACCTGTCGTTGATCTGGTTTTGCAGGGAAACAGTCGTCATGGTGCTGGTGATCGACGAGGTGATGGTGGCGATCACGGCAACGCCGAACAACAGCCAGAAAGCGGCCAGCACACGTCCGAATGCCCCGAACAACGGCTTGTGCGTCGAACGCCCGGAGGTGATCGCCGCAATCACATGATAAAAACTTTCTGACAGACCGTGTAGCCAGGAGCGAGGAAACTCAAAATCGAGCTTCCTGTCGAGGATCGTCAACAGCAGTGTCGCGACAAGCAGCAGAAGCCCGAACCAGAGATAGGCCTTGAAGTAGCCGCCTTCCGTCAGCTTCCTGAAGATGTCTCCGGCATCGGCGGTCCGATTCTGCTTGATCATGATCCTGATGCCGGAATCATACCAAGCTTGTGTAAAATCGAGGCGTTGCGCACGCTCGCGGGAAATCGTGAGGTTGCCAACCGCTGCATCGACTTCAGCGGTAGCTGTTGCCTGAACCAGATCCGCAAGTGTTCGATAGGGTCGGTATTCGTAACGCAATCCAAGCCTTGCAGCCGCCATCTCCCACAGGTCGACTGCCATGCCCGAATAGGTCTCACCGGTTTTCACCACGAAGGGTGGACTGAGATGGAGGCCGACCTGAAGCACCGGCGTGGCCGGTGGGATAACTGGGGATTGTGTAACGCCCTGCGCGGATGCCTCGAACCACCCCAGACATATAATGACGACAGCAATCAACAGGCACTGCCCGGTGCGAGTCATGCCAATGCGGTTCAACACCATTCTCATAAGGATAATTTATTGACGGCCAGCCCGTTCCGTCAAGCTGGAGAACAAATCTTCGGAAACGTTACCCAAAAAACAACCCCGGCAGAGGAGGCCGGGGTTGTTAGAATGACAATCATCGAAAAGACGGAATCAGTTGTTTTCCGAGCGACGCTCCACCGGCGGGTGCAGCGGGGCTACGTTATCGACCGGTCCATCCCGATCAGCCCCATCTTCGGCAAAGACTTCATCGACGAAGCGTGAACGGGCCTTGATGAGTTCCTTCTGCACCCGGGCCTTTTCCTGCCTAGCGGCATCGAGAGCGCCTTCGAGAAGGGCACGTTCGGTTTTCTCCCGCTCCAGCGCCGCTGTCAGTTCGCCGACCTTGCGCTCATAGGATTCCACCTGGAAGTTGAGCTTGTTCTCCAGAGAACCGAGCCGTTCCGCCAGATCGTTGCCGCGCTCTTCGCTGCGCTTGAGGGCGGCATCCTTGGCCTTGATCGCCTTGGAGAGCATTTCCGAGCGTTCCAGCAACGTCACACGCGACTGTTCGAGGTTCTTGTTCTCGGTATCGGCACGATGCGACAGGGTGGAGGCCTTTTCCGCCTTCGCCTCGGCACGGTTGAGGGCGATGGACATTTCAGTCATCCGCCTTTGTGCATCGCGCAGGCCTTCGGTCTGCTTGGCGAGTTCGGTGCGGGTTTCATTGAGCAAACGTTCCAGCGTGGCGGAGCGGCTGCGCAAGCCCTCGCCCTTGACTGCCATGGAGCGTTTTTCCTCGTTGGTCGAGAGGTTGAGCGCGTCCAGATCCTCGACCAGCTTGGCTTTCTCCGCCTGGGCATCCGCCAGCAGACCTTCCAGTTGCAGTGTGCGGGCGCGGGTCTCGGAGGCTGCAAGCTCGGCGTCCGACAGACGCTTGCTCATATGGATCGCTTCCGACACCGCCTGCTGCACCGAGGCTTGCAGGCTGCCATGCTCCTGCTCCAGGGTCTGGCGGTTTTCGCGCTCGCGGCGCAGGTCGATGTCGAGGGCGTTATAAACGGCTTCCTGCTCGTGCAACTGGTTGCGTGTATCCTGCAAGTCGTCGCGGGTGTGCGCCAGTTCTACTGAGAGATCGGACAGGCGGCGTTGCAATTCGACAATGTCGGCATCGCGCACCCGGACTTCGGAATTGGCAAGCCGCAGTTCTTCCTCAACCGAATGCTGCGCCGTCAGGGCTTGGGCATGCGCCTCGTGCAGGTGCTTTAATTCCATTTCGAGCGAAGCGACGCGGGCGGCAAGCGATGATTCCGTCTCGCGTAGATGCGTTACGTCGAGCCGGGTGGTGTCAAGGGCGTTGCGCAGGGCAATATTTTCGCTGCGTTGGCTCTGATGATGCTGGAACGTGTCCCGCAGCGGCCCTGTCAGCTTGTCGATCATCTTCTGGACATCGGACACCTGTGACAGGATCTCGCCGACCTGCCCGAGACGGGCGATGATCTGCTCGTGCTTTTCGCCAAGCACTGCCACGGCCTGAGCCTGATCGGGCGTCATGTCATGCGCCGGTTCGACCGCTTCCCGCTGCTCGACAGAAGGAAAGGACGCACGGCGCTCCCTGTCTTGAAGCCCTTCCTGAGCCTCAAGAGCGCCGGAACGTGACTGATTCAAAATCCCAAAAAAAGGCTTCTTCATGTGGCAAAACTCGTGCTGGACAAACGTGAAACGGGGCAATGCCCCAACCGGCATTGACGCAAACTGGACCTGTTTCAGCCACATCGCTCTCCAAGCGGAATCGCCACGACCCCACCCGACTCGCAATGAGACAGGGGAAACTTATACCCTGCCGAAGGTGCTTTTCATAGCGGGTTAGGCTTTCATTAACCCTTTATCTGCTGAATGGAGCGCAGCCGGGCGGATAATGGAGCGGCCCTTCGGAACCTCATTGCGCAAGTCTAGCCACTATAAACGTACGAACCGACATGACCAGCACCGTACCGAACAGACCATGACAAAGCCGTTTAAAGCGCCCGTCACCCGCGCATACTTGCAGAAAGCGGCGCTGTTCTATCTGGAGCGATATGCCGCATCGAGCGAAACGTTGCGTCAGGTATTGCGGCGCAAGGTCGAACGGCGATGCCGCATGGCGGTGACGGATGAAGCTGTGGACGGGACGAATAGCGATCCGCAAACCTATGACATCCTGATTGATGAGGTCGTCGCCGCTTGCCGTTCATCGCAATTGGTCGATGACGAGGCGTATGCAAAGGGAAAGGTGGCAAGTCTTCGCCGCCGGGGCGCATCGGAACGGGCGATCCGCGCCAAACTTGCCGTTAGGGGAATCAGCGGCGAGATCGCGGCGGTCGTTCTTGAAGAGCAGGACGAGGGCAGCGAAATCCGGGCCGCCTTCATCTTCGCCAGACGGCGCAAACTCGGGCCTTACCGGCTGGACCGGCGCGAGGAATACCGCTTGCAGGATATGGCAAAACTCGGGCGAGCCGGGTTTTCAGGCACCATCATCCGCCAGGTCATGGACGGAAAGCCGGAAGGTAGCGAATAGCGTCATAGGGAAGAATGTCATTTGCCCTTTTGGCCGTTACTGTTCATCGGTGCGTTTTCGGTGCGTCATTGATGCCATGCGACGAATTGCGGTAGCCAGTTTCGCTCCGGCACACTAAGATTCACAGTGCTGTCACAGTTCTGGTGCAGACGGTTTTGAGGGTAAAGCCCCGGCCTGTTCAACAGATTTACGACAGGAGGCGACGGCCACCGCGCAACCGATCTACCGCCCGCAACATTGCCCGGTTCTGGTGCTTAATGCCGATTACCGGCCCCTGAGTTACTATCCGCTATCGATCTGGTGCTGGCAGGATGCGGTCAAAGCCGTTTTCATGGACCGGGTCAACATCGTCTCGCTTTACGAGCATTCGGTGCATAGCCCGAACTACGAGATGCGCCTGCCTTCGGTCGTTTCCCTCAAGACCTACATCAAACCGGCGAGAATCCCGGCTTTTACCCGTTTCAACCTATTTCTGCGCGACCGCTTTTCCTGCCAGTATTGCGGTTCGCCCGACGATCTGACGTTCGATCACGTGATTCCGCGCTCGAAAGGCGGGCACACCACCTGGGACAACGTCGTCGCGGCCTGTTCGGCCTGTAATCTGCGCAAGGGCAACCGCCTGCCGGCAGAGATCAGGATGTGGCCGATGCAGACGCCGTTCACACCGACGCCGCACGACCTGCACCGTAACGGACGGCTGTTCCCGCCCAACTTCCTGCATGAAAGCTGGCTCGATTATCTTTACTGGGACAGCGAACTCGAACCCTGACGATTGCCACCGATGGCAAGCCGCGCGGCAAACGCCGCGATGAAGGCGGCAATCACCACGTTCCATCCGGCCAGCGACAACCCGAGAAAGCGCCAGCCTGCATCGCTGCAACTGACGAACGGAGTGGCTTCAAGCTGCTGGAGGAGCGAACCGGAACCGGTGATGCTCATGCCGTCCGAGCAGGTATTCGGCCCAACCCAGTATTTCCATTCGACACCGGAATGATAGACACCCAGTGCCGCCCCGGCGACGAAGGCAAGAGCGACCACGCCAAGAAGCACCCGGGCCGGACGCTCCGGCACGAATGCCGCCAGAAGTGCGATGGGAACGGCGAAATAATAGGCGTAGCGTTGCTGATAGCACAGCGCACAGGGCAGAACGTTGAGAACGTACTGAAAAAAGAATGCACCGGCGAGCACCGAAGCAGCCGTGAACGCAATGAGCAGCGCCCCGGTTCTGATCGTCAGGCGGGAGCAGAAACAGTTGCAAGTCATTGTTATTCCTTAAAACAGATATTTGAAAGCAAAGAATCCACCGATAAGCGTGATGGTAAAAACCGTCAAAATCGGGGCAAGATGCTCGTCGAGCTTCTGTTTGATGAACGGCCCGAACTGGCTGAGAAGCAATGCCAAGATAAAAAACCGCCCGAACCGAGTGACGACCGACAGCACGGTGAACCAGAACACGTCATATCCGGCGAACCCGGAGGTGATCGTCACCAGCTTATAGGGAATTGGCGTCAACCCTTTGAGCAGGATTACCCAGTGGCCATAATGGGCATAACCTTCGCGAAACTTGTTCGCGCTTTCTGTCAACCCGTAGACGTTGAGCAGCCAGGAGCCGACGGAATCGTACAGTACCGCGCCGATCAGGTAGCCGACGAGGCCACCGAGCACCGAAGCGATGCCGCAGACCAGGGCATAAAACCAGATCCGCTTCGGATTGGCGAGCGACATCGGCACCAGCATGATGTCCGGCGGAATGGGAAAGAACGAGCTTTCCGCAAACGACACCGCCGCAATCGCATAAACGGCGTAAGGACGGTTGGCCAGATCGAGCGTCCAGTCGTAAAGGCGTCGCAGCATCGGGGACTCAAAACTCCTGCCGAAAGAAGACGCGCCTTTTGACCATAACCGGGGCGCAAAAGCGAGCCGCAATCGAAACCTGCGCCCCTTCATGTTTTCGCCCGCCTCGTGTAATAAACATCGATCACCTGAACGAGAGACATTGTACAATGAACGAGGCGAACAGCCCCGCCCGCACCGAACCGCATGACCCGAACCAGGCCCGGCCCGGTACGGCGGGTGTCCCCACGCAAATGCAGGGCATCGAGAAGCGTCCCGATTTCACAGCCGCCCCTGGTGCGCTGAGCAGTAATCCGTCGCTCGTCGGCTTGACACGGCAGGAGCTTGCGGAACGGCTCGCCGTCATTGGCGTGCCGGAACGCGAACTGAAAATGCGCGTGGCGCAGCTCTGGCACTGGATCTATTTTCGCGGAGCAACGCAGTTCAACGACATGACCAATGTCGGCAAGGAGACGCGCAAGGCGCTCAGCGAGGCCTACACGCTGGAGCGCCCAAGGATCGTCAGCGAGCAGGTATCGAAGGATGGCACCCGCAAATGGCTGCTGCGTATGACGCCGACCGGCCCGCTCGACAAGGGTGCGGAGATCGAATGCGTCTATATTCCCGAGACGGATCGCGGCACGCTCTGTGTCTCCTCGCAGGTCGGCTGTACCCTCACCTGCCGCTTCTGCCATACCGGCACGCAACGCTTCGTGCGCAACCTCACCTCGGCGGAGATCGTCGCGCAACTGATCGTCGCCCGTGACAGCATCGGCGAATGGCCGGGAAAAACCCCGCCCGAGGGTGCGTTCGTGCCGAGCGACGGCGGGCGTTTCATCTCCAATATCGTGTTCATGGGCATGGGCGAGCCGCTGTTCAACCTCGACAACGTCGCTGCTAGCATCGACATTCTGAGCGATAACGAGGGCATCGCCCTGTCGCGCCGCCGCATCACCGTCTCGACCTCCGGCGTCGTGCCGCAACTGACCAAACTCGGCGAGACGGTCAACCCGATGCTGGCGGTCTCGCTCCATGCCGTGCGCGACGATCTGCGCAACGAACTGGTGCCGCTCAACCGCAAGTATCCCATCGCCCAGTTGTTGCAGGCGTGCCGCGAATATCCCGGTCTGTCTAATGCCCGGCGCATCACGTTCGAATACGTGATGCTCAAAGGCGTGAACGATTCGGATTCAGAAGCGCGCGAATTGGTGCGCCTTCTCAAGGGTATTCCCGCCAAGATCAATCTCATTCCCTTCAACCCCTGGCCCGGCTCAGTCTATGAATGCTCCGACTGGGAACGGATCGAGCATTTCTCCGAGATCGTGTTCCGGGCCGGATATGCCTCGCCAGTGCGCACGCCGCGCGGGCGCGATATCCTTGCCGCCTGTGGCCAGTTAAAAAGTGAAACCGAAAAGCTGCGCGCCAGCGTCCGACTTCTGATGGAAGCAGGCATCGGCGCGGAAGGGCTTTATGCATTGCCGGACCGTGAAGAATGAAACTAGTTTTTCGCCTGCTGCGTGTTGCGCTCGGACTGATCCTCGCCTGGGGCATAATGGCCGTCGCCTTTACGACGGTAAGCGGCGCGACACCGGATCTATGGCAGGTAGTGTTCGACGCGGCGGAAACCGCTTCGATCCATATCCTCGCCGCTGACGATCCGGCACGGGCGATGCTCGGTAACGTCGACTTCGTGAAACGGCTGCTTTGTGCCGTGTTTGTCATGCCGGTTCTCATCAGCGCTGCCACCGGAGAATTATTCAGGCTGTCCAGCGCCTGGTGGCACATTCTTGTGCCGGGGCTGATCGCCTCCGCCATCCCCTGGCTGCTGACATTTCCCGATAATACCGGCAACCCGCTGCCTGCTCCGGCGGATGCGTCGATTGCGGCAATGCTGCTGTTCACCGGCCTTGTCGGTGGCGCGGTCTACTGGCTGGTTGCCGGGCGCTCGGCATGGTCGAAACCAGTTAATCCCGGCCCTCCCCAAACCATATGAACAGGCCCGTCAGCGGCGGCGCGATTGCTGCGATAGCTGGCTGGACGTCAGGTTGAGTTCATCGCACGAGCCGGTTTTCTGTCGCCCGACTTCGACAAAAAACGGCGCCAGTTCAAGCGCCTTCGCCGGATCGGCGAGAGTCAGGCGGTCGATCAGGCAGGCAAGGCGACGTGGATCGGCGGGTTTTCCGTCCGCACCGCACAACCAGCCATTGAGCGCGAAGGATGGCTCGCTCCGGTGCAAGCGGAACGCGAGGCAGATTGCCCCGGTCTTGCCGGTCAGCATGGTTTCCGATAGCTCCGCCGCGCCGAATTTAGTTGCCAGCACGGTGGGCTGAGCATTGCGCGACACTGCCAGACCGCTTGTCGCCGCCTTCAGCACCAGATCGACATAAAAACTGCGATCCTCGTCGTCCGGCAAACCGTGGGCGATGGTCATCCTCAGGTATGGCGTAACGGCAAACTTGCCGGAGACGAGAGTATCCTCGCGCCCGCCGCTGGCATGCAGACGGCTTTCCTGCTGCGGGGGCGTCAAGGCGAGACCGGCGGTTTCGAGCCTATAGATTGAACCGGATTGCGCCGGTCGCCAATCCGGCTCCGGCGCGATCAGATGCGCGGGCGCGGTGGTGACCTTGAGCGATTGTCCGGCCCTATTCACCGGTTGCCCGTGTAGCGCATAAGCTGACAGCCCGGTGATGCAGAGGGCGGCCAGGAACAGCTTCAGCCACGGCACCCGCCAGCGGCGGATCGTTCGGGCGCGCAACAGCGCCGCACCGGGCAATGGCCTGAGCACCGAGCCATCGGGCTGCCATGATGGATCGTATGCGTCCCGCAACGCGGTATCGCTGGCCCTCGCTGCCATCGGTCCTCCTTGTTGTCCGAGCGCACCCTTACGGTTTCACAAACTCACCGCGGCAAGCCTGAACGCAGAGGTCTTAGCCAACCGTTAGGATTTATGGTTTCCGCGTCGCTCAGAACAATTAAGGTAACCAGTATGACAATCGCCGGAGAAGATGCCTCCAAAGGCGTAACGCATAACGCGGCTGCGCCTGGAAGCCGCTCGAACCGCCTCCCTATGTATCCTTCCGTATTTTCAATACGTTAGAAGGACGTTCACCAGTTCGCGGCGTGAAACATTTCTGCCGAAAGCCTTGACATCCCTGCGGCTTCTGGTGTTTTCTTTCAAATTGCGCTTCGGAAGCAAGGCAATGATTGCTCCGGTTCGCGCGAATCTGAAACCTTCAGGTTCGAACACAGGTTTTTCAAGGGTTTTACCCTTCGACCGGACGACGTTACGATGGCCCGCGCGATTTGCCTGAAACGCACGACGATCACCATCACGACGGCTGCGAAAACAGCCGCCTGAAGCGCCTCGTCGTCCTGATACTCTCCCGCCGGGCGCTCGATGGAAAAGGCGAGGGTCCTTCCGGCCCGAAGCCGCCCCAGGGAGAGCGAGAAGCGAACAGGAGAAATACAATGAGCTACAAGGTCGCCGTCGTCGGTGCGACGGGCAATGTGGGCCGGGAAATGCTGGATATCTTGGCTGAACGGGCGTTCCCGGCCAGCGAAGTCGTGGCGCTTGCCTCGCGCCGGAGCCAGGGTGTCGAACTCGCCTACGGCGACAAGACACTGAAGGTGAAAGCCCTCGATACTTACGATTTCTCCGATATCGACATCTGCCTGATGTCGGCGGGTGGCGAAACCTCGAAGGAATGGTCGCCGAAGATCGGCGAGCAGGGCGCAGTGGTGATCGATAATTCCTCCGCCTGGCGCTACGATGCCGATGTGCCGCTAGTCGTGCCGGAAGTGAATGCCGACGCGGTGCGCGGTTTCCGCAAGAAGAACATCATCGCCAACCCGAACTGCTCGACCATCCAGATGGTCGTTGCCCTTAAGCCGCTGCACGACGCCGCCACCATCAAGCGCGTCGTCGTCTCCACCTATCAGTCGGTGTCGGGCGCGGGTAAGGACGGCATGGACGAACTCGACCGGCAGACCAAGGCGCTTTACAGCCTGCAGAATGTCGAGGTGAAGAAGTTCCAGAAGCGTATCGCCTTCAACCTGATCCCGCAGATCGACGTGTTCATGGAGGACGGTTACACTAAGGAAGAATGGAAGATGATGGCCGAGACCAAGAAGATTCTCGACCCCAAGATCAAGCTCACCGCCACATGCGTGCGCGTGCCGGTGTTCATCGCCCATTCGGAGGCGGTCAATGTCGAATTCGAGAAGTCGTTAAGTGCCGACGAGGCGCGCGAGGTGCTGCGCCGCGCCCCCGGCATCGTTATCGTCGATGAGCGCGCCCCTGGCGGCTACATGACGCCGCACGAGGCGGCGGGCGAGGATGCGACTTATGTCTCCCGCATCCGCGAGGACATCACCGTCGAGAACGGTTTGAGTTTCTGGTGTGTCTCCGACAACTTGCGCAAAGGCGCGGCCCTCAACGCTGTGCAGATCGCCGAGGCGCTCATCAACCGCAAGCTGTTGACGCCGAAAGCCGCGTAACAGCAAGGGCAATGGTGAGAATCGAAAGCCGATGGAACCAACCATCGGCTTTTTCATGCCGGATGGAATCCATGCTCACACAGCCGCTGCAATCCGCACCGGTTCGAACACACCGGTGTCCCGGTTCAGAACCATGAGGTCGCCGGTAGCAACGCCGAAATAAGCGCCGTGCAGTTCGAGTTCGCCCCGCTCCGCCAGAACCTTCACATAGGGAAAGGTGGCCAGATTCCTAAGGCTGTTGAGGATTGCTGCGAGTTCGAGATCGCGCAGGTAAGCCGCATAATCGGGCCGCTCCGGCACGGTACCCTCGATCGGTTTGAGGATGTTCATCCACCGGCCCAGAAAGCCGTGCGGCGACAGCTTATCCGGCCCCGTGCCGGCAAAGGCATGAATACCGCCGCATTTAGCATGGCCGAGAACCACGATATGCTTCACCTTCAGCACCTGAACGGCGAACTCGATGGCGGCGCTGGTGCCGTGATAGGTAGAATCGAGAGCATAGGGCGGCACCAGATTGGCGACGTTGCGAACGACGAACATCTCGCCCGGATCGGCATCGAAAATAACTTCCGGCGATACCCGGCTGTCGCAACAGCCGATCACCAGAACCTCCGGCTTCTGCCCGCGCTCGGCCAGGGTTTCGTAGCGGGTGCGCTCGGAGGCGAAGCGGCTCTTGAGAAATGTACGGTATCCGTCGATCAGACGTCCGGGCAGCATCGTAAATCCTTATCGGCTTGCGGCAGCTTGGCCATATGTGTTTCCGCTAATGTAGAGCATTTCTTGCCGGAATGGATACCGGACAAGTGCAGGAAAATGCTGCAATGGGTAATTTCAACCGGTTATCCGATGCTATAGGGTGTCCGCCGCCTACGTATTTTCCGGTTCATCCGGAACGGAAAACATTTTGTACGTTTGAGAACCTGATGGGAGAAGACGATGTCCGAGAACGATGCTCCGGGTGCTGCTGAACGGGTGCTGACGCCGGAAGCACAGCGGGCGCTGGCGGAAGCCCGGGAACGCCGCGCCACCATCGACGCAAAAGCGCAAGAACTGGCGAAGGTGGCAGAGTTGAACGGGCGCAAGGGCCTGGAGCCGGTGCGTTACGACGATTGGGAGATCAAGGGCATCGCCTGCGACTTCTAAAACAATTCCGCTCCCGGAGAGAAGCCTGCCGCAGAATCCCTACCCGGCAGAAAACTTTACCGATTGGCCTCGGCAACGCGCGATTCGATTATCCCTTTCGGCGTTTCGCGACGAATCAGATTGGCACGCACGGCGTCCTGAATTTTCTCGAACGCGCGAACCTCGATCTGCCGCACACGCTCGCGAGAAATATCGAATTCCGCCGACAGTTCTTCCAGCGTCATCGGGTCGTCCTGCAACCGCCGCGCCTCGAAAATCCGCCGGTCCCGCGGGTTAAGAACGGCGAGCGCCTCGCGCAACGCCGCTATGCGGTTGGCATTGTCTTCAGAGGCTGCCAGCACCTCTTCCTGATTGTCGGTGTCGTCTTCCAGCCAATCCTGCCATTCGCCGATGCCTTCCTGACGCAACGGCGCGTTGAGCGACATATCGCCGCCGAGCCGGCGGTTCATCTCGATCACGTCCTGTTTCGGAACGCCGAGGCGGGTGGCGATCTGTTCGACCTGCTCGGGACGCAGGTCGCCCTCATCGAAGGCGGAAATCCGACCCTTGGCCTTGCGCAGGTTGAAGAACAGCTTCTTTTGGTTGGCGGTGGTACCCATCTTCACCAGTGACCACGAGCGCAGGATGTATTCCTGAATTGCTGCCTTGATCCACCACATCGCATAGGTGGCGAGGCGGAAGCCTTTGTCTGGGTCGAAGCGCTTCACCGCCTGCATCAGGCCGACATTGCCCTCGGATACGACTTCGCCGATCGGCAGGCCGTACCCCCGATACCCCATGGCGATCTTCGCTACGAGGCGCAGATGCGAGGTTACGAGCTTGTGCGCGGCGTTACGATCATCGTGCTCGCGCCAGCGTTTGGCCAGCATGTATTCTTCATGCGGCTCCAGCATCGGGAACTTGCGAATCTCTTCGAGATAGCGCGATAATCCGCCCTCTTGGGCAATGATGGGAAGCGCGGCAGCGGCCATTTCCTTGCCTTTCCTCGGTCCTCCTGAATGGGAGCGACCGTTATCGGGTTCCCTGAAGTGGCAAACCCAAGAAATGAATTAAACGTCAAAGCATGGCCGAATCGAGGCGGCGCAAGCCGGTGTCGGAATTATTGGAAATCGCTTCCGCGCAATGCTTCCAGCAACCGCATCATATCCTCCGGTAGCGGGCTTTCAAAACGCAGGGTTTCTCCCGTCACCGGGTGAGCAAACCCAAGTACTGCCGCATGTAGCGCCTGGCGATCGAGCGTCGCCAACGCCTGCTGCTGCCGGGAATCGAGACGGTTGGCCTTGGTCTTGAACCCCGGCCCGTAAGTGGCGTCGCCGAGCAATGGATGCCCGATATGACTGAGATGCACACGAATCTGGTGCGTACGGCCTGTCTCCAGTTCGCAGCGCATCAGGCTCGCCAGCGGTTCCTTTGCCCCAGAAGGGAAGCTCTCCAGACATTGGTAGCGGGTCAGGGCGTATTTGCCACGTTCGTCCGACACTACGGCGATCTTCTCCCGGTTGCGGGTGGAGCGCGCCAACGTCGCCTCGACAATGCCGCGCGAACGCGCCGGTGCGCCCCAGACGATTGCCAGATAGGCGCGCTCCAGCGGACCTTCCCGACCATGATCAGCGAATTGTCGCGCCAGTCCGTGATGCGTCCGATCATTCTTGGCGACGACGATCAGTCCGCTCGTGTCCTTGTCGAGCCGGTGAACGATGCCGGGACGTTTGACGCCGCCGACTCCCGACAGGCTGTCGCCGCAATGGTGGATGAGAGCGTTGACCAGTGTGCCGCTGCCATGTCCGGCAGCGGGATGCACCACCAGCCCGGCGGGTTTGTCGATGACGATAAGATCGGCATCCTCGTAAACCACGTTCAGCGGTAGATCCTCGCCCTGCGGCTCAGCCTCCTCGGCAGGCGGCGGGACAAGATGCAGAATCGCCCCGGCGGCAACCTTGTGTTTCGGATCCGTCACCGTGGCGCCGTTCACGCTGACATGCCCGTCGCGAATGAAAGCCTGCAACCGGCTGCGGGAAAAATCCACGGCAAGCCGCGCCATCGTCGCATCGAGCCGCCCCGGCGGCTCAGTCTCGGGAACGATAAACTCAAGGCACTCGTCGTCGGAATCGTCGGCGTTCACGGTAATCTCATTCCTTTGCGCTCACTCAAGCGTTTTTGCGATAGTTCTATTCGCTGGCTTCGATCAGGAACCGACGCACGGTACGGCGCGACACGATTGCGGCAATTCCGGCCACGACCAGAGAAATCGCGATCACCACCGCGAAACCGCGCCAGCCGATGCTGAAAGATCCGAACAGGGCTTCGATCTGGTCCCCAGCCGCGCTCGTCCGCCACAAGCGCGAGAGCATCCCAAGAACGAGGATCAGCGCCAAGGCGCTGAACGAACCGAACACCGCGCCGCGTAGGCCGATCTGGAAGAAGCGGCGTTGAAATTCCCGGGCGATGAAATCATCGTCCGCGCCGACGAAATGCAGCACTTCCACCGCCTCACGGTTGCCCGCCATTGCGCCGCGGGTAGCGAATGCCACGGCAAGACCGGCGGCACTCAGGACAAGAATTACCAGAACGATACCGATGACGACCACCGTGTTCGCCATCGCCGCCAGACGGGCGACCCAGAGGCTGTGATCATCGAGGGTCGCACCGGGAATCTGCGCCGTCAGTTGCGTGCGCAGCGTCGAGAAATCCGGGCGCGGTCCGTCGGCCAGGGTCAGGACGATGAGGCGCGGTACCGGCAGCTCCTTGAGATCAAGCCCGGTGCCGAGCCACGGTTCCAGAAGTTTTGCGGCTTCCTCGGCGGAAAAGGCGCGCGCCTCCTTCACCCCGGGCGTGGTCCGCGCCAACTCTGTGGCCTGAACGACATCGGCCTCGATATTGCGTTGCGTGTTGGGGCGAATCTGGATCGTTACCTCGCGCGAAACCGAAGAACGCCAGTCCGCCGAACTGGTGGCGACCAGTTCGGCCGCCCCGGCGCACAATGCTGCCAGAAAGGTCAGAATGGCAATCACCGCCGACAGCGCCCGCCCGCCGCTCGAATCGGACGGCACGAGCGGTGCGTTGCGGCGCAGGTTCACCGGTAGCGGCGAGGCCTGTCTGTCGGTTCGGAAGGTGGGATTGTTACCGGTGGCCATCGGGGATCACTCGTCGATATGCAGCCGGCCTTCGCCGAGAACGAGGCGACGCGCTTCCAGCTGGTCCATCAGCGAAAAATCGTGGGTGGCGATCACCACCGACGTGCCGAGGCGGTTGAGTTCGATAAACAGCCGCAGCAGCCGCCGCGCCAGAGGCGGATCGACGTTGCCGGTCGGCTCATCGGCGAGCAGCAGGTCGGGGCGCACGATCAGCGCCCGCGCAATCGCCGCTCGCTGCTTCTCGCCGCCGGACAGCACCGGTGGCAAAACGTGCATCCGTTCGCCAAGGCCGACCCAGCGCAGCAGTTCCACCACTTCGCGGCGATAGCTCGCTTCGTCCTTGCCCTGCACCCGCAGTGGCAGGGCAACGTTCTCGTAGGTTGTCAGATGGTCGAGCAGGCGGAAATCCTGGA
Organism: Microvirga sp.; assembly: GCA_031547465.1. Lineage (GTDB taxonomy): Bacteria > Pseudomonadota > Alphaproteobacteria > Rhizobiales > Beijerinckiaceae > Hohaiivirga. The sequence continues at coordinate 237 of JAVBRX010000132.1, read as the reverse complement.
ACACCACGCCCATACGGCGGCGCACCGCCGTCAGTTCGTCCTTGGAAATGCGCGAAACATCGCGTCCGAACAGCGACACCAGCCCGCGTGTCGGCCTCACCGTCAGCAGGATCAGGCGCAGAAGCGTCGTTTTTCCCGCGCCCGAGGGGCCGGTGAGAAACTGGAACGAATTCGGCGCGATGGAAAAGGTCAGGTCGCGCAGAACCTCCGGCCCCATGCCGTAGCGGACCCCGATAT
>JAVBRX010000145.1:0-4929 GCA_031547465.1 Microvirga sp. | reverse complement strand
TCATGCTCGCGGTTAGTGCGATCACCAGCCATACCTTGCGCTCGTTACGCCGGTGGTTCTCACCTAAAAAGACATGATCGTGCCCCAGCCTGGAGATGTCTTTCGTCGTCATCGGCTTTTTCTTTCAGTTTGCTTTTTCAGCCAGTGCTCATTTCAAATAGGTCCGGATGACTTCAATCATCTCCTCGCCGCCCTGACGCCGGTCATCGTCCGTCGATGCGGCCAGAACATGTTCGCGCAGATGATCTTCCATCACTTCCGCCGTCAGTCCGCTCACTGCACCGCGCACGGAGGCAATCTGGCGCAACACTTCAGCGCAGGGCGCTTCTGCTTCCAGGGCGCGCTCAATGCCCTCGATCTGCCCCTTGATGCGGCGGAGGCGGGCAATCAGCTTGTCTTTCTGGTGTATGGTATGTGACATGGTGTAAAACCTATAGTATAGTGGGGTACATTATATAAAATTTTGAACAAGTAAAGTCGTGCTTTGCAACCGCGCCATATATGATGCCGTGATTGCAAAAGACTTATCTTTTAATAGCGTTACTCTGCTGTCGCCAGCTTTAGTCCGATGATGCCGCAGACGATCAGGGCGATGCTCATGAGCCGCAGGATGTCGGCACTTTCCTTGAACAACAGGATGCCGGCGATGGCGGTGCCGACTGTGCCGATTCCGGTCCAGATGGCGTAACCCGTTCCCAGCGGCAGGGTCTTGAGAGAAATCCCTAGCAGGACGATGCTGAGTGCCATGGCGGCGAGCGTTACAAGAGAGGGGATGAAACGTGTGAAGCCGTCAGTGTATTTCAGGCCGACAGCCCAGCCGACCTCGAACAGACCGGCAAAAAACAGGATGATCCAGGCCATGAAGCCCTCGTAAAGGATGCAACAGGGCCGTCCCTGTCAAAACGTCGAATGGTCTGGGGTCGTCCCCGTTCTGGCCGGATGCGGCCTGCGCATGAGGCCTCACGGTTTCAATATAGGATGTTCCCGGTAAATTGTGAACGGGGGCCGGTTTTGCGTGTTGCACTTGCCGCCGCCGCGTTTTAGAGCCGCTTGACGGTTCGAATGGGTAAGTGCGGCAAATATCTGAAACGGTAATCTGATACAGGTTGAAATCAACGACCGGTGGCATTGGCATATGAACGGGAATCCGGCGGGGGCAGACAATCGGCTGATGGGTTTGATCGAGCGGTCGCACGGTTTTGCCGCGCTCGTTCTTGTCGCTCTGACTCTGCTCTGCTCCATCCCCGGTTTTTCGACGCTTCAGCCGATAGACCGTAATGAATCGCGGCTGTCGCTGGCGACAAAACAAATGCTGGAAACCGGAGGTGTTACCGTCGTCCGTTTATCGAACGGAGAGCAGGAACGGCGTTTATCCGGCATTCACTGGTTGCAGGCGGCTTCCGTCGAGATTGGAGCGCGAGCGGGTATATCCGAACCGCTGACACGGATCGCGCTCTACCGGATTCCGTCGCTGCTCGGAGCTATCGGAGCCGTACTTCTCACCTATTGGGCGGCGCTTGTCTTTGTATCGCGCCGGGAGGCATTCTGGGCTGGCGTTCTTCTGGTTTCGAGCATCCTGATGCTGATCGAGGCCAGACTCGCCACCATAGAGGCTCTGCTGGCCGCCTGTTCCGCCGCCGCCATGGGTGGGCTTGCCCGGGCGTATCTGAGCCGGGGTGGCGGGGTTCTCTCTGCTCCCGTAACGATTTTGTTCTGGACGGCACTGGCGTTCGGCATATTGCTCAAGGGGCCGGTTCTGCCGGTGATTGCCGGACTGGCGGTGCTGGTGCTTGGTTTTCGCCATTGGGATTTTACTTGGTTCGGCGCGTTGCGGCCCAGATTGGGGGCGGTGGGCGCATTGCTGCTGCTTATGCCCTGGCTTCTGGCAATCGCCGTAAACCTTGCCGAGGCGCCGCACGAAGCCGGAACATGGCATGATATTGCCACCGGGCTTTTCTCTGTGCAGGAAGGGCGGCAGGCTCCGCCGGGGAGCTATCTGGCCGGTTTTTTCATCACCTTCTGGCCGGGAACCTGTTTGGCAATCATTGCCGTGCCGTTCGTCTGGGCCAACCGCCGTGACGATTGCTGCGCCTTTATCCTTGCCTGGGTCATGCCTGTCTGGCTGCTGCTTGAAGTCATACCGGGCAAGCAGCCGCAGAGCGTTCTGCCGCTTTATCCGGCGATTGCCATTCTCGTCGTTCTGGCGGCCTCGTCCGGGGCTATTACTGCGCACAGGTGGGGGGCAAGGCTGGTGGCCCTGCTTTTACCTGCCATTCCGATGCTGCTTACCGCCCTTTTCATCGTGGCGGGCGTGTTGCTGGAGCGGGCGGTTCCGTTCGCGGCTTTTCCCGTGTTCGCTCTGGCTATCGTTCTCTCCATCGTGTCCTGGGTGAGGTTCATGCGCAACGATGCCTGGTCGTGTATCGGCTGGGGATGCGCGGCGGCGTGTTGCCTTGCGGTTGCCGTTTTCTCCCTGACCCAACCGGTGCTGCGCTCGCTGCAACTGTCGCCGCGTCTGACAGAGACGCTCAATGCCACGCAATGCGGCAAGCCGGGGAATGGCACTCTGGCCGTCGGCACATTCGGTTACCGTGAGCCGAGCCTGAGGTTCCTAATCGGCAACGACCTTACGATTCTGGAGCGCCCGGAAGAGGCTGCGGAGTTTTTCACCGCTGGCGCGTGTCGCGTTGTTTTTGCCGCCAATGCCCGCTCATCGGGAACGGAGGGGGAAACGCTGGAGGATGCGTTCATAGCGGCGTTGCGCGCTCGCAATGTGCAGCCGAGGCTCGTAACTCGTATTTCAGGTTTCAGCCTTCCCGGAGCCAAGCCGCTCGTCATCGGCGTTTATGAGACAGCCCCGTAGGGTCGTCCGCGCCGGTTTCAATCGGCAGGTCGCTACGTCCACCCCATTCACTCCATGAGCCATCGTAAACGATAGGCAAGGTGCCGGTGACTTCCGTTACTGCGATGGCGAGAACCGAAGCTGTTACGCCTGAGCCGCAACTGAGGATCATCGGTTGCGAGAGGTCTGCCTCGGCTTCTGCGAAGGCGCGTTCGATTTCGGCGTTGGATTTCAGCCTGCCATCGGCGATCACGGCTTCGAACGGCAGGTTTAGACTGTGGGGAATGTGGCCGGAGCGCAGGCCAGGCCGGGGTTCCGCTGCGCTGCCAGCGAACCGCCCGGCGGAACGGGCATCGACGATGGTCGGGCCGCCTTGTTCACAGGCGCTTTTTACAATCCGCCAGTCGGCGACCTGTTCCGGCGAGAAGGACGGGGCAAAAACTTTCCGTATCCGCGCTCGCGGTGCGCCGGTTTCAACCGGATTTCCGGCTTTACGCCAAGCCGGCCAGCCGCCTTCAAGGACGAAGACCCGCTTCGCGCCGAACACCTTGAATGTCCACCACACCCGAGGGGCCGAGAACAGCCCGGCCCCGTCATAAACGACTATGGTCATTCCCTCGTCGATGCCGAGCGCGCCGACTGCCCGGGCGAACTCATCCACTGAAGGCAGCATGTGCGGCAGGTTGGAGGTGTGATCCTTTACGGTGTCTATATCGAATCGCACCGCGCCGGGAATATGCCCGGAACGATACTCGGCCTCTGCATCGCGCTGCATCGCAGGCAGATACCAGGAACCGTCTATAATGACGGTTTGTGGGTCGGACAGGCGGTCCTTCACCCAGGCTGGTGTCACGAACTGCGAGGATGAGGCTTTGCGCATGGCGTTCTCCTGTGGCGGGGGCGGATTCGTTAAAGGGTTCAGGAAACGGCAATCTTGACGCGCCGGTTCAGCTTGCCCTTCTTCTCTATATTTGTGACAGAAATAGAGCCGATTTCTCCGATCCGGCGCACATGCGTGCCGCCGCAGGGTTGCAGATCGATGCCGTCTATTTCGACGAGGCGAATGCTGCCCGTGCCGCGTGGCGGCTGTACCGACATGGTTTTGACCAGGCCGGGGTTGGCGTCGAGTTCCTCGTCGGTGATCCAGCGTTCGCTCACGGCGGCATCGGTGGCGATCAACTTGTTCATCTGGGTGGCGATCTCGTCCTTGTCGAGGCCGCCTTCGGCGATGTCGAAATCAAGGCGCCCCTGCCCGTCGCCGATAGCGCCGCCGGTGACGGGGTAGGGCAGCACGACACTCAACAGGTGCAGGGCGGTATGCGCCCGCATCCTCAGATAACGGGTCTGCCAGTCGAGGATAAGCTGAATGCTTGCGCCGATGGCGGGCAATTTACCGTCGAGAAGATGCAGTATCTGGCTCCGGTCGCTGCCGTAAACCGCGTTCGTCACCTTCACTTCGCTGCCGGACGGCAGGCGCAGCATTCCGGTATCCCCCGGCTGCCCGCCGCCTTGCGCATAGAAAACCGTACGGTCGAGAATGACGCCGTTCTTCTCCGTGTCGAGCGCGACAACAATCGCCTGACATTCGGTAAGATAGGCATCGTCGCGAAAGAGTAGCGCCGTCCCGGCCATTTTTCAGAACTCCTTGGGGAAAACCCGGAAATATCAAAGACTGAATACGTAGGCGGTGCCGAGCGCCCTCGCAAGCCGGTTGTTTGCCGGTGATCCGAAAACCGGAGCTAGGCGTATACATGGTTGCGCTTGAAAAAAGACAAGCCTTCTCACTTGTCGTATTATGCCATTCATCGCTTGAAGGGCGATCTTCGACCCGAGTGGCAAGAAAATCGTCCGCGACGCTCTATCTATGAAAATAGCATAGGGTCAGGAGTGAAAGCGCCAAATGCCATAAGGTTTGCGAAAAGGAACAGTCCAGTGCCTGCGTGGTTTGACGAAGCCAATCGAAGCGATGCCGCGGATAGCCTCCTCGCTGCCTATGTCGATGGCGGACTGAGTGTGCCGTTGCATGTTCTGGTGGCGTCGCACCTTGCCCTATCGCCGGAAAGCCGCGCGTTCGTGAGCGGGCTTGA
>JAVBRX010000082.1:0-4476 GCA_031547465.1 Microvirga sp. | reverse complement strand
TGCAGAATAGTTTTTGTCGATATGGGCAAGGATTTTGTTGGCGACAAACTGTTTTCTCGTTGAGTTGAAAAATTGTGGTCGTAGTTCTTCAGTTGGAAGAATTTCAATCGGAATATTTAATTTCCAGGTTATGTCTTTCTTAAGTCTTTCAGCTAAAATCTCCGAAGGTGGATCAAACGGTAGAAGATACACTATGCCGTTTTTCCCGGGTTGCGCCAACGAATAATTCAATAATGGGAAAAACAGGCACAGGATGCTGAGGAAGACCGTAATGAAGACGGAAAGGCCTGATTTTTGCTTTTGACTCATGAGCTAAATCTTTTGAAGTATCGTTGCACTCAGTGGTGGTGTCGTATCCTTTCTGCGATGGTCTTGCGAAGCGGTGTGGAAAGCCAGTGCCAATGCCACCGGCATAATGATACATGGCCTAGGTTCATGCGGTCGACGAGCATGAAAATCGTTGCAGGATCGCAACACCATCCCCATATTCAGGCTGACAGGCGCGTTTGCTGCGCGCTTATGGGAGTTCTCGGTTCAGCATGCGGAATCCATATCAAATCCTTGGCGTGGCCACTGCCGCTTCAGAGGCGGATATCAAGAAAGCCTACCGGAAACTTGCCAAGGCATACCACCCGGACACCAACAAGAGCGATCCCAAGGCGAAAGATAAGTTCGCCGAGGTGAATCTGGCTTACGAGATTCTTGGCGATGGCGAAAAGCGTAAAGCTTTCGACCGGGGTGAGATCGATGCCGAAGGCAAGCCGAAATTCGACCCCTTTGCCGGGCGCGGCGGCAGGGGGAGTGCAGACGGGTTTGAGGGGTTCCATGGTAGTGGCGGGCCGTTTGGCAGCGGGCAGTTTCGCCAGCGGACATCCGGTGGCGGGCGCTCGACCGAGGATGTGATCTTCTCGCAGTTTTTCGAGCAGGCGTTCCGTGGCGCGGATTTCTCGCGGCCCAGCCATATGCCGAAAGGCGCGGATCAGCGTGCCGATCTGAACCTGACGCTCGATGATATCGCCGCTGATAAAAAGCACGGTCTCAAGCTGACGAACGGGCGTAGTGTCGAGGTGTCCATTCCGAAAGGCGTGACGGACGGGCAAGTGGTTCGATTGCGTGGTCTTGCCCCCGCATATCCTGGACAGGAACCGGGCGATGTGCTGCTGACGATCCGCATTGCCCCGCATCCGCTGTTCAAAGTGGAAGGGGCTGATCTGCGCTATCAGCTTGCCCTGGAACTCGATGATGCGATCTTGGGAGCAACAGCCCGGATTCCGACGCTCTCCGGAGCGGTGACGATGAATATTCCGCCGATGACCGAATCAGGCCGCACCTTCCGCCTGCGCGGCAAGGGGTTGCCGTCAGCCAAAGGGAATGGGGATATTCTGGTAACGACTCAGATCAAGCTGCCGGAGCCCGCTGACGAATCGCTCATCGCTTATGCCAAAGCCCGTCGGGCGAAGCGTATGGCCGGAGCCTAGACGTCTGCATTCATTGCCTGTTTCCTGCATGGCTCCCTGCGGTTTTCAGCAATCGTATAAGGCTAATATCGCTCTTCCGTCTCGCGTGCCGGTCGGATAAAGAAAGCGGGACAATCTATCGTTTTTATCAATTTCAGGTGAAAGATGGCTGAAACACAACGCCAGGCAGGTCAAGGGATGGGAATTCTCACCGGTAAGCGCGGGCTGGTGATGGGGGTTGCGAACAACCGGTCTATTGCGTGGGGTATTGCCAATGCTGCTCGCCAGCAGGGGGCGGAACTGGCGTTTACCTATCAGGGCGATGCCCTGAAGAAACGGGTTGAACCGCTGGCGGCGGAACTCGATGCGCTGGTTGTCGGCCATTGCGATGTCACCGATGCGGCAACGATTGACGCTGTGTTCAACGAGATCGAGCGGGTCTGGGGCAGGCTGGATTTCGTGATTCACTGCATCGCCTTCTCTGACAAGGACGAACTGACCGGTCGTTATGTCGACACCACGGAAGGCAATTTCACTAAGTCGCTGATGATTTCCTGCTATTCGTTCACGGCTATCGCGCAACGGGCGGAAAAACTGATGCCCGATGGCGGCTCGCTCCTGACCCTGACCTATTATGGGGCCGAGAAGTGGATGCCGCATTACAATGTCATGGGTGTGGCCAAGGCGGCGCTGGAAGCTTCCGTGCGCTACCTCGCTGCAGATCTCGGCCCGAAGAATATCCGTGTCAACGCCATCTCCGCCGGTCCGATTAAGACGCTTGCTGCCTCCGGCATAGGCGATTTTCGCTACATCCTGCGCTGGAACGAGTTGAACTCGCCGCTGCGGCGCACCGTGACGATTGAGGAAGTCGGCGATGTCGGTGCGTATTTCGTCTCCGACATGGCGCGGGGCGTAACCGGGGAAATCCACCATGTCGATGCGGGCTATCATGTCGTCGGCATGAAGAATCCGGATGCGCCCGATATTGCCATTGCCAAGGAAGGTGCATAAAATTTCCCGGCCCATCATCTATTTCATCCGCCACGGCGAAACCGACTGGAATGTCGAGGGTCGTTTGCAGGGACAAAGGGATATCTCTTTGAATGCGAACGGACGTCGACAGGCTGCCGATGCAGGGCGGATACTCTCTTCACTTTCGAAAGACGCTGCCGGGCTGGACTTTCTTTCCAGCCCGCTTGGACGGACGCGGGAAACGATGGAGATCCTGCGTGAAACCATTGGCTTGCCGCCGCAGGAATACGCGACCGACGACCGCCTGAAGGAACTGGCGTTCGGCGTATGGGAGGGGTTGATCTGGTCAGAGGCCGAAGCCCGCGACCCGCTTGGCGCCGCTGCACGCCGACGTGATAAATGGGGTTATGCCCCACCCGGTGGTGAGAGTTACGCCATGCTGGCCGAGCGTGTCATGGCGGCGGTCGATAGGCTTACCGACGACACGGTACTGGTGTCGCATGGCGGTGTTGGGCGGGCGCTACTCGCTAAGTTGAGCGGCGTGTCGATCTGGGATGCGCCGCGCATGGAAATGTATCAGGGCCGTGTACTGGTGTTCAAGGATCGCAAACACATCTGGTACTGAGAAGACAGGGGAGGGTGACGCTTCCGCATTTTTCGATTAGAACGGCACAAATCCCTCGTTTTCAGGCATCCGCGCATGTCCCACAATACCTTCGGGCAACGTTTTCGCGTCACTACTTTCGGCGAGAGCCACGGCCCTGCACTCGGCTGCGTTATTGATGGTTGCCCGCCGCGCATTCCGCTGGAAGCGACGGAAATCCAGGCCGATCTCGACCGGCGCAAGCCGGGGCAATCCCGCTTCACCACACAACGCCAGGAAGCAGATGCGGTGCGGATTCTCTCCGGGGTTTTCTCGGATGAGGCTTCTGGGTGCCAGATGACGACCGGAACACCTATTGCTCTGGAGATCGAGAACACTGATCAGCGCTCGAAAGATTATTCCGATATCAAGAACAAATATCGTCCCGGACATGCCGATTTCACTTATGATGCGAAGTACGGTATCCGCGATTATCGCGGCGGCGGGCGCGCTTCGGCACGCGAAACGGCAGCGCGGGTCGCGGCGGGAGCAGTGGCGCGGAAAGTGATTTCCGGTGTCACAGTGCGCGGCGCGCTGGTACAGATCGGTCCGTACAAAGTTGATCGCGCCCGCTGGGATTGGGCAGAAGTGAACCGCAATCCGTTGTTTTGCCCGGATGCCGATGCGGCGGTTCAGTTTGCCGATTATCTCGATGCGATCCGTAAAGACGGCTCATCCATTGGTGCGGTGGTCGAGATCATTGCCGATGGTGTCCCTGTGGGTTGGGGCGAACCGGTCTATGGTCGTCTCGATGCCGACCTTGCCGCGGCATTGATGTCAATCCCTGCCGTCAAAGGCGTGGAAATCGGTGATGGTTTTGCCGCAGCCGAATTGCGCGGCGAGGACAATGCCGACGAAATGCGTCCCGGTACCGATGGCGCATCGCTGTTTCTCTCCAACCATGCGGGCGGAATCCTGGGCGGCATTTCTACTGGCCAGCCGGTCGTCTGCCGTTTTGCCGTCAAGCCAACCTCGTCGATTCTGCGTCCGCGCGCCACTATCGACCGTTCGGGGGCCGCTGCGGACATCATCACCAAAGGACGGCATGATCCTTGCGTCGGCATCCGTGCTGTTCCCGTTGGCGAGGCGATGGTCGCCTGTGTTCTGGCCGACCATTTTCTGCGCCATCGCGGCCAAACCGGAACCCCGTGACGAGCGTGTTTTTGTTTAAGGATAATGCCATGAGCAATTCGATCACCGAGGCTCTTGAAGCCTTTGCCAAAGGCGAGATCGTCATTGTCACCGATGACGACGACCGTGAGAACGAGGGCGATCTCATCGTTGCGGCGTCGATGTGCACGCCGGAGAAGATGGCGTTCATCATCCGCCACACCTCCGGCATCGTCTGCGCGCCGCTGCCGTCCGACATGGCGAAGCGGCTTAGGCTCGATCCGATGGTTGCCG
>JAVBRX010000077.1:0-4966 GCA_031547465.1 Microvirga sp. | reverse complement strand
TGCCGATTTTCTCGAAAGCTTACTGGGAGCGGGAAAATGCGGAGAAAATCAGGACGGATGCGGTGCAGGGCCTGTCGGAGGCGAACAAGGGCGAAACGGCATTCGAGGTCGTGACCCTGAAGCCGCCGCTCGGCTCAGGGGCTTACAAGGTCGGCAAGTTTGAACCGGGGCGTTTCATCGAGTTCGAGCGCGTTCCCGATTATTGGGGCAACAAGTTGCCGGTGAATGTCGGCACCAGTAATTTCGACAATATCCGTTATGTCTATTATCGCGAACGTCCTATCGCCTTCGAGGCGTTCAAAAACGGCACGGTCAGCTTTCACCAGGAGTTCACGTCTCGCAACTGGGCGCTGGGTTACGATTTTCCGGCCATAAGAGATGGGCGGATCAAGAAAGAGAACATCCCCAACAATGCTCCGACGTCTACGCAGGGCTGGCTTTTCAACTTGCGCCGGGAACAGTTCAAGGATCCTCGGGTACGGCAGGCCATCGGTCTGGCGTTTGATTTCGAGTGGGTCAACAAGAACATCATGTTCTCATCCTACGAACGGCTGAACTCTTATTTCCAAAATACCGATATGGAAGCGAAAGGACTGCCGTCGCCCGAGGAACTGGCGCTGCTGGAACCGTTTCGCGCTTCTCTGCCGGAGGCGGTGTTCGGAGAACCCGTCATGGCTCCGGTTTCGGACGGTTCGGGCAGCGACCGCAATCTGCTGCGCAAAGCGTTCGAACTTCTAAAGGCCGCCGGTTGCGAGTTGAAAGGGGCAACGCTACATCTGCCGAACGGGCGACCGTTTGAGATCGAGTTCCTTGCTTTCGATCCGTCGATGCAGCCGCATACATTGCCGTTCCATCGTAATCTCGAACTACTCGGCATCAAGCCACGGTCGCGGATCGTCGATGCCTCGCAATATCAGGCGCGGATGAACGAATTCGATTTCGATATCGTCAGCCGGGCTATAGGTGGCTCCACCACGCCAGGCGAGGGAATGGACGATCTTTACGGTTCACGGGGGGCAGTCCGGAAAGGCTCCTATAATATATCCGGCATTGCGCATCCGGCTATCGATGCACTGATCGACAAGGTTGCAAAGGCGCACAGCCGGGAAGAGTTGAATATCTCCTGTCGTGCCCTCGACCGGGTGTTGCGCGCCGGATATTACTGGGTGCCGATGTGGTACAAAGCGGTCGACTGGTATGCCTATTGGGACGAATATTCGCGGCCCGAAATGCTGCCCCGCTATGGCACCGGCGCACCGGGAACTTGGTGGTACGACATCGAGAAAGCCAAGCGTATCGGGCGGGCGAGTTAGCCGATGCTGTATTATATCGCCCGCCGTCTGCTGCTGTTCATTCCGACGCTGTTCGGCATCATGCTGATTACCTTCACTATCGCGCAATTCGTCCCCGGCGGGCCGGTGGAGCGGGTCATGATGCGGTTGCAGGGCTTGGATTCCAGCGCTAGTTCGCGATTGTCTGGGGCTGAGAGCAACTTGACCTCGATGGATAGCGGCGGATCATCGGGCAATGCCTATCGCGGTGGGCAGGGAATCGACCAGAAGATCCGCGAGGATCTCAAACGCAAGTTCAATCTCGATAAACCGGCCACCGTCCGGTTCTTCAATATGATGTGGGACTATTTCCATCTCGATTTCGGCAGGAGCTATTTCAAAGGGCAATCGGTTCTGGATCTGATCAAGAAGGCGCTGCCGGTTTCGATTTCGCTCGGGCTATGGATCACGCTTCTGTCCTATGCCATCTCTATTCCCTTAGGTATCCGCAAGGCGGTCAAGGATGGCTCATCCTTTGATGTCTGGACATCCACCATTATCACCATTGGTTATTCCATTCCTGGCTTTATTCTAGGGATTCTGCTCATTATCCTGTTTGCGGGGGGATCGTTCTGGAAAATTTTTCCCGATCAGGGGCTTATTTCCGAGAATTTCGCGTCGCTATCGCTTGGCGGCAAAATCCTCGATTATGCGCATCACCTGGTTCTGCCGTTGATTGCCCTGGGTGTCGGCTCGTTCACGACTTTGACGCTTCTGACCAAGAACTCCTTTCTCGATGAAATTCGCAAGCAATATGTCTTGACGGCGCGGATGAAGGGATTGCCGGAGCGGCGGGTTCTCTACGGACATGTGTTCCGCAATGCGATGCTGATCGTCATTGCCGGGTTCCCCGGCGCGTTCATCGGTGCGTTTTTCACTGGCTCGCTGCTGATCGAGCAGGCGTTTTCGATCGACGGGCTGGGGCGGCTGTCTTATCTCTCCATCGTTGATCGCGATTATGCGGTGGTGTTCGCCACGCAGTTCATCTTCTCGCTCATCGGCATCGTCATCGCCCTGCTCAGCGACATTGTCTACATGCTGGTCGACCCACGCATCGACTTCGAAGCTAGGGAGGCCTGACGGATGGAATCCTTACCTCCTGGGATCATGCCTGCCGAGAACAAGCCTGCCGAAACCCTGTCCGGCGCGGTATCGCCACCGGAGCGTTCCGGGGTATTCAAGCTTTCGCCGATCAATCGTCGCCGCTGGCGCAATTTCAAGGCTAACCGGCGCGGATACGTTTCACTCTGGATTTTCGGCATTCTGTTCGGCGTCAGCCTGTTCGCCGAGTTCATCGCCAACGACAAGCCGATCCTCGTCTCCTACAAGGGCGAATTGCTAGTTCCCGTTCTCGTGGATTATCCGGAGACGAAATTCGGCGGATTTTTTGCGACGACGAATTATCGTAGCAGCACCATCGCCAGAGAAATCGAGGCGAATGGCTGGATGATTTGGCCGCCGATCCGTTATTCCTATAAAGAGCCTCGCCCAGACCCGCCGGTTGCGGCTCCCGTGCCGCCGACATGGCTGTTGAGCGATGAGCAATGTGCTTCCGCGATGACAGCCAAACCGGTCACGTCCTGTCGAGATATCGAATGGAACTGGCTCGGTACGGACGACCAGATCCGCGACGTGCTGGCGCGGGCGATCTATGGATTCCGTCTGTCACTGCTGTTCGGCTTGGTCCTGACGTTTTTTTCATCCATCGTCGGCGTCACCGCCGGGGCGATTCAGGGTTATTTCGGCGGCTGGATAGATCTGTCATTCCAGCGTTTCATCGAAATATGGACGTCGGTTCCCGAGCTTTACGTTATCATCATTTTCTCGGCATTTTTCGAGCCGGGGTTTTTCATTCTGCTCGGCATCCTACTGCTATTTTCGTGGGTAAAGCTCGTCGGGCTGGTGCGGGCCGAGTTCTTGCGGGCGCGCAATTTCGAATATGTGCGGGCGGCGAAAGCGCTGGGGCTGGCTAACCGGCTTATCATCGTCCGCCATGTGCTGCCGAACGCCATGGTGGCGACGCTGACCTACATGCCACTGATCCTCGTCGGTTCGATCTCGACACTGACCGCTCTCGATTACCTCGGTTTCGGATTGCCGCCGACCTATCCATCGCTCGGGGAACTGCTGAATCAAGGCCGGGTGCACGCCTTAGTCGCGCCCTGGATCGGCCTTACGGCATTCTTCGTTCTGGCGACAATGCTGAGCCTGCTCATCTTCATCGGCGAGGCGGTGCGCGACGCCTTCGATCCGCGCAAGACATTCGCGTGACGGGGGCGGTGATGGCGGATGCAACCGGTAACGCAGGCATTGTTCAGCCTCTTCTGGCGGTAGAGGATTTATCCGTCGCCTTCCGCGTCGACGGGCGGGAATCCGCCGCTGTCAATCGGGTGTCGTTTACGATCCAGCCCGGCGAAACGGTGGCTCTGGTCGGGGAATCCGGTTCGGGGAAATCGGTGTCGGCGTTGTCGATCCTGAAACTGTTGCCGTATCCGACGGCGAGCCATCCGTCTGGATGCATCCGGTTTCGTGGGCGCGACGTGCTGACGATGGGCGATGAAGAGTTGCGCAAGATGCGCGGCAACGCCATCAGCATGATCTTCCAGGAACCGATGACCTCGCTTAATCCGCTGCACCGCATCGAGCGGCAGATTGGCGAGATTCTTTCCATTCATCGCGGTCTCGGTCAGCGGGAAGCGCGGGCGCGGACACTCGAATTGCTGCAACAGGTCGGCATTCGCGATGCGGAGAAGCGGCTCAGTGCCTATCCGCACGAATTATCCGGCGGCCAGCGTCAGCGGGTAATGATCGCCATGGCGCTTGCCAACGATCCCGACCTCCTGATTGCCGACGAACCGACCACCGCCCTCGATGTGACGGTACAGGCGCAGATCCTGAAACTGCTTGCCGAACTCAAGGCAAAATCCGGCATGGCGATGCTGTTCATCACCCACGATCTCGGTATTGTCCGCAAGGTTGCGGACAGGGTGTGCGTGATGCTCAAAGGCGAGATCGTCGAGCATGGCACAGTGGCGGAGATTTTTTCATCTCCCCGCCATGAATACACCCGCCGCCTGCTCGCTGCCGAACCGAAAGGCCGGGCCAATCCGGTGAGTGGAAACGCGAAGACGGTAATCGAGGCCGGGCCGGTTTCGGTGAAGTTCCCGGTCTATGGCGGGCTGTTTCGCAGTGTCGTTGGCCATGTGAACGCGGTCGACGGCGTCAGTGTGCGGATTCGTGAAGGCGAAACGCTTGGCGTCGTCGGTGAATCCGGTTCTGGCAAGACGACTCTCGGCATGGCGATTCTGCGACTGATTTCTTCGCAGGGGCCGGTGGTGGCTCTGGAACGACGAATCGACACGATGAAAGGGCGCGACATCAGGCCGTTGCGCAAGGATTTGCAGGTCGTGTTTCAGGATCCGTAGGGCTCCCTGTCGCCGCGTATGTCGAATGCTGATATTGTCGTCGAAGGGCTGAAGGTGCAAAACCCCAGGCTGACGCAGACGGAAAGCCGTGCTGCCGCCGCCCGCGCCCTGTCGGATGTCGGCATCGACCCCGTTGCGATGGATCGTTACCCGCATGAGTTTTCAGGCGGCCAGCGCCAGCGTATTGCCATCGCCCGCGCCCTGGCGCTT
>JAVBRX010000129.1:0-4828 GCA_031547465.1 Microvirga sp. | reverse complement strand
CTGGCTATATGGTTCGTTCCGGCGCCGGTTCCAATGCATGACGCCGTTCATCGATAGCGAAAAGCCTGAAAGCGATTCGTTTCTGACGAGCATCAACCGGTTGTTGCGCGCAACGGCGTTCAAGCTGTCATTCGTCTATCTGGTCATCTTCACCGCCTGCGCCATGCTGATGTTGGTGTACGTGGATTCGAACGTCCGCAAGGTTCTGTACAAGCACTATGCGACATCTATCGCCGCCGAATTCTCGGATCTGTCGACGCAGTACCACGAGACCGGACTGACGGGCCTTACCGGCGCGCTCCAGCAACGAATGGGTGCGCAAGGTTCGTCGCTGTATCTGCTCGTGTCAAAGAATCGACAGGTCGTCACCGGTAATATTCCCGTCGTGCCGGACTATTCCGTGAAAGCAGGCATCCCTTTCGAATTCACATTCAATGACGAAAAAGGAAGTACGATCCAGTCTGTCATGCTGGAGCAGCAACTCTCCGATGGTTCGCGGCTATTCGTCGGGCGCAATCTCGAACAACTGGCGGAGTTGCGCGGTACCATCCGCAATGCGTCTGACTGGTCGATCGTCCTCGCCGGGGTGCTCGGCTGTCTTGGTGGCTGGTTCATCGCCAGTCGTGTTCTGGGCCGGGTCGATGAGATGACTGCCGACACGATGGATATCATCCGCGGTAATCTGTCGAGCCGGTTGCAGATTACCGGTACCGGGGATGAGCTGGATCGTTTGGCCGAGAACATCAACGAGATGCTCGACCGGATTGGCGAGTTGATGCAGGGTTTGCGACAGGTTTCAGATAATATCGCCCACGATCTGAAAACCCCTCTGACCCGTCTGCGCAACCGCGCCGACGAGGCGTTGCGCTCGGCGCAATCCGAGGAAGATCTGCATGGCGCCTTAGAAGATGTGATCGAGGAATCTGATAATCTCATCAAAGTGTTCAATGCCCTATTGATGATTGCCCGCCTTGAAGCCGGCCATGCTAGCGAAAACCTGTCGTATTTCGATGCTTCCGGCGTTACTGCCGATGTCGCCGAGTTGTACGAGGCCGTGGCAGAGGATGCTGGGGTCCGGCTTGAGTTGCGGATCGATGAATCCTTAAGGGTTTACGGCAGCCGCGAATTGCTCGGCCAGGCTATCGCCAACCTCATCGACAACGCCCTGAAATACGGCCCGAAGCAGGATCCGGACAGGGCGTCGCCCATCATTTCAGTGACAGTGACATGCGAATCCGAATACGGCATCATCGCTGTCGGCGATCAGGGGAAAGGTATCCCTGATGCCGACAAGGCACGGGTATTGACCCGCTTCACGCGGCTGGAGAGTTCCCGTTCGCTGCCGGGGTTCGGCCTGGGGTTGAGCCTGGTCTCTGCCGTTGCCAGCCTGCACGGCGGTTATGTCAAGCTGGAGGATAACCATCCCGGTTTGCTGGTGAAGATCATTCTGCCGTTGCGGGAAAGGCATATGGCAGGGGGAGAAGAGACGCTGGCGACATGACGCGGGAAACGGAAGCAGTCGAAGCCAACACTCTGGCGCAGCGAATTATCCGTGCGCCGCTGGTGAGCGATGCCGGGCGGGCGAGTGCCAATCTGGCCGAACTGACGGAGCGGGTGGCAGAGGAACCGGATGCGGCGGCGCTGTTGCCGCTGTTGCAACAGGCGGGGCCGTTCCGCGATCTCATGCTCGCTTTGGCCGATCATTCGCCGTTCCTGTGGCGTCTGGCGCTTTCCGACCCCG
Organism: Microvirga sp.; assembly: GCA_031547465.1. Taxonomy (GTDB): domain Bacteria; phylum Pseudomonadota; class Alphaproteobacteria; order Rhizobiales; family Beijerinckiaceae; genus Hohaiivirga. Next base: position 3,087 of record JAVBRX010000129.1, on the reverse strand, counting down.
TTCGACTCGCCCGGCTGGCGACGACCGTGCCGGAAGTAACCCATGCCGGGATTGTCCACCGTCAGGCAGAGCAGTTCAGGCGGCTGGCGACGGAGGGTGGCGACGGCGTTTTCCGGGCGTTACGCAATGAACGTGCCGAAGAGGCGCTGCTGGTGGCGCTTGCGGATCTCGGTGGCGTCTGGAGTGTCGATGACGTTATCCGCTCCCTGTCGGAATTCGCCGATGCGTCCGTGAAAGGGGCGGTGCGCACCGCTCTCAGCGAACTGGCAGGCGAAGGGCGCATGTTTCTGCCCGATGCGGACGACCCGGAGGCTGGATGCGGCGTGGTTTTCCTGGCCCTCGGCAAGCATGGCGCGGGCGAATTAAACTATTCCAGCGATATCGACCTTGTGGTATTTTTCGATCCCGAATGCCGTCCCATTGCCGGGAAGAGCGACCCGGCGACAATCTATGCCCGCCTGGCGCAGCGGGTTGCAAAATTGTTGCAGGACAGGACGGCGTTCGGTTTCGTCCACCGAGTCGATTACCGGTTGCGTCCTGATCCCGGATCGATGCCGGTTGCAGTGTCGGTCCGCTCCGCTTACGCCTATTATGAGAGCGTCGGCCAGAACTGGGAGAGGGCGGCGCTCATCAAGGCGCGACCCATTGCAGGCGATATCGGCATCGGTGAACGCCTCCTTGCTGACCTGACACCGTTTATCTGGCGGAAATATTTCGATTTCGCCTCGATTGCCGATGTCCATGCCATGAAACGGCAGATCCACGCCGTGCGCGGCCATGCGGAAATCGCAGTTGCCGGGCATGACATCAAGCTCGGGCGCGGCGGTATCCGCGAAATTGAGTTTTTCGTTCAGACGCAGCAACTTGTGTTCGGCGGTCGCCGCCCGGCTTTACGCGGCAGGCGCACCCTCGACATGCTGTGCGCTCTCAACGAAGAAGGTTGGATCAACGATAAGGCGTGCGATGAACTCTCGGCTTCTTACCGATTTTTGCGCACCGTCGAACACCGCTTGCAGATGATTGCCGACGAGCAGACGCAGCGTCTTCCCGCCGATGACGAGGAATTGCAGCGTTTCGCCCGCTTCTGCGGTTTTCCCACCGTCAAGGCCTTCGGCAAGGAACTGACGGCACAGGCCCGCAAGGTGCAGCGCCATTATGCCCGCCTGTTCGAGGAAGGGGCGGAACTGGCGACCGACGCCGGGAGCCTGGTATTCACCGGTGTGACCGACGACCCCGAAACCCTGGCGACATTGCGGCGCATGGGCTTCCAGCACCCAGAGACAACTGCTGAAACGGTGCGCGGCTGGCATTTCGGGCGGCGTCCGGCGATCACCAGCGCCAGGGCGCGGGAAGTGCTGACGGAAGTCACCCCCGCCTTGCTCGCGGCGCTCGGCGGTTCCGCCGATCCGGATGCTGCTCTGGTGGCACTCGATAAGGCTTTTGGGCGGATGCCGGCGGCAGTTGAACTGCTGACGATCTTGCAATCGCACGAATCGTTGCGTCTGCAATTCGCTGACCTTCTCGGCACCGCCCCCCGGCTCGCCGAAATCGTTGCTGCCGCCCCGCATGTCCTCGACACGGTGATCGATCCGGCCTTCGCCGATCCGGTGACGGAGGCGGAAGTGCTGGAAAAACAGATTCGCGACATGACGGGCATCCCGGCCCATTTCGAGGACCGCCTCGACTCGATGCGCGACATTGTTCGGCAGATGACGTTCCTGACCGGAGCGCGGATGTTGTCCGGCATCCTCTCTCCGGCGCAGGCGGGGGAGGCGTATTCGGGTATCGCTCAAGCGGCGGTACGGGTGCTTCTGGAAGGGGTGAAGCAGGAATTCGAGCAGGATTTTGGCACGGTTTCCGGTGGCAAGGTGGCGGTGCTTGGTCTTGGCCGCCTCGGTGCGCGGCAATTGACCGCCAGTTCCGACCTCGACCTGATCGTTCTCTATGATTTCGACAAGGACAACCGGGAGAGTGACGGGTCGAAACCGCTCGATGCCGTGGTGTATTACACCCGTCTGACGCAACGCCTGATCGCGGCGCTTACCGTGCCAACGCGGCGCGGGTTGCTCTATGATGTCGATCTGCGCCTGCGTCCGCAGGGCGGGAAGGGGCCGGTGGCGACCCAGTTCGACGGCTTTATCGCCTACCAGCGGGAAGAGGCCGATCTATGGGAGCATATGGCGCTGACGCGGGCGCGAGTCATTGCCGGGGATGCCGACCTGAGCGCGCGCGCCACGCAGGCGATTGCGGCGCTGCTTTCCGAACGGCGCGACGCCGTAAAAGTTCGCACTGAGGCACGGGCGATGCGCGCCCTGATTGCCGAATCGAAAGGCGACGACGATCCATGGGATTTGAAGCTGGCGGCTGGCGGCCTGATCGATATTGATTTTTTGGCGCAGACCCTGGTTCTGACAGGCGCGTCCGATCATCCGGCTCTGATCGGACGCGATGCCGAGGGCGTTTTCCGCGAAGCCGAGGCGGTGGGGCTTCTGCCGTCGGACGAGGCCGGGACCCTCGCCCATGCCTACCGGCAGTTCAACGATATCCAGCAATGGCAGCGCATGGCGGTTGCCGGCTCATTCGACGTCAGAGCAATTCCTCCGGCCATACTGAAGCGCATCGCCATGGAGGCCGGGTCGCCGAGTGAGCAGGCGCTGCTCATCGAACTCGCCGAAACCCGGCAGAGGGTGAGGAGCATCTTCAGTTCGTTGCTGTGATGCCTATCTGCTGATAGAGGATTCCAGCGAGGGAAACGACGCTGCCGACGACGATGATGGCCGGGCTGTCCAGTTTCCGTGAGGCAGCGGTCGCGGCAAGTGTCTCAAGAGTACATAGGGCGCTTGCTTCATCGGCATAGCTTGCCCGTTGGATGATTGCCGCTGGTATCTCTGCGGCCCAGCCCCCTGCCAGCAATCCCTGAACGATATGCGTTATCCGCGACATGCCCATGTAAATCACCAGCGTCGTCCCGCAAGCAGCGAGCGCAGCCCAATCCGGATCGCCGTCTTCCTGTGTGTGGGCGGTGACGAAGGTAACGCCCCGGCAATGATCGCGATGCGTGAGAGGAATGCCCGCCCGTGTTGCTGC
>JAVBRX010000023.1:0-6965 GCA_031547465.1 Microvirga sp. | reverse complement strand
CCCAATAGGGCATACCGCCAATGCTATGATAGGAGAAACCGCTTTCCTCGGCGCTCCTGCGCCAATGCGGGCGTTCCACGATGCCGATCCGGCGCATGGCTTTTCACCTTAGAGCAAGGTGCGTTTAAGTGGATACCGTTTAAACGCAAAAAACATTGCGAAATTAAAGAAGTCAGAGCGTTCTGCAATTCCGTATAAACGCAAAACGCTCTAAGTCCGCGTCAGCCGCCGCCACCTGAAAACCCGCGCCCGAAGCTGCCGAACCCGCCGCGTGAGGAAACGCCGGAACGGGAAATGCCGCTGACCGAAGAAATATTCGATCCACGCGGCACGACATTGTAACGGGCCGATGTCCCGCGAAACTCAGAGACCGGTGCCTTGACCTGCCGTCCGGCATTGCCCGAGCTGCCTGAGGATCCGCCATAAGCATACACATAGCGGCCATTGCGGCTCGAATAGCATTGCTGACCAGCGGCTCCCGGTGCTCCACCGGGACAGCCATACAGTGGTTGTGTGGAGTAAGGCTGCGTCCCTTGCATCATCCGCGCTACCATGAAACCCATCATCATCGGCATGAAATAGCTGCCGGAGCCGCTCGTTGCGGTACTGCCCTGGGGTGCAGCCGCCTCACATTTGCCCGCACCGAAATCGCGCTCGCAATCTTCCTTGCTTTCGAACCGGGGGGCGGCAGCGGCATGCGCCCGGTAAGCTTCGCCGAACTGGGCTGCACAGATGCCCGCATCCACGCCTGCATTCAGGCAATCGCTCTGCGAGGTATACAACGTGCTGTCCGTCGTCTCCACTTCGGCTTCACCGGAATTCAGATAATAAGCGACGGCCCCGATCCCGACCACCGATACCAGCGCGAGTTGCGTCGATCTTTTCACATACCCCTCCATCGTTGCAGTACTTTGCAGTATTGCAGGCTGACGCCAGTCCTGTCAGAAACCCGTCCATCAGGCAAGCCGGGAATAGAACCTTTCTCCATACACCGGAGATAGGAACATCCCTTAGAGCAAGATGCGTTACACAAAAACGCATCTTGCTCTGGTTTCCTTTGTTTTCCGCATTTTTCTCTGCTGAACCAGTTTCCACTTCAGCTCAAAATGCTCTAATTTCCTTACGCCGCAATGCGTTGTACGTTAACAGGATTCCACTTAAACGCGCATTGCTCTAATCGTCCGCATCCGCCCCAAGGCTCTTCGGCGTCACAAACTCGGCCAGATACCCGGAACACCACTCGACATTGCCCCAGGATTTTATATCGAACTGCACACTTGCAAGACCGGAAGTCGGAAATTTATAGCGCATCCGCTCAAGTGCTTCCGGATTACCGGAGGCGATCAGCATCCTGGCCAGATCCTCCATACCGGGGTTATGCCCCACCAGCAGCAGCAGGCGGACATCCGGTTCAACCTCACGGATCACATCGAGAATCTGAAAGGCCTGCGCCTCATACAACCGAGGCTCTTCCTGCACGATCATGGCGGAATGAGCCATCGCCGCCATGCTGGGAGCGATCAGATCCCAGGTTTCGGTCGCCCGTTTTGCCGGAGAGACGAGGGCGAGATCGGGACGCAACTTCTCCTTGAGCATGTAAGCGCCGATCATCGGCGCAGCCGCCAGCCCCCGTTCATTGAGGCAGCGAAGCTCATCCTCCTGTCCACGAGGCCAAGCCGATTTTGCATGACGCAATAACAACAGCGTCAGCATTGCCTGCGATCCCCCTCATCGATCACCATACTCCTTGTGGAGAAAGGGCGTTCGACCTGAAAAACAATCCACGCATCTCGAAAGTGCGTCCAGTAGACAGACCTTTGCGGCACATTCCATGTCGGCCATAAAACCCGACCATATGCGGCGCTTCCCATCCCGGGCCATCTGCCGGTCCTTCCTCTTTCATAGGAGCGTCCCAAAAACAAGCCCCTTTACCGAAGGTTACCGGGGAGGAGAACGATTACCACTCAAGGCCCCGCCCCACTCGCGCCCCGTACGGAAAGCCGAACGGACTCCGCGTCTCCATACGATGTGTCTACCTGACGGCAGCGACAATCCGCCCGTGCAAAAGGCGAGCATTTCAACTCTTTTGCAGGAAACTCTCGATCACCATTTTCCGTCCGGCCTTGTCGAAATCGACGGCGATCTTGTTGCCGTCGATGGCGGCGACGGTGCCGGGGCCGAACTTGGTGTGAAACACTCGGTCGCCGATGGCTAGCCGCGAGGCGGACGCATCCGAGCGAGCGACGATTTCACCCTCGATCTGGCGGAAACCAGGCGCATATGGCGAGGCACCGCCGCGACCGCCTCCATAGCCGCCCGCTGCCCCCTGGTTGGCCTGCGCCCGTTGCCAGCCAGGCGTATCGTAAGTGGAGGCATAGGGCGAGGATAATGCATCGAAGCGCGAGCCGAACGTGTAGGTGACGGGAGCCTCTATAATCTCGACATTCGCTTCCGGCAGATCGTCGATGAAGCGACTCGGCACGGTGGAATTCCATAACCCGTGGATACGCCGGTTAGTGGCAAAATAGATGCGGGCGAGACGGCGGGCGCGAGTTAGCCCGACATGGGCGAGGCGGCGTTCCTCCTCCAGTCCGGCACGCCCGCTCTCATCAAGGGCGCGCTGGTTGGGGAACAGGCCTTCTTCCCAGCCGGGCAGGAACACAATATCGAATTCCAGGCCCTTGGCCGCGTGCAGTGTCATCAGGCTTACCCGGTTTTCGCCGCTGCCCTCGTTTGCTTCCATCACCAGCGAAACGTGTTCGAGGAAGGCGCCAAGATCGGGGAATTCTTCCATGGAGCGGACGAACTCCTTCAGGTTCTCCAGCCGTCCGGCAGCATCGGCGGAACGGTCGGCGCGCCACATATCGGTATAGCCGGATTCCTCCAAGATGGTCTGTGCGACTTCGGAATGCGGCAGGGTTTGCGCGGCTTTCGCCCAACGTTCAAAGGCCGTGAGAAGGTCGCGCAGGGTGGAGCGGACTTTCGGCTTCAACTCGTCGGTCTCGATCAAAAGCCGCGCCGCCTCCATGAGCGGGATTCTCGCCGCGCGGGCGTAATTGTGCAATGCCTGTAGCGTGGCATCGCCGAGACCGCGCTTCGGCGTATTGGCGATGCGCTCGAACGCAAGATCGTCGGCGCGCGACACGGTGCAACGCAGATAGGCGAGCGCATCGCGGATTTCCATCCGCTCGAAGAAGCGTGGACCGCCGACCACCCGGTACGGCACGCCGAGCGTCACCAGCCGGTCTTCGATCTCGCGCATCTGTGCCGAGATCCGCACCAGAATAGCAATCTCGGAGAGATTGCTGCCCTTGGCCTGCAAAGCTTCGACTTCCTCACCGATGAGGCGTGCTTCTTCTTCTGAATCCCAGGCGCCAGTGATCGATACTTTTTCGCCGTCCTCGTCCTCTGTGCGGAGCGTCTTGCCGAGGCGGCTCTGGTTTCTGGCGATCAATGTCGAGGCGGCGACGAGGATGTGACCGGTGGAACGATAATTGCGTTCAAGCCGGATGACTTTTGCGCCCTCGAAATCGTGCTCGAAGCGCAAGATGTTGTCGACCTCAGCCCCGCGCCAGCCGTAGATCGACTGATCATCGTCGCCGACACAGCAGATGTTCCTGCGTTGCCGAGCGAGCAGGCGCAGCCAAAGATACTGGGCGACATTGGTGTCCTGATATTCGTCGACAAGAATGTACTTGAACCGCTGCTGGTATGTTTCCAGCACGTCCGGATGTTCGCGCCATAGCCGCAGGCATTCGAGCAGCAGATCGCCGAAATCGGCGGCGTTGAGGGTCTTCAAACGCTGCTGATAGGCCTCGTACAACAGCCCGCCCTTGCCTTGCGCGAACGCACCCGCCTCGCCCGGCGGCACTTGCGCAGGCGACAGACCGCGATTTTTCCAGCCGTCGATCATTGCTGCAAGTTGCCGGGGCGGCCAACGTTTTTCGTCGATGTTCTCCGCCTGGATGACCTGTTTTAGAAGCCGGATCTGATCGTCAGTATCTAGAATGGTAAAATTGGCGTTGAGATCGACCAACTCGGCATGGCGGCGCAATATCTTCGCGCCGATGGAATGGAACGTGCCGAGCCCCGACATGCTTTCAGCGGCAGGGCCGATCATCCTGCCGACCCGCTCCTTCATCTCGCGCGCCGCCTTGTTGGTGAAGGTGACGGCAAGGATATCGAACGGCCTTGCCCGCCCTGTCGCCACCAGATGGGCGATGCGGGCGGTAAGCACCCGCGTCTTGCCGGTGCCTGCCCCGGCAAGAACCAGAACCGGTCCCTCGGTCGCTTCCACCGCCTCACGCTGTTCCGGATTCAACCCGTCGAGGTAAGGTGCCTGCGCGGCAACGCTCGCCCGGGCGCGCTGGCTCAGGGAGTCAGGCGTGGCAACATGCGGTTCCGCCTCGCCATCATCGGGCAAAGGAGGAGAACTATCGGTAAAGGAGCGAGTCATCGCTGAAGAGCATGGATCAAAACACGAACCTAGTCGAGCCGCCTTTCAATGCCGGTTGTGCATTCCCATATAGAAACCGGACCCTTTCAGGGAGGATATGATGCGCTTTCCCGGATATTTCCTGACGATACCGACAATTCTGCTGACAATGAGCGCCCTTGCCGCAGCGCATACGCAGCAATTACCGCGCCGTGGCCCGGCGGAGCGGCAACTCGATTCCATCAACCGCTCTTTGAACCAGCAACAGCAATTGCGCGGGCAGACACAGCAGAACCAGTTCGATCAGAACCAGATGCGGATGGAAATTCAACGCAATAACCAGTTGCTCAACGCTCCATCCTACGGCGCTCCGGGAACGGGACTGCGCTATTGCCCGCCCGGTTCCCTCGGCTGCTGATTCGCCGCATCCGATCGGATTCCGCACCTCTTGCCGCAATGGCAGGAAATGATTTCCGATCATGCTACCAGTTTACATCACCGCGCCATCAGTGCGAACACACCCCATCCAAGGTATTCACGCGTGTACGCGGCATAGCGCTTTGGTTCCAAGGTCAGTTTAGCTCGAACCTCTTTCGCCAGGTCGTCATCGGGATTCGCTTCGAGCCACCGGCGCATGGTGAGCCACTTGGCCGCCTCGTACCTATCCCAACCTCCCTGGTCAGCCAGAACCATTTCCACAACGTCGTAGTTGAGGTCGCCGAAAGACGCGAGAAGTTCCGGAAGGGTGAGAAAGTCAGAGATGGAATCGTCAAGGCATTGCTTGACAACGTCTTCCGACGGGGGCTGCCGCAGCCAGTAGGGTTCGCCGATGAGGATGATTCCTCCGGGGTGGAGGCTTCTCGCCAGAAGCTCGATAGTGCCAGCAACTCCCCCACCAATCCATGTGGCACCGATACAGGCTGCCACGCCGACCTTTTCATCGGCGACGTAGCCGACAGCGTCACCGTGGATGAACTCGACTCGATTGGCGACTCCAAGTTCTTCAGCGCGGAGTTTTGCTTGCTCACTGAACAACTGGCTCATGTCTATGCCGACGCCGGTAATTCCGTAATCGCGCGCCCAGGTGCACAGCATCTCACCCGAACCGCTGCCAAGGTCGAGCACACGAGTCCCCGATTCCAGGCGCAACGCCGCACCGAGAGTGGCAAACTTTTCGGGCGTGAACGGATTATGGATGCGGTGAGCACTTTCGGTGATGTTAAAAATACGCGGGATGTCCAATTCAGAAGTTCCTTTTTCTGAGTTGTGCAATAACGTGAACATACCTACTGGTATCCAGGTTGGTAAGTACATTGCCGACGCGGTTTTCGCTTTCCTGTTGCGGCATGAGAGGACGCACCGTAATCACTATCCATAGTGTTTCGTGCCATAGTGTTTCATGATCTGCGCATTGTGGATTCGGCATGCCGAATATCCATCCGCCGCACTGGAGTTTCGCCGATATGAGCGCCCCGACCGCCAACCCTTCTCCGTCCCGCCCCACCGGGGTTGATGCGATGATCGCCGCCCTGCGCGAGCGGTTCGGCGACCGGGCGACGGCGAATGAATCGATTCGCGAGCAGCACGGCAATACCCTGACCTGGGCCAAGAACCAGCCACCGCAGGCGGTGATGTTTGCGGAAAGTACGGCGGAGGTGGCGGAAATCGTCCGGCTGGCCAACGAATACAAGGTGCCGCTGATCGCTTTCGGCGCGGGATCGTCGCTCGAAGGGCATACCAATGCGCCGTTCGGCGGCATTTCCATCGATCTGTCGCGGATGAAGCGGGTGATCGCCGTCAATGCCGAGGATCTGGATTGCACGGTGGAAGCGGGTGTCACGCGCCAGGAACTGAACGAACACCTACGCAGTCTCGGCCTGTTCTTCCCCATTGATCCGGGCGCGGAAGCAACGCTCGGCGGCATGGCCTCGACACGTGCCTCCGGCACCAATGCCGTGCGCTACGGCACGATGAAAGACAGCGTGCTAGCCCTCACCGCCGTGCTGCCAAACGGCGAGATCGTCAGGACCGGAAGCCGGGCGCGGAAATCCTCCGCCGGATACGACCTGACGCGGCTTCTTGTCGGCGCGGAAGGCACGCTCGGCATCATCACCGAAATCACTCTGAAACTGCACGGTGTCCCGGAAGCCGTGGCAGGCGGCGTCTGCCCATTCCCGAGCGTCAAGGCGGCTTGCGATGCGGTAATCGCCACCATCCAGACCTGCATCCCGGTGGCGAGGATCGAATTACTGGATGAGAACCAGGTTCGTGCCTGCAACCTTTACAACAAGGCGACCCTGCCGGAGACGCCGATGTTGTTCATTGAGTTTCACGGCACCGAAGCCGGAGTGAAGGAGCAGAGCGAGCGGTTCGCCGAAATCATCGCCGATTTCGGCGGCGGCCCGTTCGACTGGGCGACGAGGCCAGAGGATCGAACCCGCCTTTGGAAGATGCGGCATGAGGCCTATTGGGCATCGCTTGCCCTGCGCCCCGGCTGCACGGGGCTTTCCACCGATGTGTGTGTGCCTAT
>JAVBRX010000173.1:0-5638 GCA_031547465.1 Microvirga sp. | reverse complement strand
CACGCTCACATCCAGCACCTTGTGCGACGCACTCGGTTGTGTCGCCAAGGGGAAGGGAGTGACTGTATCGGTTGTAAGGAATCCCCGCGCTTTCGCTGAGGATTGCCACCGGGCCGACGTGATTGTTACCCGGCTTATGGCTCCGCAATCCTGCGCCTCGCCTCTCGTCATTGATCGGAAACATCTGGCGCGCTACGGCGCGACGACGATTGCGGTTTCCAGAGATGGGACGGGAAAGCCTAAGTTGAAGATACAAACGGTTCATAACGGCGATGCCGTTTTTCCCTGGGAGCGGTTGCCACCGGAACGACACCCATGAAAAGGCATGACGGACTGGAGAATGAACGGGCCGTATCTTCCGGAAACAGAGTGAAAGAGGGGGATTCATTGCCCCAGCTTTATCTAATCTGCTTCAGTAACGACGCACGAGACTGACGAGACGTCCCTGGATCGAGACTCTGTCTGGACCAAGGACGCGGGTTTCATAGGCCGGATTAGCCGCTTCGAGGGCAATCGACGACCCTCTGCGGCGGAAACGTTTCAGGGTGGCTTCTTCGTCATCGATGAGGGCGACGACGATATCGCCGGTATCCGCTGAATTCTGCTTGCGGATCACGGCAAGGTCGCCATCGAGAATACCTGCCTCGACCATCGAATCACCCCGCACCTCAAGCGCGTAATGCTCGCCGGAGCTGAGGAAATCCGGTGGAACGGCAATGGAATGGGTCGGGTTTTCGATGGCTGAGATCGGTGTGCCGGCGGCGATGCGCCCCATAACTGGAATCGACGTGAAGCGTTCCGCCGGTTTTTCAATCAGACGCATGGATTGTTTCGGTTTTTCCGATAATCCGCCCGGCACGACGCTTGGCGTAAAGCCGCTCTTGGCCTGGATGGTTTCATCCGCAGGCATCTTGATGATCTCCAGCGCCCGGGCGCGATTCTGGATGCGACGGATGAACCCGCGTTCCTCCAGCGCCAATACCAGTCGGTGAATGCCGGATTTAGACTTGAGATTCAGTGCGTCCTTCATTTCGTCGAAGGATGGTGTGACCCCGGTTCTGTTCAGGCAATCCTGAATGTACCGTAATAATTCGCGCTGTTTTTGCGTCAGCATGGGTGAGCCTTTGTCCCTATATGGCGCAGATGAAACAAATCATGAACATGATATATGTTTTGTTGCGTTTCGCAAGAGGAAAACGAGTTTCTCAGACCCATTTTTCAGTAGCCGGAGTCCGTTCACACAATTCTGTTTCATTGTGTGTTGGAGATGCGGGGCCTGTTGGGCGGCAGCATCGTGTCCGTGACGTCCGGACATATGATCGACCAGCTTGCGGCAACAGGTCGCTATCTTTTGATGGCTGTGCCCGCCCCATGGAAATTAGGCAAAAAAAGCGATTCCAATGGTTTTCTAAGAAGCAAGGCTCTCTTTCGTCGGGCGTTGTCATTAACTGGCTAACAATTTGTTTCTTCTGTTCGGAACGGAAACCGTGATGGCGCGTGAATACTTGACGACGGCGACGGGTATGGTAAGTGAACATAATCGAACATAGACAATCAAAAACGATCATCATTTTTGCGCGTTTTTGTTCCTTTCGTACAATTGGGTGATCGAAAGGGTGGGGAAATGGACGGTGTTAAACGCAGGGTGGCGATAGCCCGCTTTATCGAGGAGCGGGACGGAGCTGATGTTCAGACGCTGGCGAAACATTTTCGCGTCTCGCCGATGACCATTCGCCGGGACCGCAAAATACTCGCCGAGCAGAACAAGCTGGCGGCGACCCATGGCGGAGCGGTGCCATCCGGCTACCTGTACGGGGAACTGCCGTACGCCCAGAAGGTTGATATCAATATTCCGGCAAAGAAGGCCATCGCCAAGGCTGCCGCAGCCATGGTGCGCGACGACAGTTGCATCATTCTCGATGCCGGCACGACGACGCTCGAACTGGCAAAACTTCTGATGCCACGTCGTTTGTCGGTCATCACGCTTGATCTCCAGATCGCTCTGTTGCTGGCGCAGTCCTCTACGATCAAGGTGTTCACCCCTGGCGGCGAGGTCGATCATGAGACCAATGCCCAGGCGGATATGCAGGCGGTGCATTATTTGCAAACGGCCAATCCGGCAATTTCCTTCATCGGCAGTGCGGTCTGGGATTTGCGGAAGGGCGTCTCGACCACGAGCATAGCCAAGCAGACGATCAAATCACTCATCAAACGTCAGGCTGAAAAATCGGTTCTGCTGACAGATTCCTCCAAATATGGACGCTGCAACCCTTGGTCCATCGGGCCCCTCAACGCTTTCTCCTGCATCATCACGGATGACGGTCTGGACAGGCAGGCCTCTCTGGCCATCAAAATGGCCAGAGTAAATATAGTATTAGCAAGTAAATAAATAGTAAATCTAAGTACATATAAATTAAAAGTTCGGAGGTTGATATGGATAAAATAATTATTGTAGCAGATGATCTGACGGGAGCAAATGCTAATGGTTCTCTAATGGCAAGAAAAGGATTTACTGCCGCGACTTGTCTTGGCAGAGAGCAATGGAATGCTGACGTTTTTTCTAATTATGATGCGGTTTCATTTAATACGGATAGCCGTTTGCTTCCATCCAATGATGCCTGGCAATGCGTTTACGATGCCGTGCGTCTTCTGGTCGGCGATACCAAACCTGCCGTTGTCGCCAAGCGGATCGACAGTACCCTGCGTGGTAATGTCGGTAGCGAAATCGAGGCCGCCCTGAAAGCATTGGACGACTGCGCAAGGAAAGATGGGGCATCATTTGCTGTTGTCGTTCCGGCCTTCCCAGCGTCGAACCGTCTCGCCGTCGGCGGATATGTGATCGTCAATGGCATCCCGCTCGAAAAGTCGCCGATTGCCAAGGATCCGGTCAGGCCAGTCACGAGTTCAGCGTTTCTGGAGGTTATTGCCCAGCAGACCGGTCTCAAGGCGGCCTATGTGCCGCTCAGCACCGTTCTGCAAGGTGTGGAGGCTATGTGCGATGCTCTGAACGGGTTGCGGAAAAATGGCGTGCGGATCGTTGCCTGCGATGCCGTGACCGACGATGACATTGAAACGATTGCCTCGGCCCTGAAAGAGGCACCGTTCCCGGTTCTGTCGGTAGATCCCGGTCCGTTCTCGGCAGCAATGGCCGATGCCCGGATATCCCACAAGAAACGCAGCGAGCTTGAGGACAATGTGCTGGTCGTCATCGGCAGCACGACCGAACTCGTGCGCCGTCAAGTGCAGGAATTAAAACTGGCGCGCAAATGCGCCATCGCCCATGTCGATTGCCGCCGTCTCGTCAACCTTGCCGAACGCAGGAGGGCGATTGCCGAAGCCGTGTCGCAGGTCGTAGCCCTTGAGGGAACGGCTGAGGTTTACGGTGTCTGCACGGTCGAGCGGGTGGAGGATGTCATTCCGCTTGAGACGATGGCGACCGAGAACGACATCACCGTGCAGAAAGTATCTGAACGGATCAATACCGGTTTGGCCGAGATTGCCGAAACCCTGCTGCCGATGCGCGATCTGCGGCTCGGCGGCCTCTACACTTCCGGCGGCGAGGTGACGGTGGCCGTGGTGCGGCAACTACAGGCTTCCGGCTTTTCGGTTCGCAGCGAGGTCATTCCGCTGGCCGTCTATGGGCGGCTGATCGGCGGCAAGTATCCGGATTTCCCCATGGTGACCAAAGGCGGCTTCGTCGGCGACCAGACCGGCGTTGCGCGCTGTATAGACTTTTTGTTCACGAAAATATCTTCGCAGACGAGATCATCCGAGAGTTAAGGAGCCAGGAACAGTGACATTGAAACCGATCATTTGCGTGCCTATGGGCGATCCTGCCGGTGTCGGGCCGGAGATCGTCGCAGCTTCGATCAACGATCCGGCGGTCGAACAGAACGCCATCGTCGTGGTCACAGGCCATGAGGAAACGCTCCGGCGTGCCGCCGGGTTCATGAACAAACCGGTCAGGATCAAGCGTCTCAGCGGGAATACGGCGACAATCCGCAAGGAAGTGGAGCAGGGTGTCCTCAATCTCGTGCATTTTGACAACGTGAATACCGATGCCCTGCAATATGGCGTTGTCCAGGGCGCATGCGGCAAGGCGTCGTTCGATTACATCAGGAGCGCCGTCGATATCTGCAACGCGGATGCCGCCGATGCGATGGCGACGACGCCGATCAATAAAGAATCGCTTAAAGCAGCGAAAATCCCGTTCATCGGCCATACGGAAATCCTCGGGGATCTGACGGGAACAAAAGATCCTCTCACCATGTTTCAGGTCCATTCGCTACGCGTGTTCTTTCTGTCGCGACATCTGTCGCTGATCGATGCCTGCAAGGCGGTGAAGACGGAGCGGGTTCTAGATTATATCCGGCGATGCACAGCATCCCTGAAGCAGCTCGGGCTGAAGGATCCGAGTCTCGTCGTCGCCGGGCTGAATCCGCATTGTGGCGAACATGGTCTGTTCGGAGACGAGGAAGTTCGGGAGATTGAACCGGCCATCGCCAAGGCCAAAGCTGAAGGATACCGCGTCTTTGGACCGAATCCGGCGGATTCAGTATTCCACTTCGCGCTCAAAGGCGCATGGGACGCGGTTTTGTCCCTCTATCACGACCAGGGCCACATCGCCACCAAGATGGTGGATTTCGAGCGGACTATCTCCCTGACACTAGGGATGCCGTTCCTGCGTACCTCGGTCGATCACGGCACGGCGTTCGATATCGCCGGAAAAGGAAAAGTCAGTGCGGTCAGCATGATCGAGGCCATTCGCCTCGCCGCATTATACGCCGCCAATATCAAGGAGCAGACGAAATGACGAAGTTGAAGGCGATAGTCGTCGGCGACGCAATGATCATGGGCGATGCCTTCGAGGCTGCCGCCAAGAAATGTTTTGGCGCGCGCCTGGCATCGGTCGAGACCGGTAATTGGGAGGAAGATTACCCAAAGTTGCAGGAACGGCGGCTGGCCGTGGAAAAACAGGGGCCGGAGATCGAAGTCGTCCCTGAAACCGTTCTGCGCCATGGCAAGGGCGCGAACATGGTTGCGGGCCTGTTCGTACCTGTGTCGTCCAAGCTGATGGATGCCATGCCGGATCTGAAGATCATCGGTGTTGCTCGCGCCGGATTGGAAAACGTCAACGTTCAGGAAGCCACAAAGCGCGGCATCCTGGTCTTCAATATCGAAGGCCGCAACGCCCACGCCGTTTCCGATTTTACCGTCGGGCTGATGTTGTGCGAAGGCCGTAACATGGCCCGCGCCCATTACGCGATCAAGAAGGGCGATTGGCGCAAGAAGTTCGTCAATTCCGATTGGGTTCCGGAACTGAAGGAGAAGAATATCGGTCTGCTCGGGTTCGGGTACATCGGGCGTCTGGTTGCCAAGAAACTTTCCGGCTTCGAGGCCAACCTGATAGTGTACGATCCTTATGTCAACGAAGCCGATGTCAAGGCGTTCGGCGGAAGGGTCGTCGATAAGGAAACGCTGTTCCGCGAAGCCGATTTCATCTCCCTGCACGCGCGAATGAGCGAAAGCACGAAGGGCATCGTTGGTGCGCACGAATTGTCGCTCATGAAGCCGACATCCTATCTCATCAATACCGCCCGGGCCGGTCTGATCGATGAAGCTGCGCTGATCAAGGCGC
>JAVBRX010000106.1:0-2912 GCA_031547465.1 Microvirga sp. | reverse complement strand
ATAAGCATTTTCCGCGCCTGCTGGCGAAAACAGCACGATGGGGGCGCTCTTCGGATCGACGGTCTCGCGGAACTTCTTAAGCGACAGGTCGTCGATCTGCCCGCCGCGCAGATTGATAGAACCCGAAAGGGCGGGGGTCTCGATCTTGATCCGGGGCGAGCGGGCGAGGGCCTGATCGCGCGGCTCGAAGGCAATTGTCGCGGGAGTTTGCGGTGCGCTGGCCTGTCCTGCCGGGACGGCAGGGCTTTGTCCGCTGCCTTGCGAGGGGATTACGGGAGCCTGCGGATTGTCGACGACATTCTGCTGCTGTTGCCGCTGCAATTCAGCGGCTTCCTGAGCCTGCTTGTGTTTTGGCCCGAAGTAAAAGACCTGAATGGCAAAAAACCAAGCCAGCGAAAGGAGGATCGTGATGATGAGATTTCTGTTGTCGCTCTTCATGGGGCTTCCGTGGCAGGCTCGGCTGCGAAACCGGGAGAAGCTGGCGTTTCCCTTCGCCGGGAGCGGCTTGAGAGATGATTACGCCGGTGCTGTTCCGGGTCGCGGTTTGGTTACGATCGCCAGAGCGCGGCGCAGATCGTCGGCAAGGCAATCAAATTCGGTCGTCAGAACATCGCGCCGGGCAATCACGACCACATCGGCATCCCGGCCTGCTGTCCCGCTTGCCGCAAATTTTGCCACGGCGCGTAGACGGCGTTTGATTCGATTGCGTTCGACCGCATTGCCGACACGCTTCGTAACCGTCAGGCCCATACGCAGACCAAGGCCATCCGGTTCACGCATCCGCCCCTGAACGGTCATCCGTTCGGTACGGAAACGGCGGCCCGAGGCCGCCGCCAGAAACTCAGCCCTTTTCCTCAGCCTGCCGGGATACTCCGTCACCGGACAAATCGCTCTTCAGGCGTCGAAACAGGTCGCAGTTCAGGCCGACAGGCGCTTGCGTCCATGCGCGCGGCGGGCCGCGATTATTTTGCGTCCGCCCTTGGTCGCCATGCGGGCGCGGAAGCCATGACGGCGCTTGCGAACGAGCTTGCTCGGTTGATAGGTTCTTTTCACGGCTCGCCTCCGGTCGCCAGAGCCTGCTGTTTGAGGAAAACGGCTCGCTGGCGTAGTGTTAAAAATATCACGAAAAAAGATCAGCGCCCGACAAGAGCGCTGACACTTGAATCGGCTTATGGCGGAAGATGCCGCCAAAGTCAACGCGCTTCCGCACCAAAGCGATGGAGTCCAAAGGTTACAGCGGCTGAGGTTGCGGTGTGTTTCTTGCTCTCATTTATCCGTGCAGGGCACGTTTGTCAGCGGCAAGCGCCGCTTCGTGGACGACTTCGGACAGGCTTGGATGGGCATGAACGATGCGGGCGATATCTTCGCTCGCCGCCTTGAATTCCATCGCCAGCACGCCTTCGGTGACGAGTTCTGATACCATCGGGCCGATCATGTGCAACCCGAGAACGCGGTCGGTGGCGGCGTCAGCGAGGATCTTCACCGTGCCTTTGGGCTGCCCCATGCCGAGCGCCCGCCCGTTGGCGAAGAAGGTCGAGACGCCTTTCTTGTAGGCGATGCCTTCGGCCTTGAGCATTTCTTCGGTCTTGCCGACCCAGGCGATTTCCGGTGCTGTGTAGACCACGAACGGAATCGTCGCAAAATCGACATGCGGCTTTTGTCCGGCGATGCGCTCGGCCACGGCAACACCTTCCTCGGACGCCTTGTGCGCCAGCATCGGCCCGCGTACCACGTCGCCGATAGCCCAGACATTCGGCAGATTGGTGCGGCACTCGCCATCGACGGCGATGAAGCCGCGCTCGTCCAGCGCCAGTCCGTTTTCTTTCGCACCCAGCCCGTCTGTGTTCGGCACACGACCGATGGAGACGATCAGTTTGTCAACCGTCAGCGAAGCCTTCACGCCGTCTTTCTCGTAGGGAACGACGATTTCCTTACCGGTCTTGATCGTGCCGATGGCGATGCCGAGTTCAATCTTCAGTCCGGTATCCTTGGTGAGCGTCTTGAACGCTTCGTCGGCGATCTGCCGGTCCGCTGCCGCAAGGAAAGTCGGCAGGGCTTCGAGGACAGTGACTTCGGAGCCGAGGCGTTTCCAGACAGACCCCATTTCCAGGCCGATCACGCCCGCGCCGATCACGCCGAGGCGCTTCGGAACCGCTGTCATCGCCAACGCGCCCTCGTTGTCGAGAACGTTGATGTTGTCGATGGCGAGGCCCGGCAGGTCACGCGGGCGGCTGCCAGTGGCGACGATCACGTGCTTGGCCGTCAGGGCGCGGGTAGCGCCGCCAGCTTCCTTCACCTCGACCTGCCACAGGTCGCTCTTGCGCTCAACGAGCCGAGCCGTACCGTGCAGGCTTTCGATCTTGTTCTTCTTGAACAGCATGCCGATGCCGCTAGTGAGCTTTTTGACGATGTTATCCTTGCGGGCGATCATCTTCGCGGCGTCGAACCGGCATTCGCCGACAATGACGCCGTGGTCGGCAAAATCATGCGTCAGGGCATGGAAGTGTTCGGAGGATTGCAGCAGCGCCTTGGAGGGGATGCAGCCGACATTGAGGCAGGTGCCGCCCAAAGCCGGTTTGCCATCCTTCGCGGTGAAAGCGTCGATGCAGGCTGTGCGCTGCCCCAACTGGGCGGCGCGGATCGCTGCAACATAGCCACCCGGTCCCGCACCGATTACGACGACATCAAAATCCCCACTCATCAAGAAGCTCCCTGCTTTTGTCTCAGGTTCGTACCGCACACCCTTTTATCAGGCAGCGCGTAAAATGACAGGGGCCGGATTATTCCGGCCCCGGTTTGTGGTTTGTGTGGTTAGAGGTCGAGGATGAGACGAGATGGATCCTCGATGGCATCCTTGATGGTGACGAGGCTGAGGACGGCCTCGCGTCCGTCGATGAGGCGATGGTCGTAGG
>JAVBRX010000092.1:0-11403 GCA_031547465.1 Microvirga sp. | reverse complement strand
AAGGCACAGGAGCGGGCGAGAACTGAAACTGCCTGCCTGGAAATGAAAAAATCCGTCACGTCACCGCCCGGAACGGATGATGACGATGCCCTCAATCCGGTGTGTGAAACTTTCAGGAATCGTTAGAGCATTTTGCTCTGAAGTGGCATCCGGTTCAGCGGAACAAAATGCGGAAAACGAAGAAAACCGGAACAATACGTGGGTTCAAGCGGAATCGTGCCAACTGAAAAAACATCGTAAAATCAAAGCAACAGGAACAGGCGTGATGGACTTTCTGTTGCGCAACCAGATAATCGTAGAACCGGCGGAACCAAGGGGACCAGATGGATCGAATCTTGATTAACGGCGGCGCGCCGCTCAACGGCATCATCCCGATTTCCGGGGCCAAGAATGCCGCCCTGCCGCTGATGATCGCCAGTCTGCTGACAGCCGATCAGGTAGAGTTGAGCAACGTCCCCCGTCTCGCCGATATTTCGTCGCTATTGCGGATTCTCAGTAATTTCGGTGTCGATCACATGATCGCCGGCAAACGTCCGGGCCAGAGCGCGGAGACCGGACAAACCATCGTTTTGTCGGCAAAGAATGTCATCGACACCGTTGCTCCCTATGAACTGGTTTCCACTATGCGCGCCAGTTTCTGGGTCATCGCGCCACTGCTTGCCCGTTTCGGTGAGGCAAGAGTGTCGATGCCCGGCGGCTGCGCCATTGGCACCCGTCCGGTCGATCTGCTGCTCATGGCGCTGGAACGTCTCGGCGCGACCATCGAGATCGACGGCGGGTATGTCGTTGCAAAAGCCCCCAAGGGCCTGAAAGGCAACGAGATCGTCTTTCCGAAAGTCACCGTCGGCGGCACACATGTCGCGCTGATGGCCGCTTGCCTTGCCGATGGTGCGAGCGTGATCGAGAACGCCGCCCGCGAACCGGAAATCGCCGATCTTGCTGCCTGTCTGATGAAAATGGGCGCACGAATCCGCGGAGCGGGAACGAGCCGCATTGAGGTCGACGGCGTAGCAAAGCTCAACGGCACGATGCACGAGGTGCTGCCGGACCGGATCGAAACCGGCACCTATGCCATGGCGGTGGCAATGACCGGCGGCGATGTGACGCTGGAAAATACCCGCGCCGATTTGCTTCAGGCGGCGCTGGACACCATTACCAGCACCGGGACCGAGATCATCCCTGCCGGCAACTCCATCCGTGTGCGTCGCAACGGCGGCCCGCTCCTCGCCGCCGATGTGACGACCGACCCGTTCCCCGGCTTTCCAACCGATCTTCAGGCACAGTTCATGGCGCTGATGACGCGGGCCAAAGGCCGTTCGCGCATCTGCGAGACGATCTTCGAGAACCGTTTCATGCATGTGCAGGAGCTTGTCCGCCTCGGTGCGCGTATCCATCTCGATGGTGATTGCGCTTATGTCGAGGGTGTCGAACGTCTGACGGGCGCACCGGTAATGGCGACCGACCTGCGCGCCTCGGTGTCGCTGGTGATCGCGGCGCTGACCGCCGAAGGCGAAACCACCATCAACCGCGTTTATCACCTCGACCGTGGATTCGAGGCACTGGAAGCCAAACTCGGGCGCTGCGGCGCACAGGTACGGCGGGTGCGCGGCTGATAAGGCAGGAAAACTGCTCCGGCATTAAGCCGGGGCTTGCCTTCGCCCACCAATTTAGCCAAATGCGTGTGACGAAATCTTCCGGAGCGGACGGAAAGGCTAAAAGCCGTCGCCATTCGCTCCGCCGGTATCGGTGCACCACATGGATTACTTGAAGCTGATCGCGCTGGACGAGGACGATCTCGCAGTCGTGTCCGCCCATCTCCAAGACGCGCAGGTACGACTTGCCGACATGGCGTTTCTAGCGAAAGAACAACGTTTTGTGCTGATCGCCGATAGGCTTGACTGGCATCGTCCCGATAAGGATGAAGGGGAGCATTGCCGCTCCGGCATTCATTTCGAGCGGGTGCAGCGCGTCCGCAGTCAGGGAATCGACCGGGCCAACCCGGACAAGGTTTTGACGCTGGTCGGCGTCATGTTCACGGTGGCTTCCCCTCCCGCCGGACAGGCGACATTGCTGTTCGAAGGCGGGGGCTCGATACAACTCGATGTAGAATGTATCGAGGCGCAGTTGATGGATCTCGATACCGGTCGCGCAGACACATGACGATGGTTTTCAGGAGACGCCGATGCCGCTGAGATTGGATAGCCGGTCGCCGGATTTCGCCGACGCCTTCGTGCAACTTCTGGCCATGAAGCGGGAGGTCTCCGAGGATGTGGACCGGGCCGTGCGCGACATTATCGGCGACATCGTTACCCGCGGCGATGCTGCGATTATCGACTATACTGCCCGCTTCGACCACCAGACTCTGACACCGCAAACCCTGCGCATATCGGCAGCCGAGATTACTGAGGCCGCCGAAGCCGCCCCACGCGAGGCAGTCGATGCCCTGCACCTGGCGAAACAGCGTATCGAAGATTACCACCGTCGACAGAAGCCGGAGGATGCCAGCTTCACCGATACTCTCGGTGTAACGCAGGGCTGGCGCTGGACAGCTGTGGAATCGGCAGGGCTTTATGTGCCGGGTGGCACGGCGAGCTATCCATCATCGGTGCTGATGAACGCCGTTCCGGCCAAGGTCGCCGGGGTGCCGCGCATCGTCATGGCGGTGCCGACGCCGCGCGGCGAGATCAACCCGCTGGTTTTCGCCGCCGCGAAAATTGCCGGTATCGATGAGATTTATCGTATCGGCGGCGCACAGGCCGTAGCCGCGCTGGCCTATGGCACGGCAACCATCGCCCCAGTGGCGAAAATCGTCGGCCCCGGCAACGCTTATGTCGCCGCCGCCAAGCGGAGGGTGTTCGGCCAGGTGGGAATTGACATGATCGCCGGACCGTCCGAAGTGCTGATCCTCGCCGACAAAACCGCCAATGCCGACTGGCTCGCCAGTGATCTTCTGGCGCAAGCCGAACACGACGCGGCAGCACAGTCGATCCTCATCACCGACAGCGCCACCCTCGCCGATGCCGTGAGCAAGGCCGTGGAGCGCCTGCTGCCAACCCTGCCACGCCGGCAAATCGCCGAAGCGAGCTGGCATGATTTCGGCGCGATCATCGTCGTACCGTCGCTGGCAGACGCCGTTCCCCTATGCGACCGGATTGCTCCCGAACATCTAGAAATCGAAGCGGAGAACGCAGAAGCGCTGGCGGCGAAAATTCGCAATGCCGGAGCGATCTTCCTTGGCGCCTATACACCGGAAGCCATCGGCGATTATGTCGGCGGCCCCAACCATGTGCTGCCGACGGCACGTTCCGCACGGTTCTCATCCGGCCTTGGCGTATTCGATTTTCTGAAGCGGACCTCAATCCTCAAATGCAGCCGGGAATCGCTGCGCACACTCGGCCCTGCCGCCGTCGCTCTGGGGCGCGCCGAAGGTCTCGATGCGCATGCCCTGTCGGTATCGACACGGCTCGAATCCTGATTTGTCCCGGTTTCCAGCACCGCTTCCGAAGGCGCTCAGTTCCACCTGCTGCTTGCCCACCTTGTACTTGCGAACGATCAGAAAATCCGCTATCTCCAGCGGCATGGAATAAATGCGCTTTTTTTGGAGAAATTTTAAACTAATAACACGTTACTTTGCCACAAAGCATAGCTTTATTGCTGAAAACTGCCCATTAGCAACTCAGGACGAAACCTTCAACCGCGGATCCGACCAACATCATGCCGATAGTGACAGATGCCTTGCGTTTTCACCCTGGTTGCGGCTGCGCCATTGTAGGTCAGTGACCATATGCGACATCGACATCGGCGACAGGTCCAGCACATTGCCCATTCGTCTCCTGTTGGCACGTTTCGCGAAAACGGCTGGAATCGGATCAACCCGGAGGGGGTATGAGCTCGCCGGAGAAAACGTCCCTGGTTTACAAAGGTACAAATCGTCTGGCGTCGATCTCGCTGGACGATGCCTTGGACCTACGCGGTGATCCGGATCAGGAACATGAAGGCAAAACCGCCATTTACGACCTGCTTGAACGCAATTCCTTTGCGATCGAAGGATATGACGGCGGCCCGTATAATCTGCGGCTCGGTCTTGTCGAGCATAAGCTGTGTTTTGAAATCTGCAACAAATCCGGCGCGCCGATCATCACCCATTACCTATCGCTGTCGCCGTTCCGCAAGCGCATCAGCGATTATGTCATCCTCTGCGACAGCTATTTCGACGCCATCCGGACAGCACCGCCAAGCAAGATCGAGATCTTGGACATGGGGCGCCGCGCCCTGCATAATGAAGCGGCTGATTTGCTGTGCGAGCGCCTCAAGGGCAAGGTTGCGCTCGACCACGATACCGCCCGCCGGCTCTTCACGCTGATCTATGTCCTGCACCGGCGGAGTTGAAGGCTTTGGCGGCGAGCGCCCCGTTGATCGTTCAGGAAGCACCGAAAAAAGTGCATTCGGTGCTGTTCCTCTGCGCTATGAACGCGGTGCGCTCTCCCATGGCTGAGGCTCTGGCGCGGCATTACTTCGGCCATAACCTTTACGTGCGTTCGGCAGGAATCCGCCATGGCGAACCGGATGTTTTCACCAATGTGGTCCTCGGTGAGATCGGCATCGATCTCTCGAAGCACAAGGTAACGACCCTCGACGATCTGATCGAATGGGAGGGATTAAATTTCGATCTCGCCGTCACCCTTTCGCCGGAGGCGCATCACGCCGCGCTTGAACTAACCCGGACCAACGCCATCGCCGTTGAATACTGGCCGACCCAGGACGCAACTATCGTTCACGGCAGCCGAGAGCAGATCCTCGATTCCTACCGTCGGGTACGCGACAGTCTGGACAAACGCATCATTGAGCGGTTTTCCGGCACCCAGGGATTGCGCGGAGCATCCTCGCCCGGATCCGGATGGAAGGCGTAAGGCCGGAATCCAGAGGGTCCGGTCGGTCCCCCGTTCAGCTTTGCCCGCTCTCGGTCTCTTCCTTCGAATTACCATTGTTATAGCGAATGGAAGCCCACAGCGACACACCGATCAGCAGCGCGCCGAACAGTCCCGTCACGACTTCTGGAATATGAACCAGCGTCTGTGCGAACATGACGACGGACAGGAACAGGATGGCGTAGAACGCCCCATGCTCCAGATAACGATATTCCGACAACGTTCCCTTTTCCACCAGCATGATGGTCATGGAGCGGACATACAAGGCACCGATGCCGAGACCGATGGCGATGATGAACAGATCCTGAGACAGGGCGAATGCGCCTATAACGCCATCGAACGAAAAGCTCATGTCGAGCATTTCCAGATATAGAAACGCCCCGAAACCGCCTTTAGCCGCCCCGGCAATCGCCTTCTGCGTTGAATCGAGGACACTGCCGAGAATGTCCACGACCAGAAACGTAATCAGGCCGTAGATCGCCGCGTGCAGGAAAGTTTCCGACTTCGGGCTTTCAAGAAACGTTGAAAATACCGTAATGAGGATCAGTACGAAAGCAACCTCGATACCGCGGATGCTGGCGGCCCGCGCCATACGGTCCTCGATGAAATGGATCCAGTGCACATCCTTTTCCTCATCGAAGAAGAATGACAATGTCACCATCATCAGGAATGAGCCGCCGAACGCAGCGATGCTGACATGCGCATCGGTCATGATCCGCGCGTATTCCTCCGGATGGGAAACAGCGAGTTGAATGGCGGCGATCGGACCGATCTTCGCCGCGAGCACGACAATGATGAGCGGGAAGACGATGCGCATCCCGAATACAGCGATGATGATGCCCCAGGTCAGGAAGCGCCGCCGCCAGACCTCCGTCATGTCTTTCAGTTTATTAGCATTAACGATGGCATTGTCGAACGACAGAGAGATTTCGAGAACCGCCAGCACCGAACAGATGAACAGATCATGTAGCGCGCCGTTGAGAGTCCCGGTCGAGCGCCACCCCAGAAACGCGCCAAGTACCAGCGCAAGAGCACTGAACAGGAATGCCCATTTGAAATAGTACAACGTCGTTTTCATCGCCTGACCATCGCATTCGCTGGTTGTGCCGAATCCGGCCCCTTCTTCTCCATCGCATCATCGGCCCGATTTCTGGAGACACCAGCGCATCGGGACAAAGGCAGACGATCTGGAGCAGGTCCGTACATGAATGGTTTGAGCCGAAGAGGCTCTCCGGGGTTATATGGTCAAGCTCTTAACAATTTCAGGGGGGATATGGACAGATTATCGGCGAACGCAGGAAAATACGAAATTTCCCTTGGCCTCTGACAGACCTCCCGAATACATCAATCAACCAACACTGCGGAGAACAGGCCGATATGAACGCATACCAAGGCCGGGAATGGTACAGCTGAGTGGACTCGAACCACTGACCTTCGGAGCCACAATCCGACGCTCTAACCAAATGAGCTACAGCTGCCCGTACACGAGCGCGCGGAAACTAAGCGGAAAATCGGAGAAAGACAAGAGGTAAGGAACGGCAATTTTCCGTCCGGTCCGCCTCTTCCCGGCAAAATCCGTTGTCCACGATAAAAAAAACGGCCTGCGGATGCAGGCCGGAGTTGAGGGCAATCAGTCAAGCGAGTTTGACATTAGGAGCATTCCACTATTGCCCGCCCCAACGGAGGCTGCGGGGGCGAAGGAGAGGTGGAAAGCGCGCCGGAGCCAGCTCCTGATTGTTCCCGTTGCCGGGAGCGACGGCACGCATAAGCCGTAGCGGCTTATTCTTTTAACCCATTATCAGACCGGCTTCTTCGGCGTGGCCTTGGCCACGTCCTTCACCGCATCCTTAACGACATCCTGCGCCATGGTGCCGAACTCGCGAACCTGCGTCTGGAGCGATTCGAACTGCTTGCGAGCAAACTCGGCCTGATGCTGCATCGCCTCGTTGATGTCCTTCGAACGGACCAGCTTCTGGGCGAGGTCAAAGGCCGAAGAGATGTTATGCTCGGCGTAGGAAAAAGCCTTCTTACCGAAATCCTTGGCGCTCGACTGGGCCGTTTCAGCCGAAGTCTCGACCGTCTCGGCGGCACGCTGCGCCGCATCGATGAAACCGTCAACGGCCTTGCGGGCCTGCTCGACACTCTTCTCAGCGAACTCGCGCATCTCGCTGGGGATTTCATAACGGGGGAACTGGGTTGTCATGGGTGTGTCCTCGTGTTTGATTGTGCATCGCAATATAATATTGTGCATTGCACAATCAAGAGCAAAAAACAAAATTAACCTTTCCATTCGGTAACCGGGGCATCAATCCGTTGAGATATATGTAAAAGTAATCATCTGCGCTAAATTCCCCTTTCTGCTTCGGCACAGTCCGGTTAACCATAACGGTTTGTAATGTAAGGAGTCGCGCGTGATCGACGGCAAGGAGGCGCTAACAGCTCTAGCGGGCGATTCCGCCTTTGCAGCATCGGCCCCTCCCGACCGGGCAGCGATTCTTGTCTGGGATCGACATGGTGAATCCCTCCTCTGGTCGTCCGATGCCGCCCGCTCGCTTACCCGCAATCTTTCAGCCGAAACCGACCCGCTACCTGCCTCCACCCGCCAACGCCTGAAAGCGCTGGCGAACGGCCTTGCCCCGAAGAAAGGGCTGCGGCTGGAGCGATTGCAGTTCGATCCCTCCGGGCTTGCTCCACCCGCAATCTTCGCCTGCCGTATGGTGCAACTCGCATCGGGCAGCAAAGTGCTGGTAACGGCTCGGACCGGTGACACCCTGAAATCGTCCCGCTTTATTGCACCGCAACAAAATATGGCGAAACCTACCACCGAAAAAGCATCGCCTTCGCAAAAACGCAGCATCACCCTCCGATTTGTCTGGCAGACGGATGCCACAGGCCGATTTATCGAGGTCTCGAAGGAACTGGCGGAAACAGTCGGCCCGCTGGGCGGCGATATTCTCGGACGGCATTGGGAAGAGATCGTCCCATCGCTGCACGAACCGCAATCCGGTGCTATCGCCAGAGCCTTGCAGGGACGTAAAACCTGGAGCGGTCTCGTCGTTTATTGGCCGCTCGATAAAATCGGGCCGGAGGGCCAACGTCGGATGATTCCGATAGAATTGTCCGGAACACCGAAACTGGAACGGGACCGGTCCATCGCCGGCTTCCGTGGTTTCGGACTCTGCCGTCTCAACGCCGAACAGGAACCAGCGGTGGAACCGCTTAAATCCACCTCTGAAACGGAAACCTTCCAAACGGAAATCCCCCTGGAAGAGACGACAGCGGGTATCGCCCCTCCCCCGCAAACAGTCAAGGACAGCAACCTCAAGCGAAGCGGCCTGTCCGAACCGGAGCGCATCGCTTTCCGCGAAATCGCCCGCGCACTCGCCGGAAACACCCTTGAAGGAAAAGACCACTCCGGACATGCTGACTGGAAAGAGGCCACGTTCATCGGGCCGCGCCAACCTCGTAATCCTAGCGAGAAAAACCGCAGCGAAGAAAACCGGTTCTCACACCCCGCCACTGTCGATACAGCGGACGAGCAAGCCCTCACGTCACAGAACAACCTGCCTGCCGCACCGCTGGCGCACCCCCCCATGCTTCCGGCAAGCGAAGAATACTTCCCCGCTCCGGAAAACCGCTCCCCGCCGCGCCCGTCTGCCGACGAATTACGGGTCATCGACCAATGGCCGGAGGGGGTAATCGTCCAGCAGGGCGGGCGGATCGTATTTGCCAATCGCCTGCTGCTAGACTGGTTAGGCTACGGCATCGTCGACGATTTCGGTGGCGCTGGTGGCGTCGCGCATCTGTTCCGGGTCTCTCCGGCAATCGCCCCAGGCGATGAATCCGGCAACCGGAAAGAGACCTATCCGGTACTTTCGACGCGAGACGGCAGGGCGATCCCGGTCAACATCCGCTTGTCATCGGTGACATGGGGAGGCAAGCCGGCAAGCCTGATGCTCGTCGGCAGGCGGAATGCCGAAGACGACCCGCCGCTTCGCGATTATGAACCGGAGAACGGAGCCGATACTGCCTCCATGGCGCAACCCGAGCAAAGCGCCGAACGCATCCAGGAACTCGAAGCAATTCTCGACACTGCCGCCGACGGCGTGATCGTGCTTGGCGAAACCGGACGAATCCTGTCGCTCAACCGCTCGGCGGAAGCTCTGTTCGGCTACCGCAGGGATGAGGTCGTCGATCAGGCGATCACCTGCCTGCTTGCCGCCGAGAGCCATATCGTCGCCCTGGATTATCTCGAAGGCCTGCGTTCCAACGGCATTGCAAGCCTTCTGAACGGTCGGGAGATCACAGGTCGGGTCAAACAGGGCGGCACGATTCCACTGTTCATGACCATGGGTAAAATCAAGGACGGCCCGGCTCGCAAATTCTGCACCGTGCTGAAGGATCTGAGCAGCTTCAAGAAAGCCGAAGCTGAACTCATGGCGGCGAAGAGCACCGCCGAGACGGCGAATGCCCAGAAATCCGAGCTTCTTGCTAGAATCAGCCATGAAATCCGCACGCCGCTCAATGCCATCATCGGCTTTGCCGAAGTGATGATGGAGGAGCGATTCGGTTCGATCGGCAACCCACGCTACAAGGATTATCTGAACGACATGCACGCCTCCGGCGGCCATGTCCTGAGCCTCGTCAACGACCTTCTGGATCTCGCCAAGATCGAAGCGGGAAAGATGGAGTTGAGCCTGACGAGCGTCGCCCTGAACAGTCTTGTCGCCTCGTGCATCGCCCTTGTGCAACCACAGGCGGCGCGGAGCCGGGTGGTGATCCGCACCGGTTATTTCAAGAGACTTCCGCCTATTGTAGCCGACGAAAGATCGATGCGACAGATTGTCCTAAATCTGCTGTCGAACGCTATCAAATTCACCGAAGCCGGCGGGCAGATCATCGTCTCGACGGCCCTCACCGATTTCGGCGAGGCGGCAATTCGCGTTCGCGACACCGGCATCGGCATGAACGACGCTGAAATCCGCGAAGCGCTGGAACCATTCCGTCAACTGGCGACATCACGCAGGAAAGGCGGCACCGGCCTCGGGTTGCCGCTAACAAAAGCGCTGGTGGAAGCCAATCGCGGACGCCTGCACATCTCCAGCACACAAGGTCAGGGAACCCTGGTCGAAATCCTGTTCCCACCGACCCGCGTGCTGGCGGAATAACCCTTTTCGGACAAGGCTTCTGAGGATAGGGGCTTTTGCACAAGAGAGGTAATCTCTGGTATGGATGGCTTATAATGACGGGTTCCCCAATCCTGCCCGGCAGGTGTTCTGGAGAATCCGGATTCAACGGAACGATCTCCCGTCGGCGGATGGTTGTGGCCTGAACGGTTTGGCCGCAACGGCGGGAGGCGGCATATGTCGTCGCAATCGATCGTCCGATCAGGGCGGGAGACCGGAATGAGTACCTATCGCCTCGAAAAACTGTTTGCGCCCCAATCTGTGGCCGTCGTCGGCGCCAGTCCGCGCGAAGGTTCGGTTGGCCTGGCTGTGCTGCGCAATCTGCGTGAAGGCGGCTTCAAAGGCCGGATCGAAATCGTCAATCCGGATTTTGAATCCGTCGATGGCATCCCCTGCGTCGACAAGGTGGAGAATCTGGCGGAAACACCGGACCTAATCATTGTGATGACGCCGCCTGCGATCGTGCCGGAGATCATCGCCTCTGCCGGGAGAAAAGGCGTCGCCGGAGCCGTGATCATCGCTACCGGTCTCGGACACGGGCCGGGTTCGTTTGCCGCCAGAACCGAAGCCATCGCCCGGGAACACGGTATCCGTATCGTTGGGCCGAACTGCATCGGCGTTCTTTCCACCCCGTCGAAACTCAATGCCAGCTTTGCCTCGCGTAGCGCCACCCCTGGCGACATGGCCTTCATCTCGCAATCAGGCACGGTTGCGGCATCCCTCGTGGAATGGGCTGCCATGCGAAAAGTCGGATTTTCGACCGTCGTCTCGCTTGGCGATCAGATGGATGTCGATTTCGCCGATTGCATGGATTACTTCGCCAACGACCGCTATACTCGCGCCATTCTGCTGTATGTCGAGGAAATCACCGACACCAAGAAATTCATGTCCGCCGCTCGCGCCGCCGCTCGCGCCAAGCCGGTGGTGGTGATCAAATCAGGACGACACGAGCAGGCGGCCAGGGCTGCAGCCACCCATACCGGCGCCCTTGTCGGACGGGATGAAGTATACGATGCCGCCTTCCGCCGCGCCGGATTGTTGCGGGTATACGATCTCGAAGAACTGTTTGCGGCAGCGGAAGCCCTCGGGCGACAGAAGCCGTTCCCCGGCAAACGTCTTGCCATCGTCTCGAACGGCGGCGGCCTCGGTGTGCTCAGCGTCGACAGCCTGATTGACCTCGACGGTGAGTTGGCGGAACTCTCGCCCACGACCATGAAAGCGCTTGACGACATTCTGCCGAAGAACTGGTCACGCGCCAATCCGATCGACCTCGTCGGCGATGCCAAAGC
>JAVBRX010000069.1:0-3444 GCA_031547465.1 Microvirga sp. | reverse complement strand
GGCCTGATCATCGTCGATGAGGAACACGAGGCGGCCTATAAGCAGGAAGACGGTGTCAGCTACCATGCCCGCGACATGGCGGTGGCGCGCGGGCGGATCGAGAGTTGCGCCGTGGTTCTGGCTTCGGCGACGCCGTCGGTTGAGAGCCTGGTCAATGTCGAACGCGGCAAATATTGCGGCGTGCATCTGCCGGAGCGGTTCGGCGGACGAGTGCTGCCGCGAATCGAGGCGGTCGATCTCAAGCGCTATGCGCCGCCGAAAGGGCGCTGGATCTCGCCGCTTCTGGAAGAGCGGGCGCGGCAGGTGCTGGAGCGCGGCGAGCAGGTGCTGTTCTTCCTCAACCGGCGCGGATACTCGCCCCTGACCCTGTGCCGGGCCTGCGGCCATCGTCACGAATGCCCGAACTGTTCCGCCTGGCTGGTGGAGCATCGCTTTCGCCGGACGCTGGTCTGCCATCATTGCGGTCATATCGAGCGGATGCCGATGAACTGTGTTGCCTGCGGATCTGTCGATTCCATGGTGCCCTGCGGTCCTGGCGTGGAGCGGATTGCCGAGGAGACGGCAGACCTGTTTCCCGATCATCGCAGAATCGTTCTTTCCAGCGATATGCCGGGGGGGGCGGAGCGCTTTCGACGTGAGCTGGAAGCTGTGGCGACGGGAGCCTTCCCCATCGTCATCGGTACGCAATTAGTCGCAAAAGGCCATAATTTTCCCTCTCTGACGCTGGTCGGAGTCGTTGATGCCGATATCGGCCTCACCTCCGGCGATCCGAGGGCCGCGGAGCGAACGTTCCAGCTTTGGAAACAGGTGACGGGCCGGGGGGGGCGGGGCGATAAGCCTGGTGAGGCGATGGTGCAAACCTGGCAACCGGAACATCCGGTTCTGAAAGCCTTACTTTCCGGGGACCGGGAGCGATTCTACGCAGAAGAGATCCGGGTGCGCGAAATTGCTGGGCTGCCGCCGTTTGGGCGTCTGGCGGGGATCATCGTGTCGGCACGGGATAAGGCGATAGCAGAAAGCCATGCCAGGATACTAGCCCGAGCGGCGTGCCCGCCTGACGGCGTATCGGTGCTGGGGCCAGCGGAAGCGCCGATGGCGCAGATTCGAGGAAAATACCGCTTCCGCCTGCTGGTCAAAGCGGACAGACGCGCCGATCTGCAAGGATTCCTGCGTCTCTGGCTGCGGGATGCGCCCAAACTATCAGGAGGTGTGCGGGTAGCCGTCGACGTGGATCCATATTCGTTCCTGTAATTTCTTTCCATTTGATTTCATTGTATTTTTACATGGTACCCATGGTTGGCTGGAGGTATCGGTTGTGATTGCCCATTACCGACGAGGAATTGTGCGAGTTGCGAATGAGGCTTTTGTCGCGCACGGTTTGCAGAAGATCGTTCCGCTACGGCCAAGTCGCCTTGCGCACCCCATCAACCCATGCTAGTGCACCGTCGCCGTGGGGCGAGACGTTTTGTCTCGCAACGAGGCTGCGCCTTGGACAGATGGGGTTTCGCCATCCGTCACACATCGGGTGCGGCATATGATCGACAAAAGTTTTTGAGGGATGCCGGTGGTCCAGAGCGGTTCGCAAATGGAAACACTCGTTTCAGGCGTTGCGGGGCGTTATGCCCTGTCGCTGTTTCAACTGGCGCAGGAAACGAAAACAATCGACGCGGTTGCAACCGATCTCGGTCGTGTCGCCGCCTGTATCGACGAGAGCGCCGATTTGCGGCGTCTGGTCGAGAGTCCGGTATTTCCCGCCAAACAGCAGGAACAGGCGATGGCTGCCGTTCTCGCCACGCTCGGGATTAAGGGCTACGCAGCGAATTTCGTTCGTCTCGTCGCCTCCAAGCAGCGTTTGTCGGCGCTTCCCGACATGATCCGCGCCTACCGCACGCTGGTCGATGCCTCCAAGGGCATTGTTCAGGCCGAAGTGCTGGTGGCGCAGGAACCGACGCCTGCAATCGCCAAAGAAATCGAAGCAACGCTTCGTGCATACGCGAAAACGGACGTTGCCGCGAAAATTACTGTCGACCCAAGCCTTATTGGCGGCCTCGTCGTGAAGATGGGTAGCCGCATGGTGGACGCTTCCGTCCGCACCAAACTCAATTCCATTCGTCTTGCGATGAAAGAGGCCCGCTGATGGACATTCGCGCAGCTGAGATTTCTGCGATTCTGAAAGAGCAGATCAAGAATTTCGGATCCGAGGCCGAAGTTTCGGAGGTCGGTCAGGTTTTATCGGTCGGCGACGGGATCGCCCGCTGTCATGGTCTCGATAACGTGCAGTCCGGCGAGATGGTCGAGTTCGAATCCGGTGTGCGCGGCATGGCCCTGAACCTGGAAATCGACAATGTCGGCATGGTGATCTTCGGCGATGATCGTCAGGTCAAGGAAGGCCAGACCGTCAAGCGCACCGGCGCCATCGTCGATGTTCCCGTTGGTAAGGGGCTTCTGGGGCGCGTCGTTGACGCCCTTGGCAACCCGATTGACGGCAAGGGGCCGATCAAAGCGACCGAGCGTTTGCGCGTCGACGTCAAGGCTCCGGGCATCATTCCGCGCAAATCCGTGCATGAACCGATGGCCACCGGTCTCAAGGCCATCGACGCCCTGATCCCGATCGGGCGCGGCCAGCGCGAACTCATCATCGGCGACCGTCAGACAGGCAAGACAGCGATCGTCCTCGACACGATCCTCAACCAAAAGCCGCTCAACCAGGGTGACGACGAGAAGCAGAAACTTTACTGCGTTTACGTCGCCGTTGGCCAGAAGCGTTCGACGGTGGCGCAGTTTGCCAAGGCTCTCGAAGAGAACGGCGCGCTCGAATATTCGATCATCGTCGCTGCGACCGCCTCCGACCCTGCACCGATGCAGTATCTTGCGCCATTCTCCGGTTGCGCCATGGGCGAATACTTCCGCGATAACGGCATGCACGCTGTCATCATCTATGACGACCTGTCGAAGCAGGCCGTTGCCTATCGCCAGATGTCGCTGCTGCTGCGCCGCCCGCCAGGCCGCGAAGCGTATCCGGGCGATGTGTTCTACCTGCATTCGCGCTTGCTGGAGCGTGCCGCGAAGCTCAACGAGGACAATGGCTCCGGCTCACTGACGGCGCTGCCGATCATCGAGACGCAGGCCAACGACGTGTCAGCCTACATCCCGACCAACGTGATTTCAATTACCGATGGCCAGATATTCCTTGAGACCGACCTGTTCTATCAGGGCATTCGCCCGGCGGTGAACGTCGGCCTGTCGGTGTCGCGCGTCGGCTCTTCGGCGCAGACCAAGGCGATGAAGAAGGTTGCAGGCAAGATCAAGGGCGAGTTGGCGCAGTATCGCGAAATGGCGGCTTTCGCCCAGTTCGGCTCCGACCTCGATGCCACGACGCAGCGCCTCCTGGCGCGCGGCGCGCGGTTGACGGAACTCCTGAAGCAGCAGCAATTCTCGCCGCTG
>JAVBRX010000163.1:0-3542 GCA_031547465.1 Microvirga sp. | reverse complement strand
GTAGGGGGCACGCGCGGCGCAACCGGGGTGCAGACATCCTTATCGGATGACTTGCCTCACGCGCCCCAGCGCAGGGCCGGGGTGACGACGGGAGCATCCCAATACTTGGTCATCTCCGCATCAAGCTTCAACAGCGTGATCGATGCACCCGCCATTTCGAGGCTGGTGATATAGGAACCGACGAGGTGCCGCTTGACCTTCAAGCCCCGCTTGGTGGCGATTTCGTGCGCCTTGCGGAACAGAACGTAGAGTTCGATCAACGGCGTGCCGCCCATACCGTTGACGAACAGTAGAACATCATCGCCGGACTTGAACGGCAGGTCGTCGAGGATAGGCTCCATCAGCATTTCGACGATCTTGTCGGCGGGCTTGATCTTCTCGCGGCGGCGGCCCGGTTCGCCATGAATGCCGATACCGATTTCCATTTCGTCTTCGGCGAGTTCGAACGACGGCTTACCGGCATGCGGCACCGTACAGGCGGTCAGCGCCATGCCCATGGTACGACCGTTGGCGTTCACCTTGCGACAAAGCTCCGCCACCTCGCTCAAGGACCGGCCAGCTTCCGCCGCGCCGCCGCAGATCTTTTCCGCCAGCACGGTGGTGGCGACGCCGCGACGCCCGGCAGTGTAGAGGCTGTCCTTCACTGCCACGTCGTCGTTGATGACGACTGACTCGACCTTGATGCCTTCTTCCTTGGCAAGGTCGGCAGCCATCTCGAAATTCATGATGTCGCCGGTATAATTCTTGACGATGTGCAGCACCCCGGCCCCGCCGTCGATGGCCTTGGTGGCTTCCAGCATCTGGTCCGGGGTCGGGCTGGTGAACACGGCTCCGGGACATGCGGCATCAAGCATCCCGCGCCCGACAAAGCCGCCATGCATCGGCTCATGGCCGCTGCCGCCGCCGGAAAGAATGGCGACCTTGCCCTTCACCGGCGCATCGGCGCGGGTGATGAAAGCCGGTTCCTTGTTGACCTTGATGAGATCGGCGTGCGCCGCCAGCATCCCGTCCAGCGCTTCGCTGACGACGGCGGCGGGGTCGTTGATGAGTTTTTTCATGACAGTGCGCTCCATTCATCGCCGACGACGGAGACTCGCCTCCGAAAGCCGGAGAATGTCAATTTCTTGATAAATACAAATCGATTGTGTTCGATTGGGCAGACGTGCCGCCCGGCCCCAAGAAACCGGGCGGCATAGTTTTCAGTTCGAATTTACATGACGAAGGCTTTGACCAGCATGGCCGCGGCAATGGCACCAACGACCGGACCGACGACCGGGATCCAGGAATAACCCCAATCCGAACCGCCCTTGCCGGAGATCGGCAGGATCGCATGGGCAATGCGCGGACCCAGGTCACGTGCCGGGTTGATGGCGTAACCGGTCGAACCGCCGAGCGACAGACCAATCGCCCAGATCAGCATGCCGACCATATACGGGCCGAGAGCGGTCGGAATGGCCGGGCCGGTCGGGCCGCCCTTGACGCCGACGCTGAAGATGGCAGCGATACCGAACACCAGAAGGGCGGTGCCAATGATTTCGCTGATCAGGTTGGCGCCGGTATTGCGGATCGCCGGGCCGGTGGAGAACACGGCAAGCTTGGCACCCTGATCCTCGGTGGCGCTCCAATGCGGCAGGTATTGCAGATAAACCAGGACTGCACCGACGAACGCACCAGCAAACTGGGCGACAATCAATCCGGGAACGATATCCCAAGATGCAATTCCGAGCATACCGTGGGCAATGGAGACAGCCGGGTTGAGATGCGCATAAGCACTACCCGTCGCATTGGCGACGAACACACCTATGAGCACGGCCAAAGCCCAGCCCGTCGCAATCACGATCCAGCCCGAACTCTGACCTTTAGTCCGGTTCAGAACGACGTTGGCGACGACACCATCACCGAGAAGAATGAGGACCATAGTCCCCAAAAATTCACCAATATAAGCTGAGTGCATTTAAACCTCCACGATACTTCAACGCAGATGCGTTGTTTTGTTGCTTGACGTTCACGATACCCAATCGAAGGAACGAGTCACTGCCTTATTCCAGCTGGCGAACAATTCCGCCCGCTTATTTTCCGCCATCTTAGGTTTCCATGTCTTGTCGACACCCCAATTAGCGACGAGGTCATCTGTATCCTTCCAGTAACCTGTAGCCAAGCCCGCAGCATACGCTGCCCCCAGGGCAGTTGTTTCCGTGATGAGCGGACGCACCACCGGAACGTGGAGAATATCTGCCTGGAATTGCATCAGGGTTTCATTGACAACCATTCCGCCATCGGTGCGCAATTCATTGATGGCGATGGACGAATCCTTTTCCATCGCATCAAGAACTTCGCGAACCTGATAGGCGGTTGCTTCCAGAGCAGCACGGGCGAAATGCCCCTTGTTGGCATAGCGGGTGAGGCCGCAGACGACGCCGCGGGCACTTTCCTTCCAGTGCGGCGCGTACAGTCCGGAGAAGGCAGGAACGAAATAGATGCCGCCATTATCTTCAACCGTTTTCGCCAAAGCTTCGATTTCGTTCGAAGCCTTGATGATGCCGAGGTTGTCACGCAGCCATTGCACCAGCGCCCCGGTGATGGCGACAGAGCCTTCGAGCGCATAACGCGCGCCGTGTTTGCCGAACTTGTAGGCGACCGTGGTCAAGAGACCGGCGGTAGAGGGGACGATATTGGTGCCAGTGTTCATCAGCATGAAGCAACCGGTGCCGTAAGTGTTCTTGGCCTCGCCGGGGCGGAAGCAGGCCTGGCCGACGAGGGCAGCCTGCTGGTCGCCGAGGATACCCGCAATCGGCACGCCCGCCAGTACGCCCTTGGCATCGCCGTAGACTTCGCTCGACGACTTAATCTCCGGAAGAACGGAGGTCGGAATGTTGAAGAGCTTGAGAATCTCGCGGTCCCAATCGAGGGTCATGAGGTTCATCAACTGGGTGCGGCTGGCATTGGTGACATCGGTATAATGCAGGCCGCCATTGACGCCGCCGGTCAGGTTCCACAGCAGCCAGGTATCGATATTGCCGAACAGGATCTCGCCCGCTTCAGCCTTGGCGCGCACACCGGGAGCATTGTCTAGGATCCAGCGGATCTTCAAGCCGCTGAAATAGCTTGCCAGCGGCAGGCCTGTCTTAGCGCGCAGGCGGTCCTGACCACCGTCCTTGGCGAATTCGGCGACCAACTGGTTGACACGGGTATCCTGCCAGACAAGAGCATTATAGACTGGCTTTCCGGTCTTTTTTTCCCAGACGACCGTGGTTTCACGCTGGTTGGTGATGCCGACGGCCACCAGATCGGCAGTCGTCAGCTTGGCCTTCTTCAGAGCATCGGCAATCACTTCTTCGGTGTTGCGCAGAATTTCCATCGGATCGTGCTCGACCCAGCCGGGATTGGGATAGATCTGCTTGTGTTCCTTCTGCGCCACGGAAACGATGGTTCCCTTGCGATCGAAAACGATGAACCGCGAACTCGTGGTCCCTTGGTCGATCGCGCCTACATATTTCGTCATGTCGCCAGTCCTCCTTATGGCCAGCCGCACGGCAGCCCTG
>JAVBRX010000097.1:0-8222 GCA_031547465.1 Microvirga sp. | reverse complement strand
GTCTCGATCTGGCATGTGGCTTTGGCTATTCGAGCGCTGTCATGAGCGAGATGGGCGCTCTCGTCGTGGCGATGGAGGCGAGCGAAGCCATGGCAGCGGCCGCCCGGATGCGGCTGAAGGATTTCCCGGGCGTGAAGGTCGTTTCCGGTCCGCTCGAACGCGGCTGGGTCGCCAGCGCGCCTTATGATGCGATCCTGATCAACGGGACCGTCGAATTTCGCCCGGATTACCTCATCCGTCAGTTGAAGGATGGCGGCAAGCTCGTATGTCTGACAGGCGAGGGGCCGAGGCCGCATGTCTGCCTGTATTCCCGCTCGGGCGAGGCTATCAGTTGCCGGGAACTGTTTGATGCGGCGGCACCGGTTCTTGCCGCTTTTGGTGGTAAGCCAGGATTCGTTTTTTGAGGGTGTGACCTTATACCCCAAGAAATAATACGATTTGATCGGGGCGAAGTCGTTTCCGTGGCTGTTGGCTTTGTTGGACAATACTATACAATCTAACAGGGATTCCGTGCGCGATGCGCATTTCATGTTCTATTTGCTATTCTCCCGGTTTTTCAGGTACTTGACTGGAAACTTTGCTGTGGGCCGCGCCGCGGTTATAGGCGATAGTCGATCTTGCCCTAATTGAGCAGTGTCGCTTTTTTGCGCCATGAGTACTGGAAAAAGCAGCCATTAGTCGTCAGGGCTGTTGCGTCGGGAGTGTTTCCGGCTATTGTCGAGGCTGATTTACTGTTTATGAACCATACTGGGCGGCCTAATGGGGGCAGGCGTCACTGACGTGATTCGCCATCCTGATGTTCCGTGACGAGGTATGCGTTTTGAAGCAAAGGGTGCGAGCGTGATCGGACGGAACCGGACAACAAGAGCAGGCCTCCTTCTGGGAGCAGCAACTGCCTCGCTCCTTTTTATGTTTCAGGCGGGAGCCTTGGCGGAAACGCTTGAAGGCGCACTGGCCAAGGCGTATGCATCGAACCCGACCTTGAATGCGCAACGGGCTGGTGTCCGCTCTACGGACGAAAATGTCGCCCGGGCAAAATCTGGCTATAGGCCGACAATTGGCGCTTCCGCCGATATCGGTCGCATTTATAGCGAAAGTGAGTTGCCCGGCGTGGCCGGAGATACGAGTCGGTCTCTGAACTCTCGCGGCATCGGCCTTCAGGTCAATCAGAATATTTTCAACGGTTTCCAGACGACGAATTCTGTCCGGCAGGCTGAGTCGCAGGTGTTCGGCGCCCGAGAGGCTCTACGTAACGACGAGCAGAATATTCTGTTCAACGCTGCACAGGCTTACATGAATGTCCTGCGGGATACGGCCATTCTTAATCTGCAGCGCAATAACGTTGAAGTGCTGGCGGAGCAGTTGCGCCAGACGCAGGACCGTTTCAATGTCGGTGAAGTGACTCGTACCGACGTTGCGCAGGCGGAAGCCCGCTTGGCTGGTGCGCGTTCGCAGGAAAGCGCTGCCGAGGCCAATCTGCGGTTGAGCATCGCCGTGTATCGTCAGGTGATCGGCGTCCAGCCGCAGAAGCTCAGCCCAGGGCGTCCGTTTGAAAAGGGCATTCCGAAATCGCTCGATGCGGCGCTGGCATTCGGATTGCGTGAGCATCCGGCGATCATTTCCGCGCTTCATTCCGTCGATGCCGCCGAATTGCAGGTGAAGGTCGTCGAGGGAGAATTCTACCCCAATCTTGGCGTGACCGGTGGGGTGTCGCAGCGATATTCGACCTCGGTTCCCGGTGACGAACGCTTCTCGGCATCCGTCGTTGCCACTCTGTCGGTGCCGATCTATCAGGCTGGCGATGTATCG
This sequence comes from Microvirga sp., assembly GCA_031547465.1. Taxonomy (GTDB): domain Bacteria; phylum Pseudomonadota; class Alphaproteobacteria; order Rhizobiales; family Beijerinckiaceae; genus Hohaiivirga. Next base: position 6,413 of record JAVBRX010000097.1, on the reverse strand, counting down.
GCGCGCACAAGGCAATCGAAGGAACAGGCGGGTCAGGCTCGCTTGCAGGCCGATTCGATCCGCGATCAGGTTCGAGCCGCCATCATTTCCGCTTGGGGGCAATGGGAAGCGGCGAAGGCGCAGATCGCTGCCGCCTTGGCGCAGGTTCAGGCCAACGAAGTGGCACTGAACGGTGTCCGTGAGGAAGCGCGCGTCGGCCAGCGCACGACACTTGATGTTCTGAACGCGCAACAGGAATTACTCAATTCCCGTGTTAATCTGATTACCGCCCAGCGTGATCGGGTGGTTGCCTCCTATGCGGTGGTTCAGGCCATGGGCAAACTGACAGCCAGGTCTATGAGACTGAAAGTTGAGCTTTACGACCCGCAAGTTCACTTCGAGCAGGTCAAGGATCTGTGGTGGGGAACGACTACGCCTGATGGTCGCTAAAGGGAGTGGGGATATTCAGGGAAACTGCCCCATTTTCAGGAGCTTATCCGTGAATGTTGAGAAAACCGCCGGGTCTTTGCCCGGCGTTTTCGTATCCGAGTCATAGGGTGATCGATGCGGTTGTCCGCCTGTCGCTGTTCACTTGAACGAATTCATGACGAATAAAGACGTGTATTTCTTGTTTCGCTTCTTTACCGGTCTTGCATGGCAGCCATTCCAAGGTGAAATAATCGTCGAGGATTGACATGAGGTGATTCTCCTCGTTTGGGATGGCGGGTTTGCTCTGTTTTACGGTGTGTCATGAGTGTTTCTAGGCCGAAAGACTTGGAACAAGATCTCTCCATTGAGGAGATTTTGGCGTCTATCCGCCGCATCATTGCGGAGGATCAGGAAGGGGTCGAGGCACGTTCAGCCGTTCAACCACCACCTGCTCAGGCCGCTGCTTTGCCGCAAGGAAATATTGCCCCCGTCCCGGCACGGTTCGAAGATTCGCTCCGTATGGAGTCGAATGCTGAGCACAGCGTTGTCCGGTCTGCGGAGACGGCAGTTGAAAGGCTCCAGTCTCAGGCTCCGATTCCAGACACTGCCGTCGAAGAACAGCTTGCCGTAAAGACTCAGGGTTGGAGCAGGCCTCCTGCCAGTCTGCAAGCAAGGGAGCCGGAGCAGCCACAACCTCCACAACCCCAACCGTTGTTGGCACAGCAGACAAATGCGGCCATATCGTCGTCGTTCGAAAAGTTGACCCAGCAGATCAGTGTGGCAAAACCGGTCACCATGGAGGAATTGGTGACGCAGATGCTGCGCCCGCTGCTGAAGGACTGGCTTGACGCCAACCTTCCCAAGATTGTCGAGCAGGCGGTGCAGAAGGAAATCGAACGGGTCAGTCGCAGGGGCGGATGAGATCGTTGCCCGTTACGCAACCGGTTCTGTAAAAACGTTATTCCTGATATTGACTTCGCTGCCGTCTTTCGGTTCTTTGCCGAAAGATACGTCCTTACATTGACCGGTTTCAGACGATGGAAAAAACATTCGACCCCGCCTCCGTCGAGGCGCGCATCGCAGCCCTTTGGCGGGACGCCGACGCCTTCAAGGCCGGACGTCCCGAGCGAAAAGATGCCGAGCCGTACACCATCGTCATTCCGCCGCCAAACGTCACCGGCTCCCTGCACATGGGCCATGCGCTCAACAACACGCTGCAGGATATCCTGTGCCGGTTCGAGCGGATGCAAGGCAAGGACGTGCTTTGGCAACCGGGCATGGATCATGCCGGGATCGCCACGCAGATGGTGGTCGAGCGCCAGTTGATGGAGAAGCAGATCCATCGTCGCAGTCTCGGGCGGGAGGAGTTTGTCCGGCGGGTCTGGGAGTGGAAAGCGGAATCCGGCGGGATGATCGTCAACCAGTTGAAGCGCCTCGGCGCATCCTGCGACTGGTCGCGTGAGCGGTTCACCATGGACGAGGGGTTGTCGAAAGCCGTCCTCAAGGTGTTTGTCGATCTACACAAGCAGGGACTGATCTACAAGGACAAGCGCCTCGTCAACTGGGATCCGAAATTCCAGACGGCGATCTCCGATCTCGAAGTCGTGCAGGAGGAGGTGAAGGGCAGCCTCTGGCACATCCGTTACCCGATCGATGGTGAGCCTGACCGTTTCATCACCGTGGCGACGACCCGCCCGGAAACTATGCTCGGCGACGTTGCCGTGGCAGTGCATCCGGACGACGAGCGCTATGCCGATCTGATCGGGCGCTTTGCGATTCTGCCCTTGGTCGGGCGGCGCATTCCCATTGTTGCCGACTCTTATTCTGACCCGGAAAAGGGCACGGGTGCGGTGAAAATTACCCCGGCGCACGATTTCAACGATTTCGATGTCGGCAAGCGCCATAAGCTGCCGCTCATCAATATTCTCGATATTGAGGCGCAAATTGCCATTGCCGGGAACGAAGCGTTCCTCGACAATCTACCGTCATCGCCTGATCTCGATGCAATCCTTGTCCTGCATGGCCTCGACCGGGTCGAAGCGCGCAAGCGCGTCGTTGCCATGCTGGAGGAACGGGGGGCTCTGGAAAAGATCGAGCCGCATGTCCATGCCGTGCCGCATGGCGACCGTTCCGGCGTCGTCATCGAGCCGTATCTCACCGATCAATGGTACGTGAATGTCAGGCCGCTTGCCGAACGCGCCCTGAAGGCCGTGCGCGACGGTAAGACCAAGATCGTGCCGGAGAGTTGGGAAAAGACATATTTTCAATGGCTTGAGAACATCGAACCGTGGTGCGTCTCGCGGCAATTGTGGTGGGGACACCAGATTCCCGCTTGGTACGACGAGGAAGGGGGCGTGTTCGTCGCCGCGAGCGAGGCAGAAGCACTTGCCGCCGCCCGTGCCAGGCATGGCCGTGATGTTCCGCTCCGCCGCGACGAAGATGTCCTCGACACCTGGTTCTCCTCGGCCTTGTGGCCATTCTCGACTCTCGGCTGGCCGGAAAAAACGCCGGAACTCAAGCGCCATTATCCGACCGACGTGCTTGTCACCGGTTTCGACATCATTTTCTTCTGGGTGGCCCGGATGATGATGATGGGCCTGCACTTCATGGATGAAACGCCGTTTCACACCGTCTACATCCACGCCCTCGTCCGTGACGAGAAGGGCGCGAAGATGTCGAAATCCAAGGGTAATGTCATTGATCCGCTGCATCTTGTGGATCAGTTCGGTGCCGATGCCCTGCGTTTCACCCTGGCGGCAATGGCGGCGCAGGGGCGCGACATCAAGCTGTCGGTGCAGCGCGTCGAGGGGTATCGTAATTTTTCGACCAAGATCTGGAATGCGGCGCGGTTTGCCGAAATGAATGGCTGTGCCCGTGTTGCCGGGTTCGACCCGAAGGCGGTTACGGAGACGCTCAACAAATGGGCGCTCAGCGAATGTGCCAAGGCGGTCGCCGAAGTGACGCAGTCCATCCGCTCCTATCGCTTCAACGATGCCGCCAATGCCGCCTACCGGTTTGTGTGGAATGTGTTCTGCGACTGGTATCTGGAACTGGCCAAGCCGGTTCTGCAAGGGGCGGATGGCCCGGCTAAAACCGAAACGCGGGCTTGTAGTGCCTTTGTATTCGATGAAATCCTCAAGCTGCTGCATCCGTTCATGCCATTCCTCACAGAAGAATTGTGGGCGGTGAAGGGTGAGGACGGCCCGCCGCGCGAAACGTTGCTGGCTTTGACGCCTTGGTCGGATCTGTCGGCCCTGGAGGACGCCCGCACTGACGCGGAAATCGGTTGGGTAGTCGATCTCGTGGCGGAAATCCGCTCGGCGCGGTCAGAAACGAACGTTCCGGCGGCAGCACAAATTCCGCTCCTGCTGGTTGCCGCTCCTCAAGACGTGTGCGAACGCGCTACCCGGTGGGGCGACATGGTGAAACGCCTGGCTCGTCTGTCGGAAATCGGTTTTGCCGACGCTGCGCCAAAAAGCTCGGTGCAGTTGATCGTGCGCGGCGGCATCGCTGCGCTGCCGCTCGAAGGTGTGGTCGATCTTGCCGCTGAACGCCAACGCCTTGAAAAGGAACTGGTGAAGCTCGACGGCGAGGTGAAGAAGGTCGATGCCAAGCTCTCCAATGCCGATTTTCTTGCCCGGGCACCGGAAGAGGTGATCGAGGAGCAGCGTGAGCGCAAGGACGAAGCATTGGCACGGAAGGCAAAGATTACCGAGGCTCTTGCCCGCCTGTCCTGATCCCATCCGGCTGACCGCTTGCCGGGACCGTTGCCGACACCAGTTATGTGAAGCGTCGCCTTATCCTGATGAGGCGGTGCCAGCATGATTGGTGGAGGGGACTTTGCCGACATTCGACACGGTGTTGATTGCCAATCGCGGCGAAATTGCCAGCCGTATCATCCGCACCCTGCGTCGTCTCGGCCTGAAATCCGTTGCCGTTTATTCTGATGCCGATGCGGCAGCGCCGTTCGTGCGACAGGCGGATGCCAGCACATGTATCGGCCCTGCTCCGGCGTTTGAAAGCTATCTCGCCATCGACCGGATTCTGGCTGCGGCACGACAGACGGGGGCCGGGGCGATCCATCCCGGTTATGGCTTTCTGGCGGAGAATGCCGCTTTTGCGGAAGCGTGCGAGGCAATTGGAATCGTTTTCATCGGCCCGTCTGTCGCTGCCATGCGGACGATGGGGGCAAAGGATGCAGCCAAGGTCATGGCGCAAAGCCTCGGCGTGCCAGTCGTTCCCGGCTATCATGGCACACGGCAGAACAATGATTTTCTCAGGAAACAGGCAATGGAGATCGGTTATCCCGTTCTCGTCAAGGCGGTTTCTGGTGGCGGTGGCAAGGGCATGAAGCGGGTGGACGAAGCGGACGGCTTTGAGGCGGCCTGTGCCGCAGCCCGTCGCGAGGCGAAAAGTGCGTTTGGCGACGATATCGTATTGATCGAGAAATATATTCCAACTCCCAGGCATGTCGAGGTTCAGGTTTTCGGAGATCGTCACGGCAATGTCGTGCATCTGTTCGACCGCGACTGTTCATTGCAGCGTCGACACCAGAAGGTGATAGAGGAGGCACCGGCCCCCGGTCTGTCGCACGAATTACGCAATGCCATGGCGAAAGCGGCGACTGATCTTGCGCGTGCTGTCGATTATGCCGGGGCTGGAACGGTGGAGTTTCTGGTTGCGGGGGAAGCGTTCTATTTTCTAGAAATGAACACTCGCTTGCAGGTGGAGCATCCGGTGACGGAGGAAATCACCGGCCTTGATCTTGTGGAATGGCAAATCCGCGTGGCACAGGGTGAACGGTTGCCGTTTGGGCAGGGCGATATTGTCGCTTCCGGACATTCGTTCGAAGCGCGGCTTTATGCCGAAGATCCGGCCAGCGGTTTTCTGCCCTCGACCGGAGTGGTGGCTGCTTTGACCTTGCCGGAGGACGAGGCGATCCGGCTTGAGGCAGCTATCGGGACGGGGAGCAATGTGTCGACGCATTATGACCCGATGCTGGCGAAAATAATAACCTGGGGCCTGGATCGAACTGCGGCACTGAAAACGTTGCAGAATGCGCTCGAAACGATCCGTATCGCCGGAGTCAAGACCAATCTGCCGTTGCTGCGGCGTCTGTGTTCCAGCCCTGCTTTTCACGCTAATCCGCTCCATACGGGCTTTATCGATGAGCATATCGATGAATTCACGACCTGGCTGCCGGAACGGCGGCAGACTGCCATTGCCGCAGGCGCGGCGGCTTTGGTGAGGCAAAGGATGCCAGGCGATGAGGCGATGAACTCATCGGGCTGGATGGACCCCTGGGCGGATAACCGGGCGTTCCAACTCGGCAAACGGCGTGAAACCAGAGAGCGTATCGTCGTAGACGGGGAGCCGCTTCTCGTGTCGGTGACGTGGGGTGAAGCCGGGCCGCAGCCTGCATCCGGGGCTTTGCCTATGGAGATCGTCCGAGGCGAAGGGCAAAATCAAGGGGAGATGTTTGTTCTTGATGAAGGATGGCATCTCCATATCGCCCAGACCCGATTGGGGTTGCCGCAGGGAGAGGCGGAGGAGGGTGAAGCCGACATCAAAGCACCGCTCAATGGCCGGGTCGTCGCGGTTTACCGGCAAGTCGGGGATCGTGTCGCCAGGGGCGAGCGACTTTTCACCATTGAAGCGATGAAGATGGAACATATCCTGACGGCATCGCAGGCTGGAACGATTCTCGAATTATCCGCTCAGATCGGCGAACAGGTAAGACAAGGAGCGACGCTGGCGGTTCTGTCACAGGAATAGAGTATTTTCCGCCGAAGTGGCCACCGGTTCGACGCAAGAAAATGCGGTAAATAAAGGAAAGCTAGAGTGCAATCCGATGCAATTTGATCGGATCGCGCTCTAGTAGAATTTGCGGAGTGGATCGTTTTGCTTTGAAGATTGTAGGCGCTCCTGTAGAACGCAGCAATCTGGCCAGTGTTTACTCATCGAATCGAACAATCCACGGAACCGAAGACAGACCGGTCATGCCC
>JAVBRX010000081.1:0-7919 GCA_031547465.1 Microvirga sp. | reverse complement strand
TCGTCGGCATAACCGCGTGTCAGGTTTGCTCCCCGTACCCGAATGCGTCCAATTCGCATATCCGGTAGGGGAGACTCCATATCGTCCTCAATCCGCACGTCAATGCCGGGCAGGGGATACCCGCAGGAAACAAAACTGCGTCCCGTTTGCGGATTCGACTCCGCAACGATGCGGATATCGCCCGCTTCTTCCGCCGCTTCCCTATCGACATGGTCGATTTCAATGCCCTTGCCGGTTTCGCCGAAGGACACGGCGAGCGTTGCTTCGGCCATGCCGTAGCTTGGCAGGAAGGCTTCTTTCCTGAAGCCCGTCTCACGTAGCGCCTCAGTGAAAAAGCCGAGAATATCAGCTCGAATCATGTCGCCGCCAATGCCGGCCACGCGCAGACGCGACAGATCGATCGTCTCCGGTTCACTGCGATAACGCTGCGCCGCCAGTCGATAGCCGAAACTCGGCGCATAGGTGATGGTGGAACCATATGTTGCCATCAGCCGCAACCATAGAACCGGGCGGCGGGCGAAAGCCAGCGCGGTAAGGTAATCGACCGAACATTGCCCGTAGATCGGTGCGATGGAAAAGCCGACGAGTCCCATATCATGATAGAAAGGCAGCCACGAAAAAGCACGATCCGTTGCGGTCAGGCGCAAACCGTGGGTCAGGATGGCCGTCACATTGGCAGAAACCGCCCGGTGCGTGATGACGATGCCTTTAGGATGCGCCGTCGAGCCGGAGGAAAACTGGATATAGGCAATGTCATCGGGGTCGGACGGTATCGGCAGCGGACCTGCCGGCAATTGTATCAGGCTATCAAACGGAATCAGCGCTGCCCCGGCGTTCTCCGTCGCCATGTCAAGCCCGGATTGGCGCGGCAGCTCCACCATCGTCCGGATATTGCCTGCGCGTAGCATCGCGGCAATTTTCTCGCCGTAGACAGCAGGGTTGCCGAGATTGGAGCGTACGGGGAGGGGGCAGGGTATTATCCCCGCATACTGGCAGCCATAGAAAAGGGCAAGGAATTCGGGCCGGGTTTCCGCCGCAACGGCAAGGCGGTCGCCATGACCAAGCCCGGCGGCGGACAGGCGGCAAGCCACAGCCAGCGCCATTTCGCGCAAGGCCCGGTAGGAAAGCACCTGCTCGACGGTGCCGTGCGTATCGTGAAACCGTAACTCACCGACACCCGCTGCCGCCGCATCAAGCGCCGCGGGAATGGTCGGAAATGCACCGATCATTTACCGGAACCGCTCTCGCCCTTGATCGCTGAGAAGATCAGGAGATCGAGCCGTTTACCGTCGATGCCGAGGCATTCCTTCGCGAGACGGGCTTCAAAAATGAAATCCGGAGAACCGATAAAGTTGAAAATCACTCTCCGGTTATGCGCCAGAACGCGCGCGGATAGTTTATCTACACTACGACAGGCAAAGAAATGATCGCGGATCGCAAGGATGATTTCAGGCATGATGTTCTTGCCCCAGAAGGCCTTGTCACCGATGGCGGCGGTCAGTTGCCCGGTGCGGTGCTGGGGATTCACATCAATGGTGTAGAAGCCGATCATTATCTCCTCGGCCTTGCTGAAAATGCCGAGGATGTAATTGTTATAGTTGTTGAATCCGGAGATGAACTGACGCAACTGTTCAGGAGTGAAGTGCAGATCCGGCAAGTTGAGGGCATCCAGTATCTCCCGATCATTCAGCCATTGCAGGAGGCGCGGCCCGGCATCCTGGACATTCAGGCTACGCAGCCAGAAATTTTCAGTTTCTATCTGGACGGGCGAACCTTCCGGAACAGCTGTCTGGGGCTGGGACGATGCAGGCACCGACATTCTTGAACTCCTGAGGAGACCGCCTTGCAACCGGGCGGCTACCACCGTTTGCGGCACGATATAAGGATTACAGACATGATAAAGGAATTCGGACGCCGTTGAAACCGGCTTCTTTCGCATGGACGCGCCTATGCACCCTGTTTGGCACCCTGTTTGAAAGAAGCCGGTTGAACGGAATAAAATGCAGTGATGGTGAAAAGCTGGAGCGGTTTTTCTTGCCAGCTTACCATTTGAATGTCAGTCCGACACGCCCGCTCCAACCCTCGCGACCCCGATTGTCCAGAGAGTGGCTGTAGGAGCCGGTGGTGAAGATAGAGACGTTTCTGGCAGTCTGCACAGTGACGCCAGCACCAATTTCGCCCCAGGTGCCGCCGAGGTTCGACGGGATTGTCACCGGATTGATCCCGTTCAGAGCTGTGGTCGTTGTCGAACTGTCGCCCATGAATTCATGCCACACATTCGCCCGACCCCATACTTTGGTCAGAAGCGGCTCGGCATCTGTGCCGTTGTTCCAGGTCTTCGTCAGACGCACGCCAATCCGTCCACGCAGGCTGTCGTCATCATTGAACTGGAACCGACCGAACGCATCGCGCGCATCATCGAACGAACTTGTCTGGTACGCAAGCTGAGCCTGCGGCTCGATTGTCAGACCATCGCCGAGATTAATGGTGTAGCCGCCTTCGAGCGAGGCGACAAACCCAAAGCCGTGTGGCTTCAGCCTCTGGCCAAGTGTCGAGGTGGCAGTCGCCGAATACCAGGTTCCCTGCAAGACCGCATCTGTATACCAGCCCTGCGTGGCCTGATGCGTCCAGTATGCGCCGAGGGTATAGGCGTCCATGTCGACCGTGCCGGCGCTGCCGCCGACGATGTTCTTTACGTTAGTGTCGATAGTGCCGTATCCGAGATAGAACCCGGCCCGATCCGTGCTGCTCGGAGTTTCCCGACCATAGACATCAAGGCCAGCCTGGATGCCGGTGAAGGTGTAACTATAGTCTGGCCCTCGTTGCGCGATGGCGCTACCGTTATCCCGTAATCCGCGATCACCGATCAACCGTCCCCAGGCTCCGGCGAAGACGGGAGTGCGGGAGGAGCCAAGCTGCGGCGAGACCGGAATCCGCATCACATGACGCCGTCCGGATTTGTCGAATGCGACACGCTCTTCATAAACCGGTTGCAGAGCCGGGCGGGCATAGCCGTCGCCGACGCGCTCATGCAATGTGCCCAACATGGTGTAGCCATATTCCATTGCGACGGGCGGAACCGATGTCACCAGCAGCACTTCGGGACGGATATTCGGCACCTGCCCACCGCTGCCACCCGGATCGGTGATGGTGCTGCGCAGGTACCAGTTGCCATCCGCGCTATCCGCATCAAGACCATTCTGGAACAAAAGATAATCGTAAGCTCCAGCAGCGATACGCCCCGATTGCACGAAGGTTGCCCCCGCTGTCGAGGCGCCATCGACGGCGATCACCACCGGAATGCCGTTGCCGATGGTCTGCGCGCCCCCGCCGTCGATGTTGACGATTACAAGATGCGTCGTCCCCGTCGCCGTATGTCCTGCGCCACTGATCACCAACTGGTCGGTCGGAGAATCGTCGGATTCCAAGGTCGTGTTGAGGATCAGCGTACTGTGGGCAACATAATTGCCGGCAACCGTCAGGATCGTGCCGGGTGGGTTACCGCCGGTGCGTACCGTGCCATTATTGTCAAGGCCGGGGATCGTCTGGCTGAACCCGTTGAGATCGAGCAGACCACCTGCCGCAACCGTCACCAGCGAGGCCGGACTGAAGGTGTTGACAGCTCCGGCACGCAACGTGGCGTTCGAAACCAGAGTGTTACCGCTATACGTGTTTGCACCGCTCAACGTTTCGGTGCCGCTGGTTACCTGCAATCCGCCAGTACCGGAGATCACGCCCGAAAACAGGTGGTTTGCCGCCGTCAGCATCAACGTGTTGTCGCCAAGCAGAACGCTGCCGCCACCGCTCAACGAACGGATTGCCGAAGAGCCGGTGGTGACACCGCTGATGTCGAACACACTATCGGCCTGGACCACACTCGATTGCGAAATCGACCCGGTCCCGCTTAGCGCCAGAATGCCCTCAGAAATGGTTGTCTGGCCAGTATAGGTGTTCGTCCCCGTCAACGCCAGCGTGCCGCCGCCCGCCTTGGTCAGATTGCCGGTGCCGGAGATTACCCCGGTCTGGGTGGCCGTAAAACCGTCCGCCGTCAGCGTTGTCAGGGTATTGACGCCTGTGATGTTAACGGCATTGGCAATGGTGACGGCGTCGTTATAGGCAAGTGTCGCGTTACCCAGTACCGATACCAGGCTGGAACCGATGGAGTTGTCGTTATCCAGGCCGAGGGTACCGGCGTACAGGTTGGTGGCCCCGGAGAAGCCGGAATTATCAGCTGCTAACCAGGTTGTCCCAGCGTAATTGGCGATCGTGCCACGACCGGAAATCGGCACCGTGAACTGGTGATTGGTATCGGTGACGTTGAAATTGACCGAACCGTTACCCGCGCCGAACTGGATACCCGCCGCCAGAACCGTCCCCGACGCCTGCGGCGCACCGCCCGGAGCAGCGCCGATGTTCAATCTTCCGGTCGATCCGCCTTGATCGGCAATGAAAATCCTACCGTCGCCACCGGAATCGGCCACGATATTGTATGGGAAACAGTCCCCGGCATCATTGCAGGTGCTGCCTTTTATCCATCCGACGGAAAGTTGGGCACCGTTGGCGATGGTAACATTACCCGTCCCGGAATGACCAATATAAAGATCGGCGGGGGGGCTGTTTATCGGGTCGAATTCGCTCTGTCCGAACGTATCGGCACCGACATACCAAACCGAATCGCTGCCAGATACCGTCACATTGCCTGTACCGCCATTGACACCAATACGAACGAAGCGAGGATCCTGGAACTGACCGGCGTTCCCCGTCAGCGTGGTCAACTTCCCGGAGCCAAGGACATTGATTGTGCCGACACTACCCGCGCCCTGTCCGATATCCACCCCGGCATTGAGAACCGCCGAGCTTGGACGCCCAAGGGTGCCGATACCGGAAATGGTGATCATGGCGACGCCGCCATCTGCGCCGATGGTAGATGCGGTGGAATCAAATCTGGAAGAGCGGCCCGTCGTTAACTTACCGCCGCTTGTGATATTGACAGTCGCCGTGCTGCCGGTTCCCTGACCGAGAATGGCGACATCTTCGATAACCGCGCCGGCATTGTCGCTGATGTTGAGGATGCCGGTGCCACCCGAGCTACCGAAAAGAAAGTTCTGTGTCTGTAACTGAGCAGCGCTTTCATTTGTTTTTCCGCTCGCCATCAGGTTGATGGTTGCCGCACCTGTATTCGTTCCCGCGGATAAACTATTGGTGACCCTGATATTCCCTCCATCCACTGTGACATTTGCCACGGAACCCGCACCATCCCCCCATCGGGCCGTCTCAAAGGATATTGTCCCTAAACCTGAAGGGTTGGTGGTGTTATCGAAAGGCGTATCAACGACAATATTTCCAGTTCCGCCATTGGTGCCGAGCGTACTGACGAGATCTCCGTTTGGCCCACTCCTGAAAAACATGGAGCCGTTCTTAAGGATAACCGTACCGGTCGACCCCGCGCCATTACCGATAACGACATTCCCTGAATTGAAAAAATCGGATGAAAACTGATGCGTATCATCGCCCAAGGTTAGGATGCCCGTCCCTCCGCCGGTCCCGATCTGCGTATTTCCGTTGGTGTTCCAGGAACTTTGCAGAAGGGTGATGCTACCGTTCGCCCCCGCGCCAGTACCTAGGAAAATATCTTGGTTGATCGTGGCGGAACTAAAATTAGTGCTAGTTGAAAGGACACCCGCGCCGGTGCCGATGCCGGCAGCCGCTCCGATCGTCGACCCGACATAAAGTGTCCCTATCGTCACGCTACTGTTATCGATCACTGGATTGTTGGGTGTTCCGCCATTGACGATAGTGACAGTCCCCGCTGTCGGCGTTGTTGCTGGCGACCAGTTGCCGGGGGTATTCCAGTCAGTGGATACACTACCGTTCCAGACAGTCTGTGCTCGAGCAGAAAGCGCACATACCGAAACGCTTGCCAAGAGCGCCAATCCGCTTGCTGCAAGCAGGGAACAAGGGAATTTATTGAAATATGAGGCTGGGCGCATCTGAGAGTTCCACATTCCACTGCTGCTCAAGGGCTGTTATGGTGTGCAGTTTCCAATTTCTGTCCACATATCAATCGGATACTGGAACACTCTTGAGAACCGGCCATTCGACAAAGTGCTATGCGAGCAGGCTCAGTGCGAATCAGTCATTACATTTTATACACTAAATATTCATCTTTTGGCCAAAGTACAATATGGAAAGGATCATAAGATATGTGAACCGCTCCGGTTTTTCCGCAAATGGTTTATTTGAGTCCTATGCAGCAATCTTGCTCACTTCAAGTGCGTCGTAGAACCGCTTCGGCAGCGAATTAATATTGTCGATAGTCAGCTATTGGACCAGTCAACCCATTTTTCAGGGGCTCATTCAACGTCCTTCATGCTACGGTTATGGCCCCTGACGATGGATCAGGGCAGCATACGGGGGAACGTGGCGAATTCATTCATGAATTGTGAGGGTCAGCTTCAATGTGACAAAGTTTCAATCAGAATATAAAATAAATTGAGGTTAAAAACTGAGCTTAAAAAATACTTCAGTTACTATCTAATTGGCAGAAGATAGTTCTGGCGGAGGGGGGGGACCGCCATGATAGCATCCAGCAAGATTTGGCTACGTCTGCTAACTATTTACTTTTCAAGGGTTGCATTGAAGGGCTTGCCCTGACAGGTCCATTGAAACCCGGTGAAAGCCATACTATTATGTGGGCTTGAATGTGGGGTAAAGCTGGACTGGTGACATGAAGGGAAAGGGGCGGCATCCTGAAAAGGCGCTGACGGCCATGCAGGTTCGCAACCTGAATAAACCGGGGCGCTATGCCGATGGCAACGGGCTTTACCTCGTTGTCGATCCTTCGGGGGCGAAACGCTGGCTTCTGCGAATCATCGTCCACCGGAAACGGCGGGATATTGGGTTGGGAAGCGTTTCGCTGGTTTCTTTGAGCGAAGCTCGTGAGAAAGCTCTGGTCTCCCGCAAGCTTGCCCGTGAGGGCGGCGATCCCTTGGCCGAGAAACGCAAGGAACAACGCGAAATCCCGAGCTTCGCCAAGGCTGCTGAACAGGTTCATGGCGAACACAAGGCAAGCTGGAAAAACAAAAAGCATGCCGAACAGTGGATCAATACCCTCACCGATTATGTCTTTCCCCACTTTGGTGCATCTCGGGTTGATCAGATTCAGACCCCGGACGTGCTGAGGGCGCTTGCGCCGATCTGGCTGACGAAACCAGAAACGGCTCGCAGGGTTCGGCAACGGATCAGCGCGGTAATGGATTGGGCGAAAGCGTCGGGTTTTCGGACAGGGGATAATCCGGTCGAGGGGGTGGGAAAAGGGCTGCCGAAGCAAAGTAACCGCGAGAAGCATCACGAGGCAATGCCCTATGCGCAGGTTCCAGCCTTCATCGAGATGCTTCACGATGCGGATACCGGTGAAATCACGTGGCTGGCATTCGAGTTTTTGATTTTGACAGCTTCCCGTACCAGCGAAGTGCTTGCGGCCCGCTGGACGGAGGTCGATTTTGAGCAGACCTTATGGACCGTTCCAGCCGAGCGGATGAAGGCCGGGCGCATCCATCGCATCCCTTTAAGCCCCCGATGCCTGGAGATATTGAGCCGGGCGAAGGTTCTGGGGGCAGGCAGCGCGTATATCTTCCCCGGTAGGACGGGGGAAAAGCCGTTATCGAATATGGTTTTTTTGATGTTGCTGCGACGGATGAACCTGGAAGTGACGGCGCATGGGTTCCGGTCATCGTTTCGGGATTGGGCGGCGGAAACGACCTCTTTCCCGCGTGAGGTTGCGGAAATGGCTTTGGCGCATACGATTGAGAACAAGGTCGAGGCTGCGTATCGGCGCGGCGACCTCATGGCCAAGCGGCGGGAGATGATGGAGGCGTGGTCACAATATCTCAATATCGAACCGACATAACGCCCCCTAT
>JAVBRX010000176.1:0-10300 GCA_031547465.1 Microvirga sp. | reverse complement strand
GCGCGCACGGTTCTTGATGCGCCGGCGCTCTTCCGGTTCCCGAACGTCGCGGTTGACTCCCGGGGTGTGCATGCGGTGGTCATCCACAACATGGGGCGACTGGAGGCTGCGCGTCAGGGAGCGGTGTTCGCCCTGTACAGGGTTTTGGAGGGCGGCGGCCATCTCGGTATGCTGATCGACCAACATTTCACCCGTGGAGTGGTGTGCAATTTTCTTGGGCGATCGGCCCTGACCAGCCCTCTTCTCGCCAAGCTTGCCCGGCAGTTCGATTGTCCCGTGCATGGCGTCTGCGCCATTCGCCTGCCGAATCACCGGTTCCGTATCATCCTCACGCCGCCCCTCGATTTGCCGCGCGATGCCGAGGGCCTGATCGACGTGCAGGGAGCGACGCAGGCCATGACTTCGGTGATTGAGGCCTGGGTGCGGGAATATCCGGAGCAATGGTTGTGGATGCACCGGCGCTGGCGGGGCGAATCAGCGTCGGAACGGGTGGTGCCATAAGACCGACATGTTTTTTGGTTTGTTACGGTTCTCTGTCCGGCTTCGGACACGATCCGACGATGATGATTTTAAGGCAAGGCAGGCAATGACGAATGGTTTCAGTTCCGGAAAGCTCTTGATTGGCGCGGCACTCTTCATCTGTCTCAGCGGCGGGTTGTGGGTCGGATTGCGCCCATCTATGCCCCCTGTGGGCGATGACGGAGCCTGCCGGACATCCGCCGCAATGGCCGGGAAACTCAAGCCGCTGGCAACGGGCAAGATGGCTGCCTTGATGGTCCGCTCCGCTCCGCGCGCCTTACCGCCACTGGCATTCACCGATGCCGAAGGTAAACCGCTTGCTTTGGCCAATCTGCAAGGGAAGGCACTGCTCCTGAACCTCTGGGCAACCTGGTGTGCGCCCTGTCGCGAGGAAATGCCAGCCCTCAATATGCTGCAACGCGACCTCGGGGGCGACAGGTTTGCCGTGGTGGCAGTCAATGTCGATACCCGCGCCACCGAGCGCCCGCGACAATGGCTGAAGGAACAGGGGATCGAAGCGCTCGCCTATTATTCCGATCCGACGGCAGGTGTGCTGAAGACGTTGCAGCAGAACAATTATGTGCAGGGGTTACCGGCCTCGTTCATTGTCGATGCAAAAGGCTGCGAACTTGCCCGCCTGCTCGGCGGCGCCGACTGGGCGTCGCCGGAAGGACGTAAAATCGTCGAGGTGCTTACCGACACGCCGGGCAGTCCATGACGGATATGTCCGGGTGCTTTTGCGCAAACCGTTGCCGGCTCAGGCAATACCTTTGTTGGCAAGCAATTGCTGCAATTCACCGGACTGGAACATCTCACGGGTAATGTCGCAGCCGCCAATAAATTCGCCCTTGACGTAAAGCTGCGGAAAGGTCGGCCAGTTGGAGTAATCCTTCACACCTTGGCGCATATCGTCGCTTTCAAGGATGTTGATGCCCTTGAACGGTACGCCGACATGCTTGAGGATCTGCACCACCTGCCCGGAAAAACCGCACATCGGAAAATCCGGTGTGCCTTTCATGAACACCAGCACATCGTTGGATTTCACTTCGTCATCGATGATTTTCTGAATATCGGTCATGGAGGTCTCCTGGGGTTCCCCTGCAAATCCTGCTCTCTTGCGCAAGCCTTGAGGATGCGCTCATTTTGCCTTGTGTTAGTCGATTTCGCCAATACGATGTTCGCTCAATCGCAAACCGACATGCCGTTCGTTACTCCGGGCATACAGTCGTCAGGGAGAGAGCATGTAACTCGCCGCCCATCTTGCCCTTAAGGGATGCATAAACCAGCTGGTGCTGCTGTATACGGCTCTTGCCCTTGAAGGCAGCGGAAGTCACTGTTGCTGCATAATGATTGCCATCGCCTGCGAGATCGCGGATTTCAATCGTGGCGTCGGGCAAAGCAGCTTTAATCATGCGCTCAATATCGGCGGCATCCATCGCCATGCGGGCGGCTCCTTGTCTATGCGTTTTTCCGTATCAAACGGAGCGGTTCGCCATGTAGGATGGCAACCAGCCCTCGTGAGCGGATTTCAAACTTGAGACCGATATGGTTTGTCCTGTGCCGAGATTCAACGTCGCGCCGCCGGTTCCACCGATGATTTGCGCTGGAACGCCTGCAGATTTTGCTTCCTCCAGAATAGCTTGCGCCATCAAGGCGGGAGCGGCGACGATATAACGAGCCTGATCCTCTCCGAACCACAGAGCATGTGAGGGCAGGGTAGATTTCACATTGAGCGTCGCTCCGATACCCTTCGGCAGGGTCATTTCGGCCAGCGCCAGCGCCAAACCGCCGTCGGAGCAATCATGCACCGTGTCTATGCGCTTGGCGCGGATCAGGGCGCGGACGAAATCGCCATTGCGACGCTCTGTCTTGAGATCGACCGGCGGCGGCGCGCCCTCGGCCCGTCCGCAGATGTCGCGCAGATAGATGGATTGTCCGAGCCAGCCTGCCGTTTCGCCGATCAGCAAGATGACATCGTCCTCGCGCTTGAAGGCGATGGAGGCGTTGGCTGTCACATCGTCGAGAACGCCGACGCCGCCGATGGTCGGGGTCGGCAGAATACCTTGGCCGTTGGTCTCGTTGTAGAGCGAGACGTTGCCGGATACGACCGGAAAATCAAGAATTCTGCAGGCTTCGCCGATGCCGGAAAGGCAGCCGACCAATTGCCCCATCGTCTCGGGTTTTTCCGGGTTGCCGAAATTGAGGTTGTCGGTGAGTGCCAGCGGCAGGCCGCCGACGGCGGTGATGTTGCGCCACGCTTCCGCTACCGCCTGCTTGCCGCCCTCCGCTGGGTCGGCCTCGCAATAGCGTGGCGTGACATCGGAGGTGAGCGCCAGGCCGCGCGGCCCGTCGAGCACACGCACCAGAGCGGCATCGCCGCCGGGGGCCTGAATGGTATTATTGAGGATCAAGTGGTCGTATTGCTCCCATACCCAGCGCTTGGAGCACTGGTCGGGGGAACCGATCAGCTTGAGGAGCGCATCTGCGTCACTCATTGGCGGCATGACGCTTTTGGCGTCGAGCACGGCCTGTTTCGGCGTCGGCACATACGGGCGGTCGTAGAGCGGCGCTTCGTCGCCGAGTTCCTTGATCGGCAGGTCGGCCATCACCTCGCCGTAATGCTTGACGACGAAACGCAGCGTATCGGTGGTCTTGCCGATGATGGCGAAATCCAGGCCCCACTTGCGGAAGATTGCTTCCGCCTCATGCTCCATGCCGGGCTTCAGCACCATAAGCATGCGCTCCTGGCTTTCCGACAACATCATCTCGTAGGCGGTCATGTTCTCTTCGCGGCACGGCACCTTGTCGAGGTCGAGTTCAACGCCGAGATCGCCTTTCGCGCCCATCTCCACCGCTGAGCAGGTGAGGCCCGCCGCGCCCATGTCCTGAATGGCGATCACTGCGCCGGATTGCATCAGTTCCAAACAGGCTTCGAGCAGCAGTTTTTCGGCGAACGGATCACCGACCTGCACGGTTGGGCGCTTTTCGTCGGATTTATCGTCGAATTCGGCGGAGGCCATGGTTGCGCCGTGAATGCCGTCGCGTCCGGTCTTAGAGCCGAGATAGACGATGGGGTTTCCGACCCCGGTGGCGGCGGCGTAGAAAATCTCGTCCGCTTTGGCGAGACCGACTGCCATGGCGTTGACGAGGATATTGCCGTTGTAACGGGCGTCGAACCCGACCTGACCGCCGACGGTCGGCACACCGAAGGAATTGCCGTAACCGCCGATTCCGGCCACCACGCCCGCCACCAGATGGCGGGTTTTCGGATGATCAGGCTCGCCGAAGCGCAGTGCGTTCAGCGCAGCGATGGGGCGCGCGCCCATGGTGAACACATCACGCAGGATGCCGCCGACGCCGGTGGTCGCGCCCTGATATGGCTCAATATAGGACGGGTGATTATGGCTCTCCATCTTGAAGACGCAGGCCAGCCCATCGCCGATGTCGATCACGCCGGCATTCTCGCCCGGCCCCTGGATCACCCACGGCGCTTTGGTCGGCAGGTCACGCAGGTGCAGGCGCGAGGATTTGTAGGAACAATGTTCGTTCCACATCGCCGAGACGATGCCGAGTTCGGTGATGGTTGGTTCGCGACCGATCAGCGCGACGAAGCGCTTGTATTCGTCGGCGGTGAGACCGTGTTCCTTCACCAGTTGGGGAGTGATGGCGATGGATTTCTGCGTCATGGCTCGTCCCCCGTATCAGGCGGCTTTGGTCAATGAGGCGACGAGACTCTCGAACAGGCCGCGCCCATCGGTGCCGCCGGTAAGGTCATCGATCAGGTTTTCCGGGTGCGGCATCATGCCGAGGACGTTGCGCTTGCCCGAGTAGATTCCGGCGATGGCGTTCATTGAGCCGTTACGGTTGGAATCCGGCGTGATCCGGCCCTCGGCGTCGCAATAGCGGAATGCTACCAGACCGTCGTCCTCGATATGGCGCAGCGTTGCTGCGTCCGCGGTGTAATTACCTTCGCCATGGGCGACGCAAACGTCGATCACCTGGCCTTGGGCATAGAGGGAGGTGAAGGCTGTATCGGCGCGCTCTACCCGTAACGTCTGCCGATGACAGATGAATTTCAGGTTGGAATTACGCACCAGAATGCCGGGCAGCAAGCCGGATTCGCACAGGATCTGAAAGCCGTTGCAGATACCGAGCACTAGCCCGCCGCGGGCGGCATGTCCCCGCACTGCGTCCATGATGTGAGCGCGGGCGGCAATTGCGCCGCAACGCAGGTAATCGCCGTAGGAGAAGCCACCGGGCAGGACGACAAGGTCGGTCCCGCGCGGCAGATCATGGTCGGCGTGCCAGACGCTCTGCGCGTCGGCCCCCGCAAGCCGCAACGCCTTGGCGACGTCGCCGTCGCGATTGGAGCCGGGGAAAACGACGATTGCGGCTTTCATGGCATTCAGTTCCCGTTTCTCAGGAGAGTGGCCGGATTGATCCGACGCGCATTGGCGCGTGCAATGGCGAGGCTTTGAGAGAATGAACGGACGCTAGCAATCTGATTACCCTTGGCGCGCACATGCAGGACTGCGGCGCCAGGCCGACCGCGCCAGCTATCTACCTTCATCTCCGCGTAATAACCGGGGAATGGTCCTTTTTGCAGGCGGTAAGACGTAACGTCGACCCGTCCTGTGCTTTCGAAAATGGACGTGAAGAGTTCCCTTCTCCGCTGCTCGGAGATACGCGGCGAACCATACATTTCTTCCGCCGAATAAATGCTCGACGGGCCCTCTCTCGTACTCAGCGAGACCATTGCCACTGAGGGGCCGCAGCGCGGCGTTTCCCTGCAATAGAACTCTCCGTTCCCGGATGTGCTCCATCCCGGGGCAGGAAAAGCGCGCTCGCCGACACCCGGGGGGATGTTCGCCGTACTGCATCCGGCCACCCCAAGGGCAATGAGTGCGATTGTAATAAACTTATTCATATGGTCCCCCAGCTATTCTTGAACGTTCAGTTTTTCACGGTTCAATCGCGATCGCGTAATTCTCGATCACGGTATTGGCGAGCAGTTTCTCGCAGGCTGCCTTTAGGGCGGTTTCAGCCTTGGCCTTGTCTGCGCCGTCGATGGCAATGTCGAATACTTTACCTTGGCGGACGGAGGCGATGCCGTCGATGCCGATGGATTTCAACGCACCTTCAATGGCTTTGCCTTGCGGGTCGAGGACGCCGTTTTTCAGCGTGACGGTGACGCGGGCTTTCATGGGTCATGCGCTCCAGACAAGAGGAAGGGGCAGATCAAGACCCGGCTTAGCATAGAATCGCGCAAGTTCAACGGGCTGGCATCATTCTTCTGCGTCTGCGCTCATGAATCGATCCCGATGATCGGTTCTGAAGAGGATTGCCATAGGAAAGACAACGGTGTCTTCCTGCTTGAAGTCGGTAGACGCCGTTGAAACATGGTAAATATTGCTTCTTATTTGAGCAGAACGGTTGGATCGATCCGGCGTGCGTTGAAGCTTTCAACATAACCGTTCTCCCAAGGGCTTTCCGGCTCGATATAGGCGGTCTGCACTTTCATCTCCTTCAGCCATTGGCGCAGGGCTTCGGCGATGAACTCCGGTCCGTTGTCGGAACGAATATGAGCGGGGGTGCCGCGCACAGGATGAACAGATCGGCCAAGGCGTCGATGACATCGCTGGAGCGGAGCCTGCGGTTCAACCGGATTGACAGGCATTCACGGGTAAACTTGTCGATGATGTTCAGTATGCGGTATTTCCTGCCGTCATGTGTGCGATCCTCGACAAAATCGTAGGACCAGGCATGATTGGGATATTCCAACCGTAGCCGCACGCAGGAACCGTCATTGAACCATAACCGGCCCTTCCAGGATGGATGCCCCCTGCATCATGCGCTTGCCGCCCATGCCCTGTTCTCCCTGCAAGGTCTCATGCGCCGCCTGCCGGTTTTCTGAAGATTTCGGCGGGCACGGGGAAAAGCCGCAACCCATCAAATATCCAGTTCGGCAATGACCGGCGCGTGATCCGACGGGCGCTCCCAGCCGCGAGTGTCACGCAGTACGGTCAGGTGGCGGGCCGTGGCGGCGAGATCGGGTGTCATCCAGATGTGATCGAGGCGGCGCCCCTTGTTGGCGGTGGCCCAGTCGGGGGAGCGATAGCTCCACCACGTATAGATTTTCTCCGGCTGCGGACGCAGCATCCGGGCGATGTCGGTCCATCCGGCTTCTTCGCGTAGCGTCTCCAGCGCCTCGGTCTCGACCGGGGTATGGCTGACGACATCAAGAAGCTGTTTGTGCGACCAGACATCGTGTTCCAGCGGCGCGACGTTGAGATCGCCGACAAGAATCGCCGGACCGGCCTTGGCAGCGTTCCAGCCCCAGCGGCGCATTTCCTCCAGGAATTGCAGCTTATGAGTGAACTTGTCGTTCAGCTCCGGATCTGGCACGTCCCCTCCCGCCGGAACGTAGAAATTGTGGATCGTCACCCCGGCCATATCCTTGGCCCCTTTCGCCAGGGTCATGGCGATATGTCGGGCATCCCCACGTCCGCACATCTCCATCGATGCGGTGGCGGAGAACGGATGTCGGGAGAGGATAGCGACGCCGTTGTAACCCTTCTGTCCGGCCTTGACGATGAACGGGTATCCCGCCGCCATGAGCGCCTTGAGCGGGAAGCTGTCGTCCGGACATTTGGTTTCCTGAAGGCACAGTACGTCCGGACGAGTCTCTGCCAGTACCCGCAGCACGAGGTCGAGGCGCAGCCGCACGGAGTTGATGTTCCAGGTGACGATGGAGAAGGACACGGCGAACGCTCCAGACTTGAATGGATGCATTCGCTCATGCCGCGTTTTCATACTCCGATCAACCTAGAGTATTTTGCGCTGAAGTGGAATCCGGTTCAATGAAACAAATTGGCTGGAACGGAAATTGCGTAATCCTGCGACGGCTCACAGAATAAATGTCTCCCGCACCCGTTTTGAGCGGCGCAGATAGGGAATCCACAACAGTGGCACGAGCGCGTAAACCACGCCGGTGATTGCCCAGAACCGGTATGCCACCGGATCGGTCGTGACCTGAAGGATCTGAAAGGTCTCAATGATTGTCACCGCCAGGGCGGCGAGAACCACCAGCGGAAACCAGGTCAGGAAGGCACTGTTCTTCGCCAGATACAGCATGATAAGCTGGACGATGATATACAGTACGATCAGGTTGAGGAGGATGCTGGCGATGAACCAGGTTCCTCCCGCCTGCGGTAGCGCAAAATTGCCGGAAATCAGCAGATCGGGAATGTTCGCCGGGTCGAACACGTTTGAATAAAGCAGGTAAAGCCGGAACATCCTGCGCACGAACAGCACCATCATGTGAATGCCAAGCAGGATCAGCCAGCCACCGAAGGGCGGTGCTTGATGGTTCACCGTCCGGATGGCTTCTTTCGGGAGTATCGCCATATATCAAACCCAGCCTATTGCTGGTTTGATATGGTCTTCGCCTAAGGGGTGGCAAGGTCAACCTTGATTGCGATAATTTGTCGCAATAGAGCGGTTCCGTTTCTGGCCATCTTCCTCTTGAAGGGCATCCATCCTGTTCGAAGCGTTACCCCAGACAGTGCAGACCCCATGTGCGAAATATCCTACGGGCAGCAGCAACCGCCTCAGGAACCGGGCTTTGCGTGTCCTCCAACTCATAAGCCATGCCAAGCTTGTGCCATTTGAATCTGCCGAGTTGGTGAAACGGCAGCACGTCGACCCGTTCGACATTGCCGAGCGAGGTAGCGAAGCGGGCAACGCCCTCGATATTGTCCGGGGCGTCGGTGAGGCCAGGCACCAGCACGAAGCGCACCCAGATCGGCTTTTTCATCTTTGCCAGTCGCCGGGCGAACGTCAGCACCGGTTCGACTGGTTGCGCGGTGACGTGCAGATGCGTTTTCGGGTCGAAGCTCTTCAGATCAAGCAGGACCAGATCGATCTGCTCAAGATCGTCGTTCGACAACCGGTGGCCGAAAAAACCGTTGGTGTCGAGGGCGGTGTGAACGCCCCTTTCCTTGGCGGCGCGCAGGATGTTCATCACGAACTTGTGCTGAACCAGCGGCTCGCCGCCTGACACGGTGATGCCGCCTCCGGCAAGTCTCAGAAAATTCTTGTATTTCTCAATCTCGGCGGTGATGTCGTCGATACTGACGAGTTGGCCGTTCTTCAACTTCCAGGTGTCGGGATTGTGGCAGTAAAGGCAGCGGAAATCGCAGCCAGTCGTCCAGAATACCACCCGCATTCCCGGTCCATCGACCGCCGACCCGGTTTCCTCCGAATGCAGGAAACCCATGCGCCCCTCGCGGGTAATGTCGGCAAGGGTACGCTCCGAGAGACCGGTGTGGTCCTGGGTGCGCAGTTCGAATTTATTGCCGATCAACGATTGGGCCATCTGGTTGGAATCCATCGTACTCACGAATCCGCATCCAAGAGCGCCGTGCCGAAAAGGGTTTGCGGTTTTCGACCGTAACGGCGCGTTTTCGGTGAATTTCAGCATCAGGCCTTCCAATGTATTGCCCGACGCTGAAGGATACCGATGTGACGAGAGGCGACAAGACTGATACTTGCCGCCTCCCGGAGAACCCGGAACCCGCCATAGAGCGTTTTGCGTTTAACCGGTCCACTTAAACGCACATTACTCTAGAGCGCGATCCGATCAAATTGCATCGGATTGCGCTCTAACTTCCCTTTATTTACCGCATTTTCTTGCGCCGAACCGGTGGCCACTTCGGTGGAAAATGCTCTAATCGGCGAGGTTCCGAATTGTGTGAGCCGGGACGATCAGATTTCGCCGTGGAACGTCCGGTTGATGACATCGAGTTGTTGTTCGCGCGTCAGCTTGATGAAGTTCACCGCGTAACCGGACACTCGGATGGTCAGTTGCGGGTACTTCTCCGGATGCTCCATCGCATCCACCAGCATATCGCGGTTCAGTACGTTGACGTTCATGTGGAAACCGGTGGTGCCGAAGAAACCGTCCAGCGAGCGGGAAAGGTTCTCCACCTGCTCGTCGGCGGTAGCGCCGAGGCTGCTCGGAACGATACTGGAAGTCAGCGAGATACCGTCCTGGCAATGGTCGTACGGGATCTTCGCCACCGACATGGCCGAGGCCAGGAAGCCGAGCTTGTCGCGGCCATGCATCGGGTTTGCGCCCGGTGCGAATGGCTCGCCCTTGCGGCGCCCGTCCGGCGTGTTGCCGGTATTCTTGCCGTAAACCACGTTGGAAGTGATCGTCAGAACCGATTGGGTATGCAGTGCGTCACGATAGGTCCGGTGCGTACGCAGCTTTTCCATGAAGGTTTCGGCAAGCCAGGTGGCAAACTGGTCGACCCGGTCGTCGTTATTGCCGAATTTCGGGAAGTCGCCCGTGGTTTCGTAATCGACAACAAGGCCTCTGTCGTCTCGAATCGGCTTGACGCTGGCATATTTGATCGCCGACAGCGAATCCGCCACCACCGACAGACCGGCAATACCAAATGCCATGGTACGCAACGGGTTGTAATCGTGCAGCGCCATTTCGATCCGCTCGTAGGCGTATTTGTCGTGCATGTAATGGATGCAGTTCATCGCTGCGACGTAAGTCTTGGCAAGCCAGTCCATCGCATGATCGAACTTGGCCATCACGTCGTCGAACGCCAGGGTTTCGCCTTTGACAGGATCGAAAACCGGCATGACCTGATCGCCGGAGAGTTCGTCGCGTCCGCCGTTGATTGCGTATAACAGGCACTTGCCGAGGTTCACCCGCGCGCCGAACAATTGCATCTGCTTGCCGACGCGCATCGCCGAAACGCAGCAC
>JAVBRX010000003.1:0-4212 GCA_031547465.1 Microvirga sp. | reverse complement strand
TAGAACCTGGGCAAGGAGCGAATCGGAATAGAGCGCCACCGGTCCGAGCAGGGCTTCAAGTTGTTGCTGTGTGAACAGCGTCAATGGTGTGGGCTGGACCGGCGCGGGTTGCGAAGCCGGCGTAGCGGCGGAGGATGGCTGCCCCGGTGTTTGCTGCGCCAGAACAGGTGCGATCGTTATGGCAAAAGTGAAGGCGGCAACAGATATCGCCAGGGCCAGGGCATGAGGAAAAACAGTTTTTAAACCGTCTGGCGGGGCGATGGACGGGTGGAGTGGTCTGAGGGCAGAAGAGTTTTGAGTGCGGTTCGATCCGGCAGGATCGGAGAGTGTCCTGAAGAAATGGACGTCTGCGCGCATTGCAAGAATCCTCCGTCGTTCGGCACGAAAACCGTAACCGGCAAAAACAGGCCCAGGTTGGAAAGGGCCGGAGAGCGAGCAAAGGTTCAAGAAAGATGGCGCGGCGTGTAGGCAAGGCAAGCGCAGAAAAACGTCCTGCCTCTGGACATGGTTCGCTCTACAATCCGCCTAGAGCGTCCCAGAGGCGGGGATTGTGGCTGCGGCAGAGAGCCTTCACCTGTGCCGCGCTTATGCCCTCGCTTCGCAGGTCGGCCAGGCTTTTTGACAACCGGCTTTTCGACAGTTTGCTGCCGGTATCGTCGACGATCAGGTCGTGGTGCCAGTAAATAGGGGTAGAGATGCTGAGAAGCCGGTGCAGCAGGGTATGGAGCGAGGTTGCGGCTTTAAGATCGGCCCCGCGCACGACATGGGTTACGCCCTGCCGCCAGTCGTCCAGCACGACCGAGAGATGATAGCTCGTCGGCACGTCGCGGCGTGCCACCACCGCATCGCCCCAGAGGGCTGGATCGGAGGTTGTTTCATGGCATACGCCATCGACCGAGAACGTTTTATAACGGAAAGAGGTTGGATCGGCGGCCCGAGCCGCCGCCACAGCGCGGTCGAGGGCCAAACGCCAGGTGTGCGGCCAGAGGTCGGGATTGCGGGCGTTCTCCGATAGACGATGCTCGATTTCTTCCGGCGGCAGATGGCGGCAAACACCGCGGTAGAGCGGTGTGCCGTCAGGGTCAGTCGCCGTATCGGCAACGTGTCCGTTCTGAATGGTCTTGCGTGAGCAGAAACAGGGATAGACCAGCCCGCGTTGTCGTAATCCGTGCAAGGCTTGACAATAGATGTCGAAATGTTCCGATTGGCGCAGCACCGGGTTTTCCCACTTAAGGCCGAGCCAGGCGAGATCGTCGTAAATCGCCGCCTCGAAATCCGGCTTGCTGCGGATGGGGTCGATATCCTCGATGCGCAGTAGAAACCGTCCGCCGAACGCTCGTGCGAACGCGGAGTTGAGGAGCGCCGAATAGGCGTGGCCCAGATGCAACCGGCCATTCGGACTCGGGGCAAAGCGGAAGACGGGCTGGTTCATGGAAACGTCATAGGTAACGGCGAACGCGCATTCTGTTTTTAGATTGCACCGATCTGCGATTCAATGTGGAGATAACTGGTTTGGGTCGCCCTTTCCCACTTTGCTACCTCATTGTTTCTTTTGACTGCCATGCGGCACCGAGTTTTGCTAATCGGGAGGGACGAAGCGGTACAGTCTTTCGTATCCTTGTAATCTTTCTCATCCAGGCAATGGCAATGGCGCGCAAACCTGCTTACTCCATCGAAACACTCATGCCCCTCGGAGCGGAGAAACTGGCTCGAATCATTCTCGGCGAGGTAGAGAAGAATGTCGCCTTCAAGAAGATCGTCGCTGCGGCTCTGGCGGGCGTCAAGGGGCCTGAGGCCGTTGCCAAGCTGATTGATCGGCGGCTCTCGGCTCTGGAGCGCGCCAAAGGATTCATCGACTGGGAAAAAGCGCCATCCTTCGGCAAGGAATTGGTGGCAACGGTCAATACCATCAACGGGGAACTGGGAGCGGCATCCGCAGATATGGCAATCGACCGGCTGTTGAGATTTCTAGCTACCCATAGGCAGGTTTTTGATCGCAGCGACGATTCCTCCGGCTGGATCCAGAGGGCTTACGAGGATGCTGCCGGAGCATTTGAGGCCCTGACGTCCCGGCTCGATCCGAAAAACCTTGACGCGCTGCCGGAAAAAATCATGGCGGCGCTCGGCGATAGTGAACACGGTTATCTGGGCACGGTCGCGGAAGCCGTTATACCGCGTCTTCCGAAGCCGACCTTGAAGCGATGGGATGAAAACCTTATATCCGACCAGAAAAAGTTCGAGGACACGCCGAATAATCCAAAGAACCGTATGTACAACTGGGAAAGGCAACTCAGATTTTCACAGATCCTGGACTTGCGCCAGATCATTGCCGCTGCTCATCAGGATCTTGATGGCCTGATTGCTCTGGAACTGAAGAAACCGCCGCATATGCAGGATACCCTGGCCGTCGCAACGACGCTCCTTGCCGCCGGGCGGGCAAAGGAGGCACTCGAATGGGTGCGCAAGGAAAAGTCGGCAAACGTGCGTGTTTTGACAGAGATCGATTTAGCCGATGGAATCGCACCCTATTATCCGACCGACCTGAAGCGTATTCAACTGGAAGCCGCTATCCTGGAGGCGCTTGGTGATAGCAAAGCGGCGCAGGAACTGCGCTGGACGACATTCGAACGCCTGCTCGATGCCGGGATTTTACGCGAATACATCGCCAAACTCGGTGATTTCGAGGAGTTCGAGGCGCTGGAGCGGGCCTTCGAGCATGCACTGAAATCAAATCTGGCGTATCTGGCGCTCGAATTCCTTCTCGAATGGCCGAAGCCGGATCTCGCGGCCAAGCTCGTTACCGAGCGCCACGCGACTTGGGATGGTCGCCATTACGGCATCCTCGCCCCTGCCGCCAAGGCTCTGGAAGCCGATCATCCGCTGGCGGCAAGCATTCTCTACCGCGCTCTGCTCAACGATATTCTCGAAAGAGCCAAGGCAAAGGCCTATGGTCATGGTGGAGATTATCTCGCCCGGCTCGATGAGTTGTCGAAGGACGTGAATACGGAAGCGTTCCGCTCCGCCGGGATAGACGATCACGCAACCTATCGCTTGCAGGTAAAAAAGGCGCATGGCCGAAAGGCCGGGTTCTGGGCGGTTGCTCCGGTGTAAAATAAAAAACGCCTTCACTCTGCGATCAAACCATTTTTGACCGCAGATCGCATCACCGGCATTATCTCATTGCCGGTTACCGGCATTCCTGCCGGGTGCGCTCCATGGCTTTGGCGAATCCGGTCAGGGAATACTGGTCCACTGTCTTGTTGCCGCGTAGCGATGTGGCGGCGATCGACAGGGTTGAGCCTTTGGCCATGCTGGCGATCAAGCGGGTTTGTTCTTCGGCCGCCTTCATCCAGATATTGCTGCCCTTGGCGATCAGCCCGTATTTTTCCGAACCGACGCTGACGACCGGCGTGACTGTTTCCTTCACCGAGAATCCCATCACGAACGCAACTTCGTCGCGCACCTTTTCGGACGGGCGGATGGAAACGAATATATAGCCTGGATCGCGCTTCAGGTTCTCCGGATCGCGCTTCGTCGGGTTCGCTAGCGCGTAACAGACTTTCTTGCTGCCGGATTGCGAGACATAGACGCCCCAGTGATCGAAAGCCGCAACCTGATTGCCGCCCTGCTGTGCCAAGGCTGGCATTCCTGCGCCAATCGCGGTCACGATACCGAACATCCAGCCGATTCGGCGCAAAAGAGGAGAAAACGTCATGGGATAGCCCTGTCTGTTTCAATAGCGGGAGAAAATAACCGATCAGTCACCGAACGCAACCGAAAGCAGTCCTTCTCCCCTGAAAGCCTGTGGTCCGTATCAGCTTAGATAAAAAAAAGCCAAGATCAGGGCAGAACCGGAAAAGCGGGCAGAGGTGTCGAGACAGCGTTAAAGCCGGATGAACGAGAAAGATCAGTAGGAAAGATCGTCAAAGAACCATGCCGAAAAGTGCTCACGGTTTTCGGCTGTAACCGGTGCATTTTCAATGAAATCGCAGCATTGACGATGCCGTTATTGTCCGATTCCGTAAGGCCACTCCCATATTGTGGAGAGCATAGGGCGGTCATTATCTCCGTCCGAACAGGCGTTCAATATCCGAGAGCTTCAGTTCCACGTAGGTCGGGCGGCCATGGTTGCACTGGCCCGAGAGGGGGGTTGTCTCCATTTCGCGCAGCAGGGCGTTCATTTCATCCGGTTTCATGCGCCGTCCGGCGCGT
>JAVBRX010000086.1:0-3428 GCA_031547465.1 Microvirga sp. | reverse complement strand
CAGCGTGCCGTCGAGATCGAGGGCGATGGCTTGAAAGGCCATGATCGGCTTGCTCCATAATCCGGAAGCAGATGCCTTGCCGGGTTTTTCGGGTTTCCGCAAGAGCGGGGTTTCGGTGCGTCCGGTCAGAATGCTTTTATCAATGTCGGGTAGCGATTGTCCGGGTTTCGAGATGTAGCCGGTGTGCCAGCCGAAGGCGCTCCTTCAAGGTGATGCAGCGGCCCCGGGCGTTATAAAGCAGGCGGATCTGGTCGGCGCGCAGCATCACCTTGGTGACGCCGTCATAGGTCAGTTCCATCTCTTGCAAACCGGATTGAACGTCGGCGAGCCATTCATCGTAAGTGCCGGGGAGGTCGTCGCACAATTGCCGCAGGTCGTCCCATTCATCCCGGTTATAGATGGCGAGGAGGGTATTGGCTGGCGGTCTCAACATGGCTTCGGCATCGCTCGATAACGGACACACGGCACTGCCGCCGGAGTTCCTGACTTCCCCCGGAGTCCTTAACGTCTCCCTTATCTGAATCTAGCAAAAAACGTGCTGCAATCCAACTCTCTCCCGCGCAAGCGGGGAAAGGAGTCTTTCCTGCTTAATCAACTGGATCGCGCGGGAACTGCAAAAGCCCCGGAACCAGCCCCGCGTCAATGCGATGCTGTCGTTATGCCGCTGGTGCGGGTTCGAGTTCAGTCCGCACCGTCCAGAGACCGTCCCTGACTTTTTCCGAGTAACTGGCCGGGATGTTTTCCCGCCATTGCTTGTTGCGCACGACCGAATTGTAGGAGCAGATCTCGCGACCGTTCTCGTCAAGGAGGGTCCAGCGGATGATCGCACCATCCGGAGCCTTGATTTCGCTGCCCATGGAGGTCGAGCCCATGTTTGCTCCGACATGGTGATCTTCTTGCGCCGGCAGGCCAAGACCGTTGGGGAACGGCTCGTTGCTGAAGAAGGCGAAATGGCTGTCGTGTGACAGGAGGCTCTGTTTCACCGTCGGCCAGATGCGCTTGCGCAGGAAATGCTGGTCGATATGGCTCATGGCGAAATCGCCTGCTTTGATGAAACGATCGATTTCGTCCGCCATGTTGGGGATCACCCCGGTGCAGCCGTCCCATAATCCGGCAAGCAGCAATTCGCTGTGGGTGTACCAGTCGCGGATCAGGTGGAACCATTTATCGGAGGCAATCCATGCCTCGACCGTCGCCAGTTCGCGCTCGCCGAGCAGCGAATCGGCATCGCGGATGAGATAGCGCGTCACTGTCGGATCGTCGTTGACGAGGAAGCGCCACATCAGCGGATGGCAGCGCTCGCGCGTCTGCGCATCGACCATGACGATCTGTCCGCCATTATCCCTGAGACGCTGGCGGATATTTTCCGGCACCGTTTCGTCGCAATAGAACCGGCAGGTCCAATGCGGGAATATCCGCGCGGCGGTCTGGCAGTTGTGGACCGAGCTTTCGCAATAGCGCGGCGAGTGGCCGAACAGGGTGTAGGCGATGATGTTTCTGGTTTTGTCGCTCGTATTGAACGGCGGCGGGCCACCTGCCGGAATGGCGTATCTGGGTTCCGCCGCTGCCTCCTGATCCTTCCGCTTCAGGGCCAGTTCACCGTAATGGATTGCTTCGTCGATCCGTTTCAGATGGCCGCACAATTCCGACATCAGATCGAGATAATTCACGCCGAGTTGGTCGGCGGGCAGGGTCTTGGCGAGGGCGTAAGCCTTGTCGTATTTGGCCATGCGCGTCAGACACAGGGCTTCAGCGCGGGCAATCTCCGGGGCTGCAGAAATCTTGCGCGCCTTGCGGATGATGGCGAGCGCCCCATCATACTCCCGGCTTGAAAACTTCTTCATATAGTCTTCATACAGGGATTGAATGATCGCAGTATTGCGACGGGCGATGGCATCAAGGCTTTTACGGGTCATGCGGAACGTCCTGAAGGCTGCCGGATTCCGAAGAACCGGGCATATAATCGTAAGCGAATCAGCGTGTTGAATATCGCCGTAGACGGTAGAGAAACGCAATAGGTTCAAGCAGGTTCAGCGCCGCGCGCGCTTGCGCTCCGGTTTGCGGAAAATGCCGACGATCTCCACATGCGCGGAATATTTGAACTGGTCCACGGGCTGAACCCGTTCCAGCGTATAGCCGCCACCTGCCAGAATAGCGGCGTCGCGGGCGAAAGTGGCGGCATCGCAGGAAATGCCGACGACGACCGGAACTGAAGTTTGTGCCAGCATCTTCGCCTGTGCTTCGGCTCCGGCGCGCGGCGGATCCATCACCACGGCGTCGAAGGCTTCCAGCTCCGGCGCAAGCAGCGGGCGCTTGAACAGGTCGCGTCGCTCTACCGTGACTTTCCGCAGCCGTTCGGTGAACCGTGCCGCCTTGTCTAGGGCGGCGAGCATCGATGCATCGCCTTCGACCGCACGCACTTCAGCTTGCTCGGCAATGCGCAGCGCGAACGGGCCGCAGCCGCAGAATAGATCGGCGACCCGCTTGCGTCCCTCAATCGCGGCAAGCGCCGCCTGCGCCAGCAATTCCTCGCTGAGGGCGGTCGCCTGCAAGAATGCTCCCGGCGGCGGCACCACCCGTGCCCGCCCCATGGCGATGATTGGTTGGCGGCGCTCGATAATGGTGTCGCCATGCAGCGACAGCCGGGCGAGATCGAGTGTCCCGGCAAGATGGATGAGGGCAGCCCGCACCCTGTCGTTCGGGCTGCCATGGCCGCGAATATCGATATCGAATCCAGATTGCGAGGCGGTGACGACGATATCGAGCGGCTTTCTCGCCGGAGCCAGAACTTCGGCAAGCCGCTTTGCAATTATAGCGGCATCGTTCAGGCTTGTGGTCAGAACCGGGCAATGCGGCACGCCCACTAGATCATGGCTGCGTGCCGCCATGAAGCCGATGTGTATTCCCCCGTCTCCATGCCGGGCGTGAAACGTCACCCGTCGCCGCCCGTCACCATGTCCGTCAATGAGGGGGGAGATTTCGGCAGCAAGTCCGGCTCGGCGCAACGGCGTTTCGACGAGGGAGTATTTCCATTCCCGATACGCTGTTTCTTCAAGGTGCTGCATGGCACAGCCGCCACAACGGGTAAACAATGGGCAGACAGGGGCGATCCGCTGCGGTGATTGCCGCAAGACGGTGATGAGGGTTGCTCGGTCGGAGTTTTTGTCCGGCGCCAGTTCGATCTCGACCTCTTCGCCTGGCAGAGTGAATGGCACATGGACAGGCCCCTCGGCGCGAAAAGCGACGCCATCGCCCTTCGCACCGAGGCGCTCGATAATGCAACGCTGGCTCATGGCACACTTTCATCGTTGGGTTGCACGGGCGCAGGGTGGCGCGTCGAGGCTCCGAGCAGATATTCGGTATTACCATCGCCGCCAAGGATCGGCGAGGGGATGATGCCGAGAACCGGAAACCCAAGGCCGGTCACG
>JAVBRX010000008.1:0-9452 GCA_031547465.1 Microvirga sp. | reverse complement strand
GGGCCATGGCAAGGCCGTGATTTCAGCGTATATCGTTGCTAACGAGAAGGCATTAAAGACGGGTCTGCTCCTGAGCCTGTGCGCGGCATTGCTGCAGGCCGTAACTGCTATCGGTATTGTCACAGTGTTGAGCATCATTTTCAGGGCGACGGCAGCCCGGATGAATGCTGTCGCCCATGGCGTCGAACTCCTGAGCTTCGTACTGGTCGTCCTGCTCGGACTGATGATGACCTGGCGCAAGGCCGGAGTTTTCGCCGGTCTTTTCGGAAAGAGCGCCGGACACCTGACTTGCGAATGCTGCGGCCATGTCCATATGCCGGAACCGCAAGCATTTTCTCGGGCAACACGCTGGCAGGATTTCGCCGGAGTTATTTTTGCGGCCGGGATACGGCCTTGTTCCGGGGCTTTGATTCTTCTGGTGTTTGCCCTGTCGCAGGGGGCCTATGCCGCGGGAATTGCAGCAACGTTTGCCATGGCCCTGGGTACGGCGATCACCACTGGAGCGATTGCGGCCATGGCGGTTTTCGCCAAGGTGCTGGCGTTACGCTTCACAGAAGGGCATAATTCCGGTGGAGTGCGGATAATGGCCGGAGTGGAGCTTCTGGCGGGGGCTGTCGTCGCGGTACTCGGGATGGTCTTACTGTTCGGCCTTCTCTCGACGGGGGGCTGAACAGGAACTGCGGTTCGTATATTCCTCGTTGAATAATTGCCGTTTCCGTTACGCTTTTGCTGACGGAAAAGCGGAGTGCGGCTATATGTATTCAGGCAATGTAGGGATGAAGAAGAGCCGTCTCTTTTTTACCAATAAGATTGTGCGTTGCATAAAAACTAGAGCAATGTGCGTTTAAGCAGATACCGGTTGAACGTGAAAAGCATTGTGAGATCAAGGAAGTTGAAGCGTTTTGCGATTCCGTATGAACGCAAAACGCTCTAAGGATGAGACGGTGATTTGCATCGAAATCATGATGCCTCATATGGGTTCGGAAGGGTGTTCATTGCATCCGTTACGCAATTGTTTCTTAAGACTGACAGCCAAACGTGGATGCCATGCTGAATCGTAGAATGTTCTTATCCCTGGCCTCGGCGACCGCTGGGCTTGCCGCCGCCGGATTTCCGACAGACGTTCTGGCCCAGCAGGCGCTGAAGATCGGCGCGCCATCGTCGTTTTCGTTCGAGATTTTGAAGCGTCGTGCCTCCGAGTTGGCAAAGAGCGCCTATGTCGAGCCCCCCGTTCCGGCGAGCGATATTCTCGAACAGATCGATTACGACGCGCACGGCAAGATCAAGTTCAAAACTGATCTCGCGTTGTGGGCCAACGGGCCGAGTGATTTTCCGGTAACGTTCTTCCATCTTGGCCGTTTCTTTCAGAAGCCGGTGCGGATGTATGTCGCCTCCTCGGGGCAGGCGCGGGAGATCATGTACGATCCATCCTATTTCGACATGCCGGAGAATTCCCCCGCCAGAAAACTGCCGGTCAATTCCGGTTTCGCCGGGTTCCGTTTTCAGGAGCGGCGCGGTGGCGATCTTGACTGGCGCAAGAACGATTGGGTCGCCTTCCTCGGCGCGTCCTATTTCCGGGCCATCGGCGAATTGTACCAGTATGGGCTGTCGGCGCGCGGCATCGTGCTCGATGCTGCCGTGCATCAGAAGGCGGAAGAATTCCCGAGCTTCACGCAGGTGTTCTTCGAGACGCCTGCGCCGCATTCCAATGTCGTTACTGTCTGCGCTCTCATGGAAGGTCCGAGCGTCACTGGTGCATATCGGTTCGAGATGATGCGCTCCGAAGCCGTTATTATTGATGTGGAATGCTCGATTCATCTACGCAAGAGTGTCGATCGTCTCGGGCTTGCACCCTTGACGTCGATGTACTGGTATTCGGAGACCGCCAAACAGACTGCCATCGACTGGCGACCGGAAATCCATGATTCCGATGGTCTGGCACTTTGGACCGGCAGCGGCGAGCGGATATGGCGCCCCCTCAACAACCCGCCCTACATCATCACTTCGGCATTTTCGGACGAGAACCCGAAAGGCTTCGGCCTGTTGCAGCGTGATCGGGTTTTCGATCATTACCTCGACGGCGTGAACTACAATCGTCGCCCGTCGTTGTGGATCGAACCGAAGGGCGATTGGGGCAAGGGATCGGTGCAATTGATCGAAATCCCGACCGATGACGAGATCCACGACAACATCGTCGCCCTGTGGCTGCCATCCGAACCGGCGAAGGCCGGCAATAATTATGTGCTGCGCTACCGGATGCACTGGACGGCAGACGAGCCATATCCGACGCCGCTGGCGCGTTGCGTTGCGTTGCGCTTCGGTAACGGCGGGCAGGCGGGGACTGTGCGACCCAAGGGGGTACGCAAGTTCATGATCGAATTCCAGGGTGAGCCGCTGAGCAAGCTCCCAGCAGGTGTCTTCCCGAAAGCGATCCTGTGGGCTTCGCGCGGCGAGTTCTCCAACGTGCAGGTGGAAGCGGTACCGGACGATGTGCCGGGGCATTGGCGCGTCCATTTCGATCTGACGGCGGCGGATGTCGATCCGGTGGAAATGCGCTGCTATCTACGCAACGAAAGCGACATCTTGAGCGAGACTTGGCTGTACCAGTACCATCCACGTTCATTCCAGTCCTTGTAGAAACCTTGGATCGTGCAAAGAGTAATGTGACGGTGCGCCGGAGCGCGCGACACGGTTCGCATATTTTTCTTTTGTTTTTGCATAAAATGTAATATTAGAACATTTCATGAAAAATCGTCATTCCCATCCTGTACCCTCGCAAACGCAGAACGCCGTTAGCAGCCTGTCATTGCTGCAAGTCGCCGTTTGGCGGCGGCTAGCTTTGGCCGGGTTCATTCTTGCCCTGCTCTGGGCGCTGGTTTTGACCGTGGGGTAGGGAATTGAATATGCAGCGGCCTACTCCAGCCATCCGATTGCGCAATCTCACCCTCGGTTATGATCGGCGGCCTGCGGTGCATCATCTGGGTGGTAACTTTGCCACCGGTTCCCTTACCGCTGTCATCGGACCGAACGGAGCCGGAAAGTCGACGCTGCTCAAAGGCATCGCCGGTGCGTTGCCCCCCCTCGGCGGGAGGATAGAGTTTCCGGAAAGAGCAGCGATGAGTGGCAAGGGTATTGCCTACCTGCCGCAATCGGTGGAAATCGACTGCTCATTTCCGATCTCGGTTTTCGATCTTGTCGCCATGGGCCTATGGCAGCGGACGGGGTTGTTCGGCGGCCTCGGGCGTGGTGACAGGCAACAGGTTACGGAGGCTATCGCTGCCGTCGGCCTCGCCGGGTTCGAGCGTCGTTCTATCGGCGCATTGTCCGGTGGGCAGTTGCAACGGGCGTTGTTTGCACGGTTGAGCCTGCAGGATGCCGCTATCCTCCTGCTAGACGAGCCATTTACTGCCATCGACACCCATACGACGAGCGATCTTATAGAAATTGTCTGTCGCTGGCATGGCGAAGGTCGCACCATCATTGCCGTGTTGCACGATTATGAGATCGTGCGTCAGGCTTTTCCGCAATGCCTGCTGATCGCCCGTGAAGAAGTAGCTTGGGGCGTGACGGATGAAGTGTTGACGCCCGATAACCTGCTTGCCGCCCGGCGTATTCTGGAGATGCCGGTTACCCACCCGCATTTTTGTGAACGCCCCGCCGCCTGATACCAACCCTCTTACAACAGTTTCCATGTATCAGTTCATCGTCGTACCTTTCTCGGATTTCGCCTTCATGCGCAGTGCGCTTGCCGGGGTGGTGGCGATTGCGTTGTCGGGTGCGCCAGTCGGGGTATTCCTGATGCTGCGACGCATGAGTTTGATGGGCGATGCCATGTCCCATGCCATCTTGCCCGGCGCGGCTTTGGGGTATCTCGTCGCCGGGCTGTCGCTCCCGGCGATGACGTTCGGCGGGTTTGTTGCCGGGCTTCTGGTAGCGCTTCTCTCCGGCCTCGTGGCGCGGGCGACACATCTGAAAGAGGATGCCTCGCTCGCCGCCTTCTATCTGCTGTCTTTGGCGCTTGGCGTGACGATCATCTCGCTCAAGGGTTCGAATATTGATCTGCTGCATGTCCTGTTCGGCAATGTCCTTGGGCTGGAACAACAGGCGTTGCTGCTGCTTGCGGGCATCGCCACCGTTACCCTGACGGTACTGGCGTTGATCTATCGCCCATTGGTGATGGAATGCGTCGATCCGGCCTTCCTGCGCTCGGTCAGTCGGGCGGGAACGCCGACGCATCTGATTTTTCTGAGCCTCGTGGTGCTCAATCTTGTCGGCGGTTTTCAGGCCCTTGGCACGTTGCTCGCTGTTGGACTGATGATGCTTCCGGCTGCCGCTGCCCGGTTCTGGTGCCGGGGGATGGCCACCTTACTGGCAGGGTCTGTCGGCATTGCCATCGTATCTGGAATAGTCGGGTTGCTGCTATCCTTCCATGCCAGCCTGCCGCCCGGTCCGGCGATCATCCTCGTTGCCGGGGCTGTCTATGCCGTTTCCTTGAGCGTGGGGAGAAACGGCGGTCTCATCTGGCGTATCGTGCCGCAGCGCCATTACGAGGCGTGAAGGCAACCATTGAAAGGTTCACGAAACCACATGATTGATAGACGATCCATTATCCTTTCGCCTTTTATCCTTGCCGCTTTCGGTCTGGTCCGGGAGGCCTTTGCCCTGCCCGGCGAGCGGCCACGCGTCGTGGCGACATTCTCCATCCTTGCTGATATAGCTCGTAACGTTGCCGGAGAGCGGGCGGAGATCGTTGCCCTCGTCGGTCCGGATGGTGATATGCACACCTATGCACCGACTCCCGCGGATGCAAAGCAGATTGCCGGGGCAAGTCTGATCTTGATGAACGGCCTGTATTTCGAGGGATTTCTGGACAGGCTGGTGAAAGCATCGGGTAAGAAGGTCCCGGTTGTTTCCTTAAGTGAAGGCATCAAACCGCTTCCATCCGAGCATGAACGCGATGACCATAAGCATGAACATGGTAGGAAAGACGATCATGGTTCGGATGCTCATAATCATGATCACGATGGCGTTGACCCTCATGTCTGGCACGATGTTGGCAATGCCAAGCTCTATGTAGAGGCGATCCGTACCGCCCTGACCGTTCTCGATCCGCCGGGAGGGGAGACGTATGAACAAAATGCGAGGCGGTATCTCAGTGAACTGGATGCTCTCGACCGGGAAATCCGCAGCACTGTCGCTGCCATACCATTGGAAAACCGCACCGTCATTACCTCGCACGATGCGTTTGCCTATTTCGAGGCTGCCTATGGCATCCGCTTTCTCGCCGTACAGGGGCTTTCCACCGATAGCGAAGCTTCGGCAAAAGATGTGGCGGCCATTATCGCCCGGATCAGGCAGGGGAACATCAGGGCGATCTTTGTTGAGGCCATGGCCGATCCACGCCTCGTTGAGCGCATCGCTCGGGAAACCGGCATCCGGGTCGGCGGCAGGCTCTATGCCGACGCGCTCTCGACATCGGACGGGCCAGCCCCCACCTATATCGCTATGATGCGACATAATATGAAAACGTTAGTCACTGCCCTCGTCGCATAACCTATTGCCATTCAGGATGTTTCATGGGGTTGGCTTTTGCAACTCACCTCTTGAACAGGAGACGCCTCATGTCCGAAAAAATCCCCGTTACCGTCATCACCGGCTATCTCGGTGCGGGCAAGACGACGCTGCTCAACCGCATCCTCACTGAACAGCACGGCAAGCGTTATGCCGTCATCGTCAACGAATTCGGCGAGATCGGCATCGACAACGATCTCGTGGTAGGCGCGGATGAGGAAGTGTTCGAGATGAACAACGGCTGCATCTGCTGCACGGTGCGCGGCGACCTGATCCGCATCCTTGACGGGCTGATGAAGCGTAAAGGCAAGTTCGACGCGATCATTGTCGAGACGACTGGCCTTGCCGATCCGGCTCCGGTGGCGCAGACCTTTTTCATGGATCAGGATGTCGGCGCGGTGGCGCGGCTCGACGCCATCGTCACCGTTGCCGATGCAAAGTGGCTTACCGATCGCCTGAAGGATGCGCCGGAAGCGAAGAACCAGATCGCCTTCGCCGATGTCATTCTGCTCAACAAGACCGATCTGGTGAGCGCGGAGCAACTGGCTGATGTCGAGAACCGCATCCGCGCTCTCAACCCGTATGCGAAGTTGCTGCGCACGCAGAATTGCGCCGTCGCGCTGGAGAACGTTCTGGAGCGCAAGGCGTTCGATCTCGACCGGATCATCGAACTGGAGCCGGACTTTCTTGAGGAGGGACACAAGCATCATCACGACGAGGAGATGCAATCCCTGTCGTTCAAGATTGATGGCGAAGTTTATCCGGAAACGTTCATGCCGTGGATTTCAGACCTGACGCAGCGCTATGGTCCGGATATCCTGCGTTGCAAGGGCATCGTCGCTTTTCCGGACGAGCCGAAACGCTTCGTGTTCCAGGGGGTGCATATGATCCTTGATGGCGACGTGCAATCGCCGTGGAAAAAGGATGAGCCACGCGTATCGCGTGTGGTGTTCATCGGCAGAAACCTACCGGCGGATATCATCTGTAAAGGCTTCATGGATTGCGCCGTCTGAGCAGACGCGGCATGCATCCGTGCTCTGTTCCGTTCTTCATTCCCGTCGTCCGCACTGAAACCATCGCTCCATGACCGCTTCTCCCCTGTCGCAGCTTGTCACTCCCTTCGCATTCGACGCTCATATTTCCGGCCTCGGTTGGATTGGCGATACGGCAGCCTTTGCCCTGGCCGACGGTGTCGTTGCCCTTGTGGGGGAGGGGGGGGCGGTAACGAAAGCCGCAGCCCACCCGGAGGCCGGGCTTCTCGCTGCCACTGGAAACGGTAGGGTTTTCATCACCAGCGGTGACGATGGCCGTGTCGTCCGCATTGAGGCTAACGGCACGGTGACGACACTGCGGGAAGCCAAAGGTGCATGGATCGACGCGCTTGCCGTCAATGCGGAAGGCTGTTTCGCGTATGGTGCTGGCAAACGAGCGGTTTTTGTCGATACCAGGGGCCAGGAAAAGACGTTTGACGCCCCCTCGACCGTGCGCGGCCTCGCTTTCGCTCCCAAGGGTTTACGGTTGGCGGCGGCGCATTACAATGGCGCGAGCCTATGGTTTCCGAATGTCGTTGCCGAGGCGGAATTCCTCGAATGGAAAGGCTCGCATCTCGATATAATCTGGTCGCCGGATGGGCGTTTCGTCGTTTCTTCGATGCAGGAGAATGCCTTGCATGGCTGGCGCTTGCAACCGGATCGCGGGCATATGCGGATGGCGGGGTATCCGGCAAAAACCCGCTCCTTCTCATGGACAAACGACGGCAAGTGGCTTGCAACATCCGGGGCGGATGCCGTGGTTTTGTGGCCGTTTGACAGCAAGGAGGGGCCGATTGGCAAAGCGCCGAGGGAATGTGGCGCGCACTCTGCGCGAGTAACGCAGGTTGCGGCTCACCCCAAAAGCCCGGTTCTCGCCGCCGGTTATGAAGATGGCACGGTGCTGCTGATCCGCCTCACCGATGCTTCTGAACTCACGGTGCGGGAGAAGGTTTCAGGGAGCGCCGTTACCGGCTTGGTCTGGGACGAAGCTGGACGCAAGCTCCTGTTCGGCTGTGCCGATGGGGCCACCGGATTGCTGGTTCTACCCTGATTCACTGTTCATTTGTCCATGGGCGGTAGACAATAGTGTCCGATATACCGGGAATTAACGTCGTTCGTGTCGAATGATGGAGCGATTCTCGGGGGCAGAGTTATGGTCAACGCACAGTTCGGTATCCTTCATTCCAGCGTTTCGGCCATGCCGGGTGCGATACGATGGGCAGAACATGTTCTGGCCGCAGCCGGTTTCCGGGTCTTGTGGGGGATCGTAATGGTTGTGGCCCTGTGCGGAATTGCTCCCGGCGGGGTCTCGCTGGCGCTGGCCGAAAGCCCGGCGGAGTTCGTCGAGCAATTATGGCCGGAGGCGCGGGCGCTCGGCGTCAGCCGTCAGAATTTCAACGATGCTCTGGCCGGTTTTTCTCCCGACCCGAAGGTCACAGCGCTGACGAAAAAGCAATCTGAATTTGTGCGGCCGATCTGGAGCTATATCGACGGCGCGTTAAGCAAAGCGCGTGTCGACCGGGGGCAGCGACAGGTGCAACAATGGGGCAAGACGATAGCGATGATCGAAAAGGTTTATGGCGTTCCTCGTGCGGTTTTTCTCGGCATCTGGGGGATGGAGAGCAATTTCGATTCTCATTCCGGTAATACGCCGACGATCCGGGCGCTCGCCACTCTGGCCTATGAGCGGTATCGCGGCGATTTCTTCCGCCAGGAGTTGCTGCAGGCGCTGGTGATGGTGGAGGAGGATCACCTAGATCCGGCGATGATGGTCGGTTCATGGGCCGGGGCCATGGGACAGACCCAGTTCATGCCGTCGAGCTATCGTAAATATGCCGTCGATTATGACCGCGACGGCATCCGCAACATCTGGTCCTCGGTACCGGATTCTCTGGCCTCGACGGCCAATTACCTGCGCCAGCATGGTTGGGAGCCGGGGCTGCCCTGGGGGTTCGAGGTGATTCTGCCGGAAGGGTTCTCCTACAAGAATTATCGTCATGATTTTGTGACCTGGAGCAAGCTCGGGGTGCGCCGGGCGGATAACCGTACAATGCCGCAGCGCGGTGAAGCGCGTCTGTTCGCTCCCGCCGGGCGGCGCGGGCCAGTCTTCCTGCTGACCGGTAACTTCGATGTCATCAAGGAATATAATACCTCTGATGCCTATGCCCTCGGAGTTGCCCTTCTTGGCGAACGCCTGACCGGAGCAACTCCGTTGCATACTTCCTGGCCGCGCAATGAGGCTACCCTGACACACGATCAACGGGTCGAGGTCCAGCGTCGCCTTGCGACCCTCGGGTTTTACGATGGCAAGATCGACGGTAAACATGGCACCGGAACACGCGAGGCGGTACGGCAGTTTCAACTCAAGACCGGGTTGACCGCCGACGGTTATGCCGATGTCGATCTGCTCAATGCCTTACGTAAGGCGCGGTAATCGAAGCTGAAACCGATCTCATCCTGAGAGGTCAATCAAGTCTGCTAATGCCATGTAACCCGTGTATTCGTTTTGCGGGGATCTGGAAAATAACAGTTTATAGATGAATAGTTTAATACGTTTACCGTTGCGTTTTCCCCGAAAATGGATACAGGCATCCAGATGTGTTTTTTGCGAAAATCCTGCTCTCGGAAGGCTGCATGGCTGGCGGACCCAGGTGATGGTTCGTTGTTTCCCCGTGGGATAGGGCTGTGAAGGTTTAAGCCTTAGAAGCCATCCAATTTACGATACCATTCCTTATTGTTGTGTGTAGTATGTCTGAATGCAATAATATTTGTATAGAGTTTTATAATTTTTTCAGATTGTTTCATGTCGCTGTAACAAGTTCAACGAAACCAGGCTGGAATGGCATCGCT
>JAVBRX010000153.1:0-7946 GCA_031547465.1 Microvirga sp. | reverse complement strand
TACCCAAGTCTCTGACGAGGGGCGTCAGGATGGTTCCAGGGTGGATTGAATTGACGCGGATGCCGTCGCGGCCATAGGTTACCGCATCTTTTTTCGTCATCAGCGTCACCGCGCCCTTGGCGGCATGGTAGGGGGCGAGTTCGCGGGAGCCTACCAGCCCGTAGATCGACGACATGTTGACAATGCTGCCCTTGCCGTTCTTTTTCATCAGGGGAATTGCATGTTTGGTGCAGAAGAATACGCCCTTCACATCAACGGAAAAAACCGCATCCCATTCCTTTTCAGAAACCTCATGGGTCGGTTTGTCGACGCCGGTGATGCCCGCGTTATTGATCAGGATGTCGAGTCCCCCAAAAGTTTCAACAATTTCGGCAAAGACGGTCTGAACTTCTGTTTCGTCGGCAACGTTCATGCGCCAGAATTTGGCCGAACCGCCGGAGCCTTCGATCTGGCGAACGGTTTCAATTCCGTCAGCCTCGTTCAGATCTGTCACAGCAACCGAAGCCCCTTCCTTGGCAAACAGGATCGCGGTGGCGCGCCCCATGCCGTTCCCGGCTCCGGTGATGATGGCAACTTTATTTTCCAGACGTTTCATGATGAATTCTCCCTTTAGTTTATTGTTTTGACAAACCGTATGAGATTCCCGATGCGCTTTGATCGCGGCGCGTCGAGACGTCATCTTGAATCTTCTGTCAGGCATCTCCTTCTTTGGTTCCCCGCCCCCTCAAGTATTCTTTATTGTTGTGAGGGGGCTGTCAAATGCGGAAGGGCAGTCGTACTTGATCAATTTTTTCGGGTGCTGGCTGCAAAACGGTACGTTTCATAGAATTAGCAGTAAATGTCTTTTCCGATGCACCAAATAAAACGGCGGCCAGAAACTGGCCGCCGAGTATGGGTTGGTGCAGATTTTGCAGCTTACTTATTCGGGATATGAATCGCCCGTTTGTCGACAGCGAGGGCGGCTTCCCGGACAGCTTCCGCCACTGTGGGGTGAGCGTGGATCGTAGCGAGCAGGTCGTCAATGGTCGCCTCCATGCCGATGGCGAGGGCAGCCTCGGCAATAAGGTCGGTGGCGCGCGGGCCAACGATGTGGACGCCGAGGATTTCCTTGTAGTCCTTCCCGGCGATGATCTTGACCATGCCATTGCCGCCGCCCATGATCAGCGCCTTGCCGTTGGCGACGAGGGGGAACTTGCCAACGATGTAGGCTATGCCTTTGGCTTTCGCTTGTTCCTCGGTGAGGCCGACACCGGCAAATTCCGGGTTAGTGTAGATACAGGCCGGTGTCGTCGCCGGATCGAATATGGCCGGATGACCGAGGGCGTTCTCGACGGCAATCTCTCCCTGCGCCGAGGCGACATGCGCCAGCAGGATCTGGCCGTTGCAATCGCCGATAGCGTAGATGCCTTTGACGTTGGTTTCCATCCGCTTGTCGACTTTGATCCAGTTGCGCTCATGCGTGATGCCGATAGTCTCCAGGCCCAGATTGACGGCTCCGCTCTTGCGCCCGGTGGCGATCAGAATCTTTTCGCCGGAGACGGTTATCTCCGGCCCCTTGGCTGGCTGAACGCGCAGGGCGGCTTCCTGCCCCTTATCTTCGATGGCTGCAACTTTCGCACTCGTATGAATGATCACGCCTTTGCGAGTCAGTTCGGCGCGAACGATACGGGCGAGTTCCGTATCCATGGACGGCAGAATTTCATCCAGCGCCTCGACTACAGTAACCTTGGTACCAAAGGCGTTATAAAGGGTGGCAATCTCCATGCCGATCACACCGCCACCGACGATAGCTAGCGTTTTCGGAACGGCGGCAAGGGCAAGCGCGCCGGTGCTGTCAATGCACTTTGGAGAGTCGATGCCGGGGATCGGCGGAATCGCCGGTTCTGACCCGGCAGCGATGATTGCCTTGTCGAACTTGACGGATTGTTCGCCGGAGGCGGTTTTGACCTTCAATTCAGTTTTGCTGGCAAAGGCTGCTGTACCGGCAATTACCTGGATTTTATTGGCGGAAAGCAGTCCCCTCACGCCACCGACCAGTTGCTTAACGATGGACTGCTTGTGTTCCTGCGTTTTCTTGAAATCTAGGCGCACATCGGCGATGATTCCGCAGGATGCGCCATGCTTTGCATCCTCGTAGAGGGTTGCAGAGTGCAGCAAGGATTTGGTCGGAATGCAGCCGACATTGAGGCAGGTGCCACCAAGATCACCTTTCTCGATCAAGGTGACGTCGGCCCCGAGCTGTGCTGCACGGATTGCCGCCACATACCCGCCGGGGCCGCCGCCGATAACGGCTACTTTGGTTTTTCCGGCCATGTTCGATTACTCCTGAAGTTCGAAGTCCAATGCAAAAAATCTGGAGCGCATTTCTATCTCTCCAAAGAAATGCGCTCCAGTACCGGCTTACTTTTCCATGCTCGATATCGTTCTGCCGGATATGTCCTGAGTAGTCGTCTGATTTACCGGATCGGACGACTACTCAAGACTGCCGGAAGTCAGAGGATGA
The DNA here is from genome assembly GCA_031547465.1 of Microvirga sp. Lineage (GTDB taxonomy): Bacteria > Pseudomonadota > Alphaproteobacteria > Rhizobiales > Beijerinckiaceae > Hohaiivirga. The sequence continues at coordinate 5,443 of JAVBRX010000153.1, read as the reverse complement.
TATCGAGCGGCTGTTCGAGCAGTTGCTTGACAGCCAACTGGAAATTGGCGGCGGCAGCGCCGTCCAGCAGCCGGTGATCGTAAGTCAGGCACAGACGCATCTTCTTGCGGGCTACAGGCTGCCCGTCAATGAGCGCGAGTTCGTCGTCGATGGAGCCGATGCCGAGGATCGCCGCGTTCGGCTGATTGATGATCGGGGTAAATGATTCCACCCCAAACATACCGAGATTGGAGATCGAGAAGGTCGATCCCTGGTATTCCTCTGCCTGCAAGTTACCGGAACGGGCGCGTTCGGCCAGATCCCGCGCCGTGGTAGCGATTGCCTCCATGCTTAGCTTGTCGGCATCCCGGATGACCGGAACGATCAGCCCGCTATCCAGGGCGACGGCCATGCCGATATTGACATGGTCGTGATGTACGATGTCGGTGCCGTCGATCGAGACAAGGACGTTGCGATGCTGCGACAGGGCCTTGGCGACTGCTTTCAGCACGAAATCGTTGACCGAGAATCGGCGGCCATGCTTCTCGTTGAGATGCTTGCGGAATTCCAGGAGTTCCGTAACGTCGGTCTTGACATTCTGGGTTACGACCGGAATTTCGCTATGGGACTTGAACATCCGGTCGGCAACGACTTTACGCATCGACGTCATACGCTCACGCCGCCCGCCCGCCACTGCGGCTGATGCCGATGTCGACGCTGCGATGACTGGAGCAGCCTGAGGTGCGGAGGCCATGGCGGACAAAACGTCCCTGCGGACGATTCTGCCGCCGGGACCGGTTCCGGCAAGGGTGCTGCAATCGACATTGTTATCGGCTGCAATCTTCTTCGCCAGTGGCGAGATGCGCACACGCCCGCCCTCGGTTTTCGTCGCAGGGGTGTTGGGCGTAGCGGCAACCGGTGCCGCTCCTGCAGTAGAGACCGCTGAGGTTGCAGCAGGAGCCGCCACTTCAACCGGGGCCGGCTTGGCCGCCGGAGCAGCGTCGACCTTCTCACCCGGTGCGCCGACATAGGCAAGCACAGCTTGCACGGGGACGAGATCGCCGTCCTTGACAATGAGCGCCAGGATAACGCCCTCGACTTCGCTCTCGAGTTCGGTCGAGAGTTTGTCGGTTTCGATCTCAGCCAGGACGTCGCCGACCTTGACTGTGTCGCCCACGTTCTTTTTCCAGGAGGCCAGAGTGCCTTCCGTCATGGTAAGCCCCAATTGGGGCATCCGTATTTCGGTTGCCATCGGAATCTCCTAGTCGATTTGATTAAGCATCTTCTTGGCGCACGCGACGATATTATCGACATGCGGGAATACTGCGTCTTCGAGCGGTGGGCTGAAGGGGGATACTACATTCAGCCCGGCGACGCGTTCGACCGGGGCATCGAGTTCGTCAAACAACTCTTCGGTGATCTGGGCTGAAAGTTCGGCGCCGATGCCGCCACGCTTCACGCCTTCCTCAACCACCATGACGTTATGCGTCTTGCAAACCGACTGGCGGATCGTTTCCCAATCGAGCGGCACCAGCGTACGTAGGTCGATGACTTCGACGTCGATACCTGCCTCGGCCAGTTGCTTGGCGGCATCGAGGGCGAAGAACACCTGGCGCGACCAGGTCAGGATCGTGAGATCCTTGCCTTCCCGCTTGACGGCGGCTTGTCCGAGCGGAATAACCTCATCGGTTTCCGGGACTTCGCCCTTTGTGGCATAGAGTAGTTTATGCTCCAGGAATATGACCGGATCGTCGTCACGGATTGCCGACTTGATCAGCGCCTTGGCATCTGCCGCAGAGGAGGGGCATACGACCTTGAGGCCGGGAATATGCGTGAACAGGGCTTCCAGACACTGTGAATGCTGCCCGGCATTGCGGCGTCCAGCTCCCATCGGCGCACGCAGGACCATCGGGATACAGACCTGTCCGCCGGTCATGTAACGCATTTTTGCCGCCTGATTCATCACCGGGTCGAGGGCAACGGTGATGAAGTCGTTGTACATCAATTCAACGACGGGACGCAGTCCGCGCATTGCCGCTCCGACCGCCATGCCGGTGAAGCCGGATTCGGCAATCGGCGTCTCGATGACACGCTTTGGTCCGAACTCGTCGAGGAAGCCAAGGGTAATGCCGAACGGGTTGCCCATGACGCCAAGATCTTCACCGATCACAACGACCGACGGATCCCGGCGCATTTCTTCGCGCAAGCCTTCCCGGATGGCGTGGCTGACACTCATCTGGCTCATCGCGCAATACTCCTGTCGTTATCAATGGCATAGACATCGTCCGTTACGGTGGAGACGTCCGGATAGGGGGATTCCTGTGCGAATTCATACGCAGCTTCGATTTCATCCGCGGCAGCTTTCTCGACGGCTTCGAGCACTTTCAGATCAATGTCGTTTTCGAGGAGTTGCTTCTTCATGATCTCAATGGCGTCGTTCTTCCTTGCCTCTTCGAGATAACTCTTAGGACGGTAGTTCGCCGGATCGCCGCAATAATGCCCCTGATGACGGTAGGTCTTGCACTCGATCAGCGACGGGCCGAGACCAGCACGCGCATGTGCCACCGCTTCCTTGACTGCTTCGTACACGGCGATGGCGTCGTTACCGTCGACCGTTTTGCCGGGAATGCCGTAAGCCTTGGCGCGTACGGCGATGGAGTCCGTGTTGATGACGCTGTCGATATGCACCGATACGCCATACTGGTTGTTTTCGCACAGATATACGATCGGCAGTTTCCAGGCGGCAGCCATGTTGATGGCTTCGTGGAAAGTGCCATTGTTCGAGGCGGAATCGCCGAAGAAACACAAGGTCACTTCATCGGTGCCGAGAATATGGGAGGCGAGGGCGGAGCCAGTGGCGATGGGTAAGCCTGCGCCGACGATGCCATTTGCGCCGAGAATGCCAAGGCTGACATCGGCGATGTGCATTGATCCGCCTTTGCCGCCACAATAGCCGGTCGCTTTGCCGAATAGTTCGGCCATCGACTTATCGGTCTGGGCACCCTTGCCGATGCAATGGCCATGGCCGCGGTGCGTCGTGGTAATATAATCGCGCTCTTCAAGAGCGCGATTTGCGCCTGCGGCGACGGCCTCCTGGCCGATAGACAGGTGGATGTTTCCGGCAAGCATGCCTTTGGTGAAGCATTCGCCAGCTTTGGTCTCGAATTTACGGATACGGACCATATCCTTGTACATGGCAAGCAAAAACTCATCTGAGTAAGAGTTTCTTTTGATTTGTTCAGTTTTTGCCTTATTATCATGCTCTGACTTGGATTTTTTCATCATCTTAATCCTTCCCGATTGGGATGATTTTAGGTAGTCTGGTGGTTATTTGCTGTATTCAATTATAAATAAATGTTAAATTTATGTCTAAAGATAGTCTTATGTATTTCTTTTATTAGACCATTATTTAATGGCAACTATCTTCTCATGAATCCTCCATCGACCACTAGTGTTTCACCTGTGATAAAATCAGAATTCTCGCTTGTGAGAAAAGTGACAGCGTTGGCGATATCCTGCGGTTGCCCAGGGCGTCCAAGTGGAATTTGTGAAACTAGGCTGGCATACTTGGTTCTATCCATTGATGCCGTCATCTCGGTTTCAGTGAGGGCCGGAGTGATGACATTGGCACGGACGCCAAAGGGTCCGCCTTCGCGTGCCAAGCCTTTCGTGAAGGCTATGACACCGGCTTTCGAGGCCGCATAACAGGCATTTCCGAGCAGTCCGCCGCCTACCAGCCCGGCAACGGAGGCGATGTTAACGATCTTGCCGTATCCGCGTTCCTTCATGTGCGGGAACACCGCTTTGGACCACAGGAATACACTGCGCAGGTTAATTGCCATGACGAGGTCCCACTCCTCGGCGCTGACCTCGGTCACCGGACTGGTGCGCACGATGCCAGCATTGTTGACCAGGGCGGTCAGATGCGGCCAATGCGCGAAGAGTTCTTTCGCCTGTTGGGCAACCGAGTCCGGAGAGGAAACGTCGCCGATCAGAGGGAGAGCCACACCTCCCATTGCGCGGATGTCATCGCATGTCGCCGTTGCGTGTTGCTCGTCGAGATCGTTGACCGCGACGGCCATGCCGGCTTTCGCAAGCTCAAGGGCGATGGCCCGTCCGATCCCGCGTCCGCCACCTGTGACTAGGGCTGTTTTTCCTGTTTCTTTATGCATTTTGTCTACTTTCACTGCAGTTAGAACAAGAACTCCCCTCCGGAAAAATGATCCGGATGATGTCCATCGGTAACCAACTGAAGTTGTTGGTCTTATTTTACTTGCTGTTCGTGTCTCTCAGGCGGTATTCGGCGTTCGGATATTCATGTCCTTCAAAATTTTCCCATACTCGGACCCGCGGTTTTATGAATGCGGGTCCGGGACGATGGTGCGCTTCATGCCTTGAACTGAAACAGGGGGAACTGGAGCGTCTGGTCGAATTCCCTGGCGATGCGACCCGTATTGGCAACGGCGATGGATATTTCCATCGTGGCTGCAACGATATTGCCGGGCATCATGTGACCGGCAAACAGGGTACCGTCGACATCGCACATCAGGGCGTGCATATGGATGTCCAGTTCACCGTTGGACATGCCGATCGTTCCTTGCCCGCTGATGAGTTCGTTCGGCTTCTCCGAAACGATGGTGTCGCGGTAGGCCATCTTGGTGACGCTTTTCGCTTCGCTCTTCACGAAGGTGTAGCTGGTTTTCGACAGGCTACCGATGCAACTCGTGATCGTACCCTGACTGACACCGGCTTTCTTGCAAGCTTCCTTGATGCCGGTGAAAAGCTCATCTCCAAGGGATAGTCTTACGAAGAGAACCGATCCTTTGGGTTCTACGATATATTCCATGTCTTGAACTCCAGAATTTTAACGTTCGTCGTCGCCGTGAGGTTCAGACGAAGATGCCTGCGGCGGTGAAACCGCCATCGATGCTTAATGTCTGCCCCGTCACGTATCCGGATTTCGATGAGTCAAGCAGGAAGAGTACGGCGCTAGCAATATCGTTTGCCTCGCCGTAGCGACGCTGTGGCACTGTATCGATCCAGGCTTTTCGTGTGGCAGCCGAGTGCATTTCCCGCACCAGTGGAGTCTCGATCGGGCCGGGGGCGATGGCGTTAACGCGAATGCCCTCTTTCGCGAGTTCCACGGCCATCACGCGGGTCATCTGAATGATGCCCGCTTTGGATGCGCCATAGGCAACACGCCCGTAATTGCCACGAATGCCCGAAACAGAGGCGATATTGACGATAGCCCCCACTTTTTGTGGAAGCATCCGCCGGGCAGCCTCACGCGATGTCAGAAAACTACCGATGAGGTTGATGTCGAGGATTTTCCGGAATGTTGCGGCATCGGTATCCATGGCCGGAATTTCCCGTCCGATTCCGGCGGAATTTACCAGTCCGGAGAGAGGGCCATAGTCGTTGCCGCATTGTTCGAAAGCGGCAACGACGGCTTTTTCATCGCTGA
>JAVBRX010000012.1:0-5309 GCA_031547465.1 Microvirga sp. | reverse complement strand
ACATTCGGCAAACCGGTGACGGTGACGATCGACGGCGAGCCGGTGCTTGTCGGCTATATCGACGAGGTTCAGCCCAAAGCTGGCGAAAGCGGCATGTCGGTGACGATCACCGGTCGCGACAAAACCGGCGATCTGGTCGATTGCGCGGCTAGCGTGAAAGGCCCGACCGAGTTTAAAGGCTTAACCCTTACGCAGATTGCCGAGAAGGTCTGCGAGCCATTCGATATCAAAGTGCGTGCTGAAACCGATGTCGGTGAACCGTTCGATAAATTCACCCTCGACGTCGGCGAAACGGCCCTGTCGGCGATCGAGAAGGGCGCGCGGCAACGCGGCGTTCTGGTCATGTCGGACGGCGTCGGCGGGTTGCTGCTGACCCGCTCCGGCAAGGATCGCGCGCCGGGCGACCTCGCATTTCCCGGAAACATCATCGAGAGCAGCGGTTCATTTTCGGCGCGTGAACGGTTCTCGGATTATTACGTCAAGGGGCAGGTGTCGAAGGGTGGCAAGGGCAAGGAGGGTCGTGGCAAGGCCACGCTCGATGTCACCGCGCACCCCCTTGGTCATGAGACCGCAACCCCGCCCGCGCCCCCGGTAGACCGGGAAAAAAAGAGCGTTTCCAGTCAGGGCCACGCCAAGGACGAAGAGATTACCCGTTACCGTCCGACCGTGTCGCAGACCCGCACTGAGGCCAAGGCGGCGGACGCGCAGACACAAGCCGAATGGATGGCCCGCACCGCGAAAAGCAAAGGCGAAAAGCTTGAATACCCGGTGCGCGATTGGCGGATCAATGGCCAGCTCTGGCGGATCAACCAACTGGCAAGCGTCTCAGATAGCTTCCAGGACGTCGAACGCGACATGCTGATCGACGGCGTCGTCTATGTCTATACCGGCACCGAAAAACGCACCGAATTGCGCGTGACCGGGCCTTATGCCTACGACCTCGAACCGGAAGGCGAGCGCAAAAAGAATAAGAAGGGCGGAGCTAAAAAGGGCGGCAAGGGCAAGAAGGGCGGCGGCGGTCTCGATGGCACCGCCCATGCACTTTAAAGGAGTTTGACCATGGCAGACCGGGAAACCGCGCATCAAATAAGGGGCCTCGTCGCCAGGGCGCAGGTCACAGGGTTGGACGATTCCGGCGCGGCTCAAACCGCTTCGGTCAAGGTTTATGAGGGGGTTGAGCGGACAGAGGTCGAGGTCGTTCAGCAGTTCGGATTTTCATCGAAAGCGGCGGACGGCGGCGGCGGTATCCTTCTTGCTGTTGGCGGCGATCAGGGCGATCTGGTGATGCTTCCCGCCGGAGACCCGGGCAGCCGGATGGGCGGGGTCAAGGCTGGCGAATCGGTGATGTACAATGCGCGCGGCGACCGGGTTCACCTGAAAGAAGACGGCACGATTTCGATTACCTCGGGTAAGGCAACGAATATCGAGGTCAACGGGGTGACGATCGAGGCCGACGGTGCTACAAAGCGGGTGCGCTGCATGGCGAGCGACGGCGGCCCGCGCTTCGTCGCTTCTGAGGATTACGTCAAGCTGTCCGCCTTCGGTAAGGCCATCAGCATCACGGCGGCAGGCATCTTCTCGACACAGCCGATTGTCATCGGCCCGGAGCCGGATCCGGGTGCTTGAGGTCCAGCGTTAGACAATAAACATTTTAGGTCCCGCGCTGCATTGTCCGCGTCATGAGCCGGACTCTCGCGTTCTTCGACATCGCTTTAACCTATGACCCTGCCTTGCGGCGGGGCGACCTTGTGTTGGGTGAAGACGGCGACCTGGCTCTCGATGCGACGGCGGCGACGCCGATGGTGATTTCCCTCGGCTCTGACCGGCGCTCACGGCCGGATGATGTCCTGCCTACCGGCATCGACGCGCTGAACGATTCTTCGTCGTTGCTCACTCGGCGCGGATGGGTTGGGGATGCCCTCGATCATCGTCGCCGCCGCATCGGCTCCCGCCTTTGGTTGCTCGACCGCGCCAAGCACACCGAAAATACCCGGATGCTCTGCGAAGAATGGACGAAGGAAGCCTTCACGTGGGCTTCCGACGAGACCGGCGAACCTGCCGATATCGTGGTTCAGTGGCCACGCAAGGGCGTGCTGGTAGTCGTGGTTTATGTCGGCGGCACCGAAATCCGTCGCGTATTGCGCGAGGCCGCCTGATGCCGTTCCCGGTTCCATCACCTGAAGAGATTACCCGCCGCATCGAAGCAAGAATGAGTGCTTCGCTGGCGAAGATTGCTGAAGCTAAAGGGTTGCCGGTTTCACCACTTGCGATTGAACGCGCTGTGCGTTCTCCGCGCGGCGTCATCGCGGCTTTGATCCGGGTTTTTTCGGCGATGATCTATGAACTTCACCTTCATCTTCGTTGGTGGGGTGAACAATATTTTCCGGACACAGCGGAAGAAGAGTATCTGCGCCGCCATGCCTCGATCTGGGGTATTTACCAGCGCGCCGCGACCCGCGCCGTCGGGCGGGCTATTTTCGAAGGCGCTGCCGGCATCGTCATCCCGGTCGGCTTTGAACTGACTTCCGCGTCCGGAGCGCTGGTTCGCACCACGGAATCCGGCGCCATGGGTGAGGACAAAGCCCTGTCGCTGGCTATCGAGGCAGTTGAAACCGGCACGGACGGCAACGCGGTGGCTGGCGAGCGGCTGACGATTGTTTCACCGCTTGTCGGCTTGACGCTCGCCTTGCTCGATGAGGGCGGCCTTGCTGGTGGCGCGGCGATTGAGAGCGTTGCGTCATTGCGCGACCGGGTGATCGAGAAGATCCGCCAGCCAGCACATGGCGGCGCGGACTTCGATTATTCGACATGGATTCGAAACAAGTTCGCAACCGCCAAGGTGAGCGTGGTTCCGGACTGGACAGGACGCGGGTCGGTCGGTGTCATCGTCGTCATGGATAGCGTCGCAGTGCCGCGCCAGCCGACAGCGGTGGAACTGGCGGCGATGCAGGCCTATGTCAATGAGGTCAAGCCGGTGACGGCAGAAGTGTTTGTCGTACCGGCAAACATCGTCGAAACGCCGGTTGCGATTGCCTTGCAGCCGGACACCACCGCCATCCGTCGTGCTGTCAGTACGGCGGTCGCGACGTTCTTTGCCCGCGAAGCGGCGATCGGCGGGACGATTTATAAATCCCGACTGTCGGAAGCAATTTCCAGCGCATCCGGAGAATATAGCCATACGCTGGTTATGCCAGCCGACAACGTGTCGTTCGATCGACATGTCTATCCGGTGCCGGGCATGATCGACTGGGGTGACGCACCATGAGCCGCCCCGCGGAAGCCATCCTCGATGAGGCTATGTCGCTATTACCGTCAGGCTGGGCCTGGCCGGAGCGAGATGGCGGTTCGGTGCTGGCGGCGTTATTGGAGCCTTTTGCGCAGGAATTTGCAGACTTCGAGCAACTTGCCGAGCAATGTTTCGAGCAGATCGATCCGCGTAATGCCACCTCATGCCTGACGGATTTTGAGCGGGTGCTTGGGCCTGACCCGTGCCGTGGCGACACCGCAGGGCTGCCGCTGGCTCTGCGGCAGCAATCGGCACATCAGCGCTGGATAGCGCGCGGCGGCGCGTCGGTGGCATATTTCAAACAGGTCGCGGCAAGCTATGGCGCGACCATCGAGATTACGGATTACACGACCTCACAAGCCGACTGGCTGCGCGTCGGCGATGAACTGGTCGGGCCACCGTGTCAATTCGTCTGGCGGATCAACCTGCCGAACGTCATCGACGAGCAACAGTTCTGCGCGAGTGCGAGCGTCGCCGGAGATCGGCTTTACGACTTCACGATTTCAGACCTCGAATGCGTGCTGCGGCGCTTAAAGCCGGCACATACCGACATTTTATTTACCTACGGAGCTTGACGACATGGAGCGGATTCAGGGAGCCGATACCATAGACCTTGGCGGCCAGCGCCGCGGCTTTCGCGGCAAAAATCCGGACACCGGCCAACTCGGCACGGTGGTGACGGCTGAATGGCTAAACGGGGTACAAGAAGAGCTTTCCTCGACCATCGAATCCCTGGACGGGCCGCTCGATGCCGGGCGTCGCGACCAGTTGCTGACGGCAGTGCTTCGCGCTGTGCAAAGGCAGGAGCCGTGTTTTACGATAGCAGGAGGCACCGCAAATGATATCACAGCTAGTCTTACTCCTAGCCTTCCGGCTCTTATCGATGGGATGACGATTATCATTTCGGCAACGTCTGACAATAGCGGGCCGGTCACGCTGGACGTTGATGGGTTAGGTCCACTCCCGGTCACTTTTGCCGATGGTTCTGCGCTGGAAGCCGGAGAGATTATTACAGGGCAACCGCTAAAACTGGTTTATTTCAAAGGCAGTTTTCTTCTCCTCAACACCACTGTTGCCACGCGGGAGCGGCGCGGCAATGTGCGCTACGGAACTACTGCAGAAGTGCGGAATGGGTTACTCGACGACGTGGTAACATCGCCGTCCGCGATTGCGACTGCCGTCCAAACCGGCGAGTGGAACTATGCGGTTGCAGGCGGATCTGCGAACGCGATCGCTGCCAATCTAACACCGGCACCGGCAACAATGCCGAGCGCTCTGATTGTTCGGACGGGCGCGGCGAACACGACATCTAACGTCACCCTCAACGTCAACGGGCTAGGTGCTCTGCCTGTCGTTTATCGCGACGGCACTCCAGTTCTTAAAGGCGAGTGTGAGGCAGGTACTGAGGCGATGTTCGTGCGCCATGATGTCGGAGGCAATCCGGCGGCGTGGATTTATGCTAACCCGATCCTGTACTTCACGAGCAAAACACCAGCAGCGGCGCGGACGGCTACAGCTTTCAATCCAGGTTATGTCCTTACCGATCTGGGAACAATGAACGTCGAATACGTTGTTCAGACATTGGTCGTCTCTGGCGCAAGCTACATGCAGATTAATGCTTCGTGCGCCATTCGCTTAAATCTGGCGATTTCGTCTACCAGCATCGTCGGGTGCACCATCAGATTAAAAGTTACGCGCATTAATAATGGCGCGAACGTGCCTGTTCCAGGCGCACCGTATATTGGGGCTATTCTTACACCATCGGCACAAATTCCGCTGGCAACATTCGCAACTATGCAAAATTTAGACCCAGCCGCTTCTTATAAAATTGAGCTTATCGCGGCCAAAAGTGCGGCGGTCGGACCTGTTCCCGTCGCAGACACTTTAATCAGCGTCCTTTACGGGTGATATGATGGATTACTGGATTTTTACGGATAAAGACGGCAAGCAGCAATATGGCCAAGGCGGCGAGCCACCTAAAGACGCTAAAGCGGTTTCGGAAGCAGACTGGCGCGCTGCAATT
>JAVBRX010000177.1:0-3211 GCA_031547465.1 Microvirga sp. | reverse complement strand
CTTCAGAACCGGGTTTTTCTCCGGCTCGAAGCAGGAATCGCCGTCGCCTTCGCACTTGATGCAGGCGCGCATCACCGCCTTGAGATGCTTGGCCGTGGCCTTCGACCCGGCGACGAGGGCGGCGACTTTCTGCTCCTCCTTCACCTTCCAGTCGATGTAAGATTCAATATCCGGGTGGTCGATGTCGACCACCACCATCTTGGCGGCACGACGAGTGGTGCCGCCGGATTTGATCGCCCCGGCAGCGCGGTCGCCGATCTTGAGGAAACTCATCAGGCCGGAGGAGCGCCCGCCGCCGGAGAGTTTCTCGCCCGCGCCGCGCAGACGGGAAAAATTCGAGCCGGTGCCGGAGCCGTATTTGAACAGGCGTGCCTCGCGCACCCACAGGTCCATGATGCCACCCTCGTTGACGAGGTCGTCCTGCACCGACTGGATGAAGCAGGCGTGTGGCTGCGGATGCTCGTAGGAGGATTTCGACTTCACCAGCTTGCCTGTGGCGTAATCGACATAGAAATGCCCCTGGCTCGGCCCGTCAATGCCATAGGCCCAGTGCAGGCCGGTATTGAACCATTGCGGTGAGTTCGGCGCCGTCATCTGGCAGGCGAGCATGTAGCGCAGTTCATCGAAGAAAGCGCGGGCATCGTCTTCGCAGGTGAAATAGCCGCCTTTCCAGCCCCAATAGGTCCAGCAACCGGCAAGGCGGTCGAAGACCTGCTTCGAGGAGGTCTCGGACGTGAAACGCTCGGCTTCGGGCAGCGCCTGGAGAGCGGCCTCGTCCGGTACGGAACGCCATAGCCAGGAAGGGACGCCGTTCTCTTCGATTCGCCGCAGGGCCTTAGGCACCCCGGCCTTGCGAAAATATTTCTGGGCCAGCACATCGCAGGCGACCTGGCTCCAGCTTTCCGGTACTTCGATATTGTCGAGCTTGAAGACGATGGAGCCATCCGGGTTACGGATTTCGCTGCCAGCAAGCCGGAAAGCAATTGCCGCGTAGGCATTCTGCCCGGATTGCGTATATCGCCGCTCGATTCGCATTATTCACATCCTTGCCTTTGGGAGCGAAGCCGCTCCTTGCCGCGCGCCATGCGTGCGGCTGTCTGCCCCAAAACTCTGTCTGACCCCCGGTGTGGTGCGCCGTCACTCCTGCGCCAATTGGTCTTTCACGCAACGCAAGCTGAAAAAAGGCCCGGCAGCAAAGACGAAGCGCAATCCAGTTGTTTGTTTTTTATGAGAAAATCCACACCGCCCGCCGCTCGAATCTGGTGAGCGGCTGACAGGGAGGAACCTAACGCTCCCCCATGAAGGCGTCAAGAACTAGCGTGTCGAAATAGGGTGGTGCCACCATATCTGGTGTCTTGAAGAGGGGGTGAAAAACACTGCAACTGCTGGGGACTCAATGACATTCCAAAAGATGCGTCACCGGGTTCAAAAAATGAGGCACATTGGTTAGCACTATGATTTTCAATGGCATTTTCCCTGTGAATCTGTTTCCACAGGCGGCTTGCAATAAGGGTTAACGAAGGATGATCTGCACGACGACGTGGAAGGGGAAGGTCGATGACGATTAGAATGGAATTATTGTTTTTTAACATGTTGTGGCCGTTTCTTGTGTTTGACGGAATTCTTTTGTCGTAGGAAATCGGCTGAAGTCTGCAAATGCTCTGGACTTCACGGGCGTGAGGCGGCATAGTCCGCCGCGAATTTCGGTCCGCATCGGGGCGGATCCGGCATGGCGGCAATCAGATGAAACAGTTTCTGCTTCAATTTTTCACGTGGTGGAACGGCCAGACTCTCGGCACCCGGTTTTTTACGTGGCGCAAGGGAATCTTCGTCGGCAAGGACGAGTTCGGCAATAGTTATTATCGCTGCAAGATCAAAACGATCGACCCCTCGGTCGGGCCGGAGCGGCGATGGGTTATCTATAACGGCGAGGCGGAAGCGTCTCGAGTGCCGCCTGGTTGGCGTGCCTGGCTGACCTATAACGCCGATAAATCCCCGGCGGATGACGAATACAAGCCCTATGGCTGGGAAGTGCCGTACCAGCCCAATATGACGGGAACATCTCAGGCTTATCATCCCGCAGGTTCGCCGCTCGCCGAAGGTCTCCGTTCCGCCGCGACCGGGGATTATGTCCCCTGGACGCCGAACTGATTTCTGGCAGTTCTGTAAAAACAATGCGTGGTCAAACGGGTGGTGACGCCCGTTTTGCCTTTATTCCGCCCTTGCCCATGATGTAATCCGGGTCGCGGATGTTGCGAGCGGGCAGTTTCGTGCATCAGAGGTTTTAAGCGAATCGATGTCTTTCAGAACGTGGCAGGCGGCATTTCTCGGCATGGCGATGGTTGCTGGCGGTGGTTCCGCTTTCGCCGACAAGATCCGTAACCCGACAGCGGTGTTTTCCGGGTTGGACAAGATCACCGGCAGAATCATCTCGTTCGAGGTTGCCGTTGGCGAAACGGTGCAGTTCGGTGCTTTGCAAATGACACCGCGCGTCTGCTATACTCGCCCGGCGACTGAGGAGCCAAGCACGACGGCATTCCTTGAGGTCGATGAAATCACCCTCGATTCGAAACGAGTGCGGATTTTCACCGGCTGGATGTATGCAGCAAGCCCCGGCCTGCATGGCATTGAGCATCCGATTTACGATATCTGGCTCACCGATTGCAAAGGTGGCACGGAGATTATCCGTGAGGCCAAGCCAGAGGTGCAGAATCAGGGGACGGGGGCCGCGCCGCCGCCGCCGGTTGCAAGGCAGCCGCGCACACCACCGGCAACCCCGCCGCGCCAGCCCGGGCCGCAACAGACCATTCCGAACGAAGCTCCATTCGATATTCCGCCGGACGATAGCAACGAACCGTTGGAATAATCTTGTTTTGGGTTTTTGTGTATTCCTGATCCGCTCTGGGGGCTTTGATTTCGCAATGTTCTTCGCGTTTAACCGGTATCCACTTAAACGTCTCCTGTGAAGAATGGCTATAGCCGTTTTAATATAAGGGTTTCGTAGTTTTTCACTGTTGTATTTTTTGCAAGAAAGCGGGGGTGTTATCCTCGCTTTCTTGCGTTTTGGGAGTCCCGCCTGGAGTGGAATGTGATTGACTTTCGGGAGCCAGCAACCGGAGGCAATGATGGGAAAGCCGAGTAGCCGCAGCCATCCCGACCTGTTTCGTCCGTCTCTTGAGGCGATCATCGCGTTGGACCATCCTCTGGCGCG
>JAVBRX010000029.1:0-9959 GCA_031547465.1 Microvirga sp. | reverse complement strand
GTGGTCTGGCGGATGTCTTGCCCGCAGGCTTGGGCTGTTCCGCCACCTTGCTCGTGGCAGCAGGTGTCTTTTGTAGTGGCTTTGCTTTGGCCTTGCGAGGCGTATCCAGCGGGTCCGGTGCTCCGGCAGGGGGCGGGTTGAGGCCGATCCAGACTGGAACGATACTGACAGGCCCCGAATGTTCGGCGAGCGAAGACGGTGTTTCCTGGGCAAACGACAGGGCATTCGCCGGGCGATGAAGCGCGTAGGGGCTGCCGGAATCGGCGTTGCCGAAGGGGATGAGGGCATCGTCTTCTTCGGACTGCCCGCCGCCGCGCTTGCAGACCTCGGCACGCAGATTCGGTGGGGTAATCTCTGCGCTCGGCGGCAACTGATCGAGGCCGGAGGTGAAGAAGCCAAAGGAGGAAAAGCCCTGATCGAGCAGGTTGGCGGTTTTGGCGTTGCGTTCCTTTGCCGTGGGTGAACCGAGGACGACGGCAAGCAATTGGCGTCCGTTCTGGGTGGCGGTGCCGACCAGATTATAACCTGAAGCACAGATAAACCCGGTCTTCATGCCGTCTGCACCGGGATAGCGCCCGATCAGGCCGTTATGATTGCGCATTACGCGCTTGCCGAGTTTGATCGCGCCGATCTGAAACAGGTCGTTGTATTCTGGGAACTCGGCCAGAAGCGTTCGCCCGAGTACAGCCATGTCGCGGGCGGTGACGTACTGGCGGCTGTCCGGCAGTCCGTGCGGGTTGACGAAATGGCTGTCCTTCATACCGATTTCGTGGGCCGAGCGGTTCATCATTGCGGCAAAACCGTCCACCGAGCCACCGAGATTTTCGCCGATGGCGGCGGCGACATCGTTGGCGGATTTGACCATGATGATTTTCAGGGCGTTGTCCAGGCGGATCTGGGTCCCCGGTTTGAAGCCCATTTTCGAGGGTGGCTGGCGGGCGGCGGAGGCGGAAATGGTGATGAGTTGATCCATCTCTGCCTGACCGTCGCGAACCGCCTTAAGGGCAACGTAAACGGTCATCAGCTTGGTGATCGAGGCCGGATACCAGGGATCGCGGGAGTGGTCGGCATGAAGAACCTTACCGCTGCGCACGTCGATGACGATGGATGGATTTTCGGCCTGGGCGACTCCCGTGGCGAGGACGGTCTGAAACAACGCTGCAACGGTGGCGGTGAGTGCCAGATGCGACCAGGTTGCGCGGGTTGCGTTTTTCCGATCCCCGTTTGGGGTCTCTTGTCCAGTCATCGGCGAGAGTTCCTCAACAATCGTTACACGGGCCGAGATAGTTGGGAGCAATTGCTCCCACATCCGTCTCCGCGGTGACCAAAATTTTAATCGGGTGAAAACCCTTGTTTTACAAACTTGACGCGACACCGACAGGCACCAGAAAATGCCTAGTCAAACCAGCTTCCCGGTTGCTGTGTACAGAACAACGCAAGCGAGTTTAGCGCCTCCCTCGACAAAAACCTAGAGCCTTCACAGAAATACAGGCTCAACTTTTCCTCTTATTCCCTCTAATCATTCACAGGATGCGGCGTCTGGCATGTGCGGCAGGTTTAACAGTGTATCATTTTCCGTACAGGATAATGATACTGTCCTTTCTTATTGTCCGACGTGATGGCAAGAGCATGGCGGCTCGACTGGAAAGGTTGTCGCATCCGTCTTAAGTCGGTGCTGGCGAAGATAGAATGGAGCTGTCTGTGCTTTGGGTTCCGGTAACGCTGGCGGCGGCTTTCGCGCAGACCTTGCGCAATGCGGCACAGCGCAGTCTGATCGATAGCATCGGCGCATTCGGTGCGGCACAAGTGCGGTTCCTGTACGGGTTGCCGTTCGCTCTCATATTCTGGATGCTGGTGATGTTCATGAGCGGGGAGAGCGTGCCGGGTGTCTCTCCGCGCTATCTCGGCATCCTGGCCGTTGCGTCCATCGTTCAGGTGCTGGCAACGGCCATGATGCTTCAAGCCATGCGGATGCAGTCGTTCCCGGTCGTCACGGCGTTGATGAAGACCGAGCCGATCCAGGTTGCCCTGTTCGGCTTCCTCGTCAACGGCGACCGCTTGTCCCTTCCGGCCTGGGTGGCGATCATCATCGCTACTGTCGGTGTCATCCTGTCGTCCGGGTCGCAAGGGTTGCTCAAGGCAGGGGGGAGGCGCACCGGCCTTTATGCGCTTGCGACAGGACTTGCCGCCGGTGCGGGGTTTGCGGCGACATCGGTCGGGTTTCAGGCGGCGATCCGGGAACTGGAAACCGGCTCCGCTCTGGTACGCTCGACGACGACGCTGGTGTGGAGCCTCGGCCTGCAGACGGCTTTTCTGCTGGTCTGGCTCGGCCTGTTCAACCGCTCTGCGCTCATTGGCACCTTCCGGGTTTGGCGAGCGTCGCTTGGGGTCGGTTTTCTTGGGGCCGGCGCGTCGCAATTCTGGTTCTTCGGCTTTGCCCTGACGGCAGCGGCGAACGTGCGCACCCTGGCGCTGGTTGAAGTGTTGATGGCTTATGGTTTCTCCCGACGTTTCCTCGCCTATGCGGGTCGGGGGCGGGAATTGTTCGGAATGGCGCTGATCGTTTTCGGCGTCGGCCTGTTATTATGGGTACACTGAACGTCGGTTACACTTTAAATGAATCGGCCTAGGAAGACGCGGGTGCGCGGGTGTTGCGGATTGCCGAGAACGTCTTTCGGCGCGCCGGATTCGATGACGGTGCCGCCGTCCATGAACACCGCCCGGTCAGCGACATCGCGGGCGAAGCCGATCTCATGGGTGACGACGATCATCGTCAGCCCGTGATGGGCAAGATTGCGGATTGTTGCCAGTACTTCGCCGACGAGTTCCGGATCGAGCGCCGAAGTCGGCTCGTCGAATAACAACAGCTTCGGTTTAATGGCGAGCGCCCGGGCGATGGCGATGCGCTGTTGCTGGCCACCGGAAAGCTGGCGTGGATAGGCGGTGGCTTTGTGCGGTAGTCCGACCTGCTCCAGCAGAGTCATGGCGTGATCGGTGGCTTCTTTCCGGTTCCGTTTATGAACGACGATTGGGGCCTCGATAATGTTTTCCAGCGCTGTCATGTGTGGGTAAAGATTGAACTGCTGGAACACCATGCCGATTTTGCTGCGCTGTCGGGCGATGGCGCGTTTCGGCAATTCGCAGAGTTTTCCTTGGCGCAGTTCATAGCCGATCTGTTCGCCGTCAACGAAGATTGAGCCTCTGTCGATGGCTTCCAGGCGGTTGATGCAGCGCAGGAATGTCGATTTTCCCGAACCGGAAGGTCCGAGCATCGTCACCACTTCGCCGGTGGCGACTTCGAGGTCGATGCCTTTCAATACCTCCAGCGGACCAAAGGATTTATGCACGTTGCGGGCGCGAACCATTGGCTTGGTTGTGTCGCTCAGGGGAGTGAAAGATGCGATGCTCACCGTTCCCCCTCCTGCGAGAGAGGGGAAGGATTGGCGTTTTCACCTGTGTTCCGCTTGTTCGCTGCCACAGCCTGCCGTTCGCTACGCGCGTAATACCGCTCGATATGACCTTGAACACGATAGAGGATCGAAGTGATGAGCAGGTACCACACGATGGCGACCATCAATAACGGAATAGTCTTGAAATTGGCATTGTAGATGGTTTGAACCGAATACAGGAGTTCGCCCATGGCGATAACGCTGACGATGGATGTCGCCTTGAGCAGGCTGATGAGCTGGTTCCCAGTCGGCGGGATGATGGCGCGCATTGCCTGGGGGATGACGATCCGCCACAGGGTCATGGTGCGCGTCATGCCGAAGGCTTCCGCCGTCTCGGCCTGGTTCTTGTCGACGGCAAGCAATCCGCCGCGGATGACTTCGGCCATGTAAGCCCCTTCGTTGAGGGATAATCCGACGATAGCCGCTGTCAGCGATGTGATGATCTGGTTGCTGGGCCAACTGACCAGAGGAGGTCCAAAGGGGATGGCGATGATAATCTCCGGGTAGAGCAACCCGAAACTGAACCAGAAGATAATCTGGATCATCAACGGCGTGCCACGAAAAAACCAGATGTAAATTCCGGCCAGGGATTGGGCGAGCCGGTCATTCGACAGACGGGCGATGGCAAGCAACAGGCCGATCATCGTGCCGATCGGCATGGCAACGGCAGTCAGCCAGAGGGTGACATAGACGCCGGACAGGATCGAGGGGGCGAACAAATATTGCGCGATGACCGGCCACTCGAATTGCCTGTTGTTTGCAAGGCTCCACAGGATTTGCGCAAAAAATAGTAGTGTGACGCCCCACAGGAGCGCGCGCTTCCAGGGGAATGGCCGGTGCGCATGAATGACATCGCGCAAATCGGTTTGCGCGATGTCTGCCGTGAGCGGTGTTCCAGCCTGCTGCCGGGTCATTTCGCCTTCTGTCCAGCGAGATTGATGCCGGGCTGTTTCAGCATGTTGTTCTCGAGGCCCCATTTCTTCATGATCGCGGCATAGGTGCCGTTATCGATCAAAATCTTGATTCCGTCGAGCAGCACCGGGCCGAGCGGCGAACCTTTCGCGACCACTGCCCCCTGATAAAGGTCATCGAAACCGTTTTTCTGGCCGATTCCGGCGAGTTCGAGCTGGCCTTCGGATTGTTGGACGAAATAGGTCAGCGGTGCCTGCGAGGAGAAGAAGGCATCAGCGCGTTTCGAGCGGACAGCGAGGATCGCGGTCGGCTGATCGTTGAAGGCCATGATCTCGACTTGCTTGCCGCTGGTGGCACATTTCTCGGATTGCGCCTTGATGACACGCTCCGCCGAGCCGCCGCCCTGAACCGCGATACGCTTGCCGCAAGTGGTGTCGAGCGAAACGATGCCTTCCGGGTTGCCTTTCTGGACGGCAAAGATCACGAATTCCTGCACGTAATCGACAAAATCGTTTTTTTCTTCGCGTGCCGGAAAATCGCCGATTGGCCCGAAGGCGAATTGATAACGGCCAGAATCAACGCCGCCCAGCAAGCTGGGCAGACCGCTGACACTGACATGCCGGACTTCGATGCCGAGCAATTCGCCAAGCGCCTTGTTGAAATCGGCGCTCGCACCGCTGGTTTCGGTGGCGCTGATGATGATGTCGTAGGGTGGGAACGAGCCGCTGTTGACCGAGGTCATGAACCCGGCCTTGCGGATATCCTCCGGCAGGCGCGCGCGCAGTGCCTCGTTGACGGTCTGTTTCTGGATGACGGGCATCTCGGCGAAAGCCGGGCCGGAAATCAGGGCGGTCGCCAGAAGCGCCCCATAGATCGATTGCTTGAGATTCACGATTTTACTCCCCCTGAGGCATTTTCCGGCAGGTTGCGGAATATGCAAGACAAGAATGGTCAGGCAAATACGTCACAGTGCCAGTTCGGGACGGGCAAACCGGCGGTTGGCGAGGACCGGCAGAACCTTCCGGGCATGGTGGAGGCGTTCGGGGTCGAGATCGGCGAATAGGAGCGCCGGGGCTTCGCCGGCACGGGCGATGGCGACGCCGAGCGGGTCCACCACCATGCTGCAGCCGATGTTGCGCTCGCCGCATTCGCCAACGGCAACCATGTAACAGGTGTTCTCCAGCGCCCGCGCCGTGACCAGAACCTCCCAATGCGCCTCCTTGCCGGGGCCTTTGACCCAGGCGGCGGGGAGAATCAGCACGTCCGCGCCATCAACCGCATGGCGGCGGGCGAGTTCGGGGAACCTGAGATCATAACAGGTCATCACCCCGAGCTTCAGGCCCGCGATCTCGATAAGGTCGGGAATGGCATCGCCCGGCTTGACGTTGCTGGATTCCTGTACCGAGAACGCATCGTAGAGATGCAGCTTGCGATATTGCGACAAGACCCTGCCGTCGCGGATCGTCACCAGATTGTTATAGACGCGCGCGCCGTCAATCGGGTTGTGGATGCACATCATCACCGTCAGCGGGCTACCGTGGCTGGCATCAAGAAGCCTGGCCATGAACGGGCCATCGACCGGCTGTGCGGTTTTCAGCACGATGTCCGGATCGGTGATGTCGCGGGCGAGAATGCCTTCGGGCAGCACCAGAAGATTGGCTCCGCCCGCTTCAGCTTCCTTCATCAGGCGCAGGCAGGTTTCGGCGTTGTCCTGCCAGGTCTTGCCAACGGCGAATTGCCCCAATGCGACTTTCATGAAATCACCCCTGCTCCGGTGTTGTCCGGCTACAATCCTGATTCATAAGGGAATATTTCGGCAGGCGAAAGCATCCGTTGCGCAATTCCCTGCGCATGGAGTTCGCGGGCGAAATCGGCGATCATTCGTTCATTGGCGGTAAGGCCGCTGTCGTTCCATGTCGATGGCAGATCGTGTGCCGAACGGATGAGTTCGTCCATGATCCACGGCGTCGTTTCGGCGTATTTGCGCCGCTTCTCCAGCCAGATGCGCTGCGACAGGTCGAGAAGATCGCTCAACTCCTTCAACGCCCACGGATATTCATTGGCGAAGGCAGCCTTGAAGCCGAGAACGTGCATTCCAGGCACGTAGCCGACCGCATTGAAATAAGCCCGTTCTTCGGCGCGAAAATCGCTCAGGAGCGGGCGGAATCTTGAATTAGGCGAAAAAAATCCATCCGGCATGAACGGCGTGAACACGGCGTCGAGTTCGCCTGTTTCCAGAAGTTCCATCATCGGACGCTCGCCGGGAACGGCCTCAATGCATCCTGGACGCCCGAAGCCATCGAGACGGTCGAGGATAGGGTGCGACGCCGTCAGGCGACCGGCGAACCAGTATGCATCTTCGATGCCGACCCCGACGCGGGAGAGGACGGCGCGAGTCCAAGTGTTGCCGGAATCGCGCCAGCCGGTAACGCCGATCCGCTTGCCAGCAAGATGCTTGATCCGGGTGAGAGGACTTCGCTTCGTGGTGATGATGCAGCGCTGCCGGAAGCCGCGCATGATGAAATTAGGTAACCCGATGATTTCTGTTTCGCCACGCTCGCGGCTGGATACATAGCGGCTGAATGATATTTCCGCAGCATCGTGATGTGGGTCGTCCTCCAGGTCAGTGAGCGCATGGACTCGGTCCAGGGCAATATCGAGGCGTTCGGACGAAATGTCACCCAGCGCCAGCGGCGTGAAGTAATCCCAATCGCGAACCGCCAGCCTGATCTTGATGCGCACGATCCTGCTCTCTCGCCTGTTCTCTCGTGAATATAGCTTGGAAACCAGATAATTAGTCGTCTCCAGACGGTCAATCGCTTAATGCCTGCCGCCTGTATGCAGCATCCTGTCACTCTCCCGGCGCTTTGGTGTCGAGACGCAAGGCGTGCAGACCCATATCGAAAGCAGGGCTGAGAATGTCATTGACGAGGCGATGCCGCTCGATGCGCGATTTACCAGTGAACGTTGCTGCCGTAATGCTGACATGGAAATGCGTTTGATGGCCCTCGCGGTAATTGGCATGGCCCTTATGACGCAACGATTCGTCCTCGACGATGAGCGCCTCCGGCTGAAGGCGGTCGGTCAGGGCGCGCTCGATCCAGGATTTGAGAGTCATTCTGTCAACCTTCTGCAAGGCAACTGTCTGCAAGGATTGGATATTACGATCAATCTGCACCGGCGCAAACCGATTTTCAGGCTGCTTTTTTCGCTGAATTCTGCTTATATGTCGAATCCTTTGGCTGCCTGATTTTACAAAAGGGAATCGGACGGTCGGGCCTTATCTGTCTGGATTCGCATGGTTTCAGGAAATGCTGCTGTTTTTCTGATCGTGTCGGGTTGGGCAGTAATTTTGAAAATGAACCGGTTTACCACTGGTTTTCGAGGATAAACTGAAACTGTCGCCATGGATCTGAAGTCGCCGATCTTTGACCGCATCCGTATTCGCCCGACCTGCGAGGAACCGCGCCGGGCTGAGGGACAGGCGTGCGAATTTCCCGGCTGTCCGGCTTCCGGCACGCACCGCGCGCCGAAAGGGCGGCGGCAGGAAGGGCAGTATTGGCGTTTCTGCATGGAGCATGTGCGGGAATACAATGCATCCTACAATTACTTCGACGGCATGTCGGACGCTGCCGTTCAGGCATATCAGAAGGATTCGATTGTCGGTCATCGTCCGACCTGGAGCATGGGGGCGAACCCGGCTCGTCATCAGTCGCCGGACCAGAATCAGGGTCAGGACGCGGAGCGGGATTGGCCGTATGATGACCCTTTGGGGATTCTGCCCGGAGCTGGGGTCACCCCGCGAAAAAAGGCCGATCAGCGCCCGCGACGGCGCACTCTCTCTGGCCCGGTGCGTAAGGCCCTCGATATCCTAGGCCTTGATGACAGTGCCGATTCTGTACTCATCCGCTCCACCTTCAAGACTCTGGTCAAGAAGTTCCACCCGGATGCGCATGGTGGTGATCGCTCGTTCGAGGAGCGGCTGCGGGACATCATCAAGGCGCACGATACGCTACGTGCCGCAGGTCTGTGCTGAGTGCTGCGGCGGATCGTCGTCTCTTTCTGAAATTGCACATCCCGTTTTCGCTCGCTAGAGTGTTCATAACTTTGCCGGAGTCATTGCGCCGGCCCTTTCCTACGAAGCGAGGTCTTTATGTCTTCTCATACCGCCGAGAGTTCCGGGCTGCCGGATACAAAGGCGCCGGTGCGCGAGCTCTTCGGTCTGGACGCGGATTTCGAGGTTCCAGCCTATCGTGAGGCCGGGGAACACGTGCCCGATCTCGACCCGGATTACATCTTCGACCGTGAAACGACACTGGCGATTCTCGCCGGATTCGCCCGTAATCGCCGAGTGATGGTAACAGGATATCACGGCACCGGAAAATCGACGCATATCGAGCAGGTGGCTGCGCGCCTCAAATGGCCGTGCGTGCGCATCAACCTTGACAGCCATGTGTCGCGGATCGACCTTGTCGGCAAGGACGCCATCGTCCTGAAGGACGGCAAGCAGGTGACGGAATTCAAGGACGGCATCCTGCCCTGGGCGTTGCAGAACAATGTTGCGCTCGTTTTCGACGAATACGATGCCGGGCGTCCGGATGTGATGTTCGTGATCCAGCGGGTGCTGGAGCAATCCGGGCGGTTGACGCTGCTCGACCAGAAACGGGTCATCCGTCCGCACCCGGCTTTCCGTCTGTTTGCCACTGCCAACACGGTCGGGCTTGGCGATACGTCAGGGTTGTATCATGGCACACAGCAGATCAATCAGGGGCAGATGGACCGCTGGTCGATCGTCACCACCCTCAATTACCTGCCGCATGATCGGGAAGTTGAGATCGTGCTGTCCAAGGCGCGACATTTCCAAACGAAGGAAGGTCGCGAGATCGTCAACCGGATGGTGCGGGTCGCGGATCTGACCCGTAACGCTTTCGTCAACGGCGACTTGTCGACGGTGATGTCGCCGCGTACCGTTATCACCTGGGCCGAGAACGCCGATATCGTCAAAGATATCTCTTTCGCTTTCCGCATCACCTTCCTCAACAAGTGCGATGAGTTGGAACGCCCGCTGGTGGCGGAGTTCTATCAACGCTCCTTCAATGAGGAATTGCGGGAATCGGCGCTGAACGCCGCCCTGTCGTAAGAGGGCGCGCCATGGTTGCAGGGTCGAACCGAAAGGGCGGCGACAGGCCGGAACTGCCGAATGATCCGTTCAAGCGGTCGGTTGCGGGGTGTCTGCGCGCCATCGCCCGGCGGCCCGATCTCGAAATCATATTTGCCGCTGAGCGTCCGGCCCTGACGGGTGACAGGATTCGCCTGCCCGAACCCGGACGGCAGGTTTTGGCAGGGGAGGCGGCGGTGTTGCGCGGCCAGGCGGACCAGATCGCGCTGCGCCTTGCCTGTCATGATTTCCGCGTTCACGCTAAGGCATCGCCTACGGATAAATCCGCCCGCGCCGCGTTCGACAAGCTCGAACAGACGCGCGTCGATGCCATCGGCGCCCGGCGCATGGCGGGGGTCGCCGCTAATTTGAACGCCGCGCTTGATGCTGCCTATGGTCGCGATGCCGCAACCTATGCCGCCCTGAACGATCAGGCGGAT
>JAVBRX010000171.1:0-11141 GCA_031547465.1 Microvirga sp. | reverse complement strand
GCATCGGCGGCAAGACGCGCCAGAATGCCGGGGGCGCTGTCGCTCAACGGCAGCCCCGCGGATTCGTCAACGATAATTCCCCAGCGCTCCAGTTCGATGCGGACCCGTGCCGCAAGACCGGTATCCGGCGTCACCAGCATTGCCGTCGCACCGGGCCGTTCAAGGGTTTCTCGTAGCGTCACAGCGGCGGCGAGTGCTTCCTCGCGCTCGTCCGCAGCCTCGATCACCGAGAACGCTCTGGTTGCTTGATTGCCAAGATTTTCCCGCGCCTGCGGCGCAAGCCGCGCCCAGGCATCCGTCGTCGCCGCCGGACGCATGATTTCGGATAGGAACCGCGCCCGTGCCTGCCCCAGCTCGCTCATTTCGCCCAAAACCGTAACATCGGCGCGCGCCACTCCGAGATGCCGGCTCAATAGTCGTTGTAGAATCGCCTGCGGATGGCCATGCACTGAATCGGCATCCGTCTCGGCAGCATTGCCGATGGCATCAAAACTCGCATCGTCGAGATCCATGTCGAGACCCGGCAACACGACTGCGCCGTTCGGCAAGCGGGAAATGGCGGCCAGTAATTCAGCGGTTGAAGGAAGCGACCCTGTAGACCCGGCGGCAATCACCGGGGTTGTGGGCTGACGTTTCGTCAGGCGTTGCGCTTCCGCCTGCATGAGCAAGTTGCGACGGCGCACCGGATCGCTCGCGCCCCGCTCAGCAAGGATTTTTGGCCAAGCTTCACGGGCGATTCGCACGAAATCGAGGGTGAGCCTGAAATATTCGGAGAACCCGGCTTCAACCGCGCCCGCCAGAGAATCCCACGGCACATCCTCCAGGGTGAAGCCGTCCATCAGCCGTTCCAGATCGGCGGCAAGCGCCAGAGCGTCGGCGGGTGTTGCCGGAACCAGAAACGGCATTTCAGGATCGAGGCGCAGCAAGGCGCGATCGACGGCTACGGCCCAATGCTGCACGAGGCGGGCAAAAATCAGCCGTCGCTCCAGCGGTGCAATCGGCGGCGCAAGCGCCGCCCGGGCGTCCGCCGCACCGAACTCCGCCGCAAGATCGTATTCCGCTTCATCTGTTTCGCCGAGCGGCACGATGCGCGGCAGGAGCATCGCCCGACCCTCGTTGCGCGCCGCCAGAAGATGTGCCAGTTCCCGCGCCGCGCGTCGGGTCGGCAAATAGATGACCGCCTCGGCCAGCAAGGCGGTCGAACCGAACAACAGTCCCGATGTCAGGGCATCGACAAGGGTGGGGAGAAACGGCGCACCGGGCCGGATGGTGAACACACGCGGATGGCGCATCGTCGCCCCCCTCAGCCGCTGGCGGCAAAGCGCCGCTCAGCCGGAGCGATAGCCTCGGGTGTGCCGACATGCAGCCATTCGCCATCAAGAACGACGCCCTTCAGACGCCGCCGCGCCTGCGCACGGTCGAACAGCAGGTTGAGCGAACATGGCCCTTCAGGGAGATCGATGAACAGTTCCGGCTTGAGGATCGCCACCCCCGCATAGACGAAGGGCACGCTTTCCTCCCCCTGCCGCCGTCGCAGGGAACCACCCGGCTCCAGGGCAAAATCGCCCCGGCCTTCGTAGCCGAGGCTCATCGCCCGGTCGGCGAGAAGCAGCAGGATATCCATCCGCTCCGGCTCCCAGGCAGCCAGAAGGCGGCGCATGTTGGAGCGCTCGCCCCGCGCCGCGCCGGCATCGATCCACAAGCTATCGGAATTGAACACCAGAAACGGCCTGTCGCCGATCAGCGGCAGCGCCTTACGGATGCCGCCCGCCGTTTCCAGCAATTGCCCGCGCTCATCGGATATGGCGATGAATGGCATCATCCGCCCGGCAAGATGGGCTTCGACCTGTCCGGCAAGGTAATGCACATTGACGACGACACGACGGATTCCCGCCTCGGCGACACGATCGAAGGCATGGTCGATCATCGCCCGTCCAGCGATCCTGATCAATGGTTTTGGCAGGTGGTCGGTAATTGGGCGCATTCGCTTGCCGAGACCCGCCGCCAGCACCATCGCCGTATCGGGCATCAGGCTGCCATTCGCAATCATCTCATACCTCGCCAGCGAAGAGATGCGGCAGATGCCTCTTGTACCAGCCTTTCAGTCCGATGAGCGCCGGATGCGCCAGATTGCGCACCAGATAAGCTTCGATCCGCGGCAGGTGCTTGAGATAGTCCGGCTTGCCGTCACGGATGTTCAGGCGGACGAAGATACCAAGAATCTTGGTGGCGCGCTGCGCTCCCATGATGGCGTAATGCGCCGCGAAGGCGCGCAGGTTGAATGACGGATCGGCAGCAACCCGTTCGCGCCCGTAAAGCGCCAGAAGTTTGAGTTCGAGATCGGCAGGCACGGTGACACGGGCATCCTGCAACAATGAGACGAGATCGTAGGCCGGTGGGCCGATGACAGCATCCTGAAAGTCGAGCAGGCCGACACGCTGCAAGCCTTCGCGCTGCTCCAGCCACAGGAGATTCGGTGAATGGAAATCGCGCAACGTCCAGGTCGGCGGCGCGGCGAGAACCTCGGCAAGCGTTTGCGACCAGAGATTATTGAATTCTCCGCGCACCGATCCGGACGGATCGTTGCCCCGGATCTGCGGCAGATACCAATCGAGCAGCAATTCCGTTTCAATACACATAGCTTCGTTATCGTATGGCGACAGACGATGGTCGAGATCGTTGGTCACAGGCAGGGCGAACGGCAGCGCCATCCGGTGCAATCTGGCAAGGAGTTTCGTCGCCTCGGCATAGCGCTCCGCAACCGGAGCGCCCGCATCGGCAACGGGTTCACAGCCCAGATCCTCCAGCACGAGAATTCCGGCATCGAGATCCTTGCCATAGATGCGCGGAGCGGAGAAACCGAGCGCCACCAGCCCCTGATCGACGGCGACGAAGGCATGGACCGTTTCCGCCAGCTTGGCGATGGCGCTGTAAGGTTTACCGCGCCGCACTGGTGGCCCGTCCGGACGCTGCGGAGAGATCATCAACACCGCCGATGCACCATTGGGTTTGGCTAAACGCTCGTAAATCCGCGTTGAGGCATCGCCCTGGATCGGTGTACGGGCAGCATCGCCCCAGCCGCTGCGATCGAGCACATTGCGTAAAGAGCTGAATAGCGCCAGTCGGGGAGCGAACGCGCCCCGGCCTTCGAGACGGGCAGAACGGCGACCGGTGCGAGGGTCGAAATCGAGACGGATATCGAGCCGGGTCTGTTTCAGGGCGCTACCCGCCCGGTCCGGCCATTCGACAAGGGCGATGGCGTTTTCGGATTCTTCGTCCCAGCCGAGTTCATCGAGTTCCGTAGCACCGTTCAACCGGTAAAAATCGGCATGCACCACCGGCCCGGATTGCGAATCGTAACCTTGCATGATGGTGAAGGTCGGGCTTGGAACATCAAGCCAAGGGTCTTTGGTGAGGTAGCGGATCACCGCCCGCGCCAGTGTTGTCTTACCTGCGCCAACCTCGCCGGACAGGGTGACGAGATCGCCGGGGTGCAATTCACCCGCAAGGCTCCAGGCAAGACGCTCGGTGGCAACCAGATCGGCAAGCTCCATCGTCCATACGGGATCGCCTTCCGTGTCCTGACGTCGGAGGGCGGCCTCTAGCATGATGGACGGTCCTTTATTCGGCTGCGAATCGGTGCTGCGGATTGTTATCCGGGAAATAGCATGTCACCCGTGTGCCAGAGCCGGGAGCGGAAATCAATTCGACATGACCGCCATGCAATTCCACCAGCGAGCGAACAATCGACAGGCCGAGGCCGACACCGCGATGCCGTGTGCCCAGAGCGTTGCTTTCGAAGCGGTCGAACACTTTTGTCTTGATTTCGTCAGGGATGCCCTTGCCATCATCTGCGACTTCAAGCGTCACTTCACCGGATTTGCGCCGCGCGACAACGCGCACCGTCTGCCCGGGCGCAGAAAAGCCGACGGCATTCGACATCAGGTTGAACAGGATCTGCCGGATGCGCTTCGGATCGGCAAAGAGCGCGCCGATATCATCCGGCACGCCGATCGACAGCCGCACGGAGGATTCCGCCAGCCGATCCTCCAGCCCGCGCGCCGCCGCCTCGACGGTGGAGCGGATATCGACCTGCTCGCACACCAGTTCCATAGACCCGGCATCAATGGAGGCGAGATCAAGAATATCGTTGAGGATCGCCAGCAGGGAACCGGACGAACGCATGATGTGCCCGACATAATCGCGCTGGCGTTCGTTGAGCGCCCCGGCGGTGCCGTCACTCAGCAACTGCGTGAAACCGATGACGTTGGTCAGGGGGGAGCGCACCTCGTAGGAGAAATGATGCACGAATTCATCGCGCATCCGCGATGCATTCTCCAGCGCCTCGTTGCGCTCGGTCAGCGCCCGCGCCATGTTCACGCTCGCCGTGACATCGGCGAAGGTCAATAGCGTCGCTCCGTCGGGGAGAGGTCGCCCAGCACAATCAACGATGCTTCTGTCGGTGCGGTCGATTCGGCACGACAGGCCGAGGCGCATGTCGTGCAGCCCGGCGACGGCACCGCGGATGCCGTTCCATGCCTCTTCCTCCGGGGCAAGTTCCCGGCATAGCGCGATGATGGTGTCGATATGCGGCTGGCCCTGAAGGGCTTCCGGCATGAACGACCACATCTCGGCAAAGGTACGGTTGTAATATTTCAAACGCCCATCGGAGCCGAATACGGCAACACCTTCATTGAGGGCGTCCAGGGTCTCGTTCTGCACCCGCTTGAAAGCCGTCATCTGCGATTCGAGACGCATCCGGTCGGATACATCATCGAACAGGTAAGTCAGTCCGCCCTGCGGGTTGGGGCTGGAAACAACACGTAGCACTCGCCGATCCGGCAGGTGCCACCAGATTTCCCGCGCTTCGGCAGCCTGATAGGCAGAGAGAAACTCCTTCTTCCACGCCTGAAAATCGGCCTGTTCCGGCAATTTTCCTGCTGCGCGCAGCCGTTCAAGGATTTCGCCGTCGCTCGGATGGGAATCGAGGAAAGCCGGTTCCAGCCGCCAGAATTGCAGGTAGGCGGCATTGTAGAATGTCAGCCGCTGCGACTGGTCAAAAATTGCCACCGCCGTGGACAATTGGTCGAGGGTGCGCACATGCGCATCCATTTCCCGTTGCAGACTGGTGCGCACATCTTCGAGTTCCGAGACATCGACCGCCAGACCGGCGCTACCGCCAGCGGTCGGCTCCTCGGACACATCTAGCATCCGCCGCTCGCCCGCCATCGTCACCGCGACACGCTGTGCGAACGCCCGGTTTTCCTGGCGCAGACATACCGCCTCGGCGCGGGTGGATTGATCGAGCAGTTCGGCGGAGCGACGTTGCGCATCGCTCAGATCGGCCGCCTCCACTGCCCGCAGATAGGCGCGATTGGCCCAGGTGAGACGCTCCTCATCGTCACGCAGCCAAATCGGGTGGCTCACCGAATCGAGCAGTGTCGTCATCGATATGAGGTCGATCTTGGCGCGTGCCAGTTCCTCGTTGATGCGCAGGATTTCGCCGCGCACACCGTCGATGTCGCACAACCGCAGCACCGCCTTGCCGCTTGCGGCGCGGCCTTCTGCCGACACGAAACCACGCGCCAATGTCTTGATGGTGATAAGGAAACCTTCGCCACGCTCCTTCAGCCGGTCGAGCGATTTTTCCAGCACCGCCGCATCGGCGGCCACGACCCAGGAACCGAAGGCAAGGAGCCGTTTCAGGGTCGCGCCCTCTCCGGCAATCGACGGATCGCCCTCGAAACGTGGCTCCTTGTCGCGACCGGTCCAACTCAGCACCGCCTGGCGCTGCGCCCCCATCAAGAGTTCCGCCCGCTCTTCGATGCCGCGCAGCCTGGCGGTTTCCTCGCTCAGAGCCTGCTCACGCCGTTTCCAGCGACGACGCTCCGTCAGGTAGAACAATGCAATTGCGACGGCAACCGCCAGCATACACAGGGCGAGGACAAAAAAGGCGGTATCGTGCGGGCGATTGAGATCGAACGTGGGCCAGAGCGCGCCATTGATCGGAATTTCCGCCTGTTGCGACGAAGCCCGGCCCGTCATACCGATAATCCCCAAGGCTGTGAGGACAGCGCCCAACCATACCCGTCTCGCACCTGATAAGGTAGCGCGGTTTGGCAGGATCGTCGGAGCCGATGGTTCAGAATGCGTCACTGGCCGGATTTCCGCGTCTTTATCCTTCCCCGTTGTGAGGAAGACAATAATCGTTCACTCCCTGCCATTTACTCGCCACACATGACCGGCTTCCGCAAGGAACGACGCATCGGAGCGAATGCCTTTTATAACAGGCTCCGAATCACTTGATTCGCATTGTAAACTGGCGATGCACCGGTCCGAAAGACTGTTGCCGGGCACAATTGGGCTAAGCCTCCGACCTGTGGACAAGGAGGGGATAGATCGGCAGAATCTGGAACGAGAAACAGCCTCAGGCCGTTCGTGTTTCTCAGTCTTCGCCCTTCGGTCTGCTCTGCCAGATCATCGTACCATCGAACTCGAACACCGGCTCGCCATACTGGTTCACGCCGGTGTTGCGGCTGTAGACGAGGCCCCATTCCGGGCGGGTGGTGCTTTTGCGCCAGGCCGTCACGGTGGCGGCATAGGTGATCGAATCCCCGGCATAGACCGGTTTCAGCCACTTCAGGTTCTTGAAGCCCGGCGACGGGCCGATCCGTGGGATATCCTCGCCACGAGAAGCAGAGCGGGCGGTCTGCTTCGACCAGTAATCGGCCTGGAAGCGCATCCACCATGCGCCAGTATGCCAGCCCGAGGCGCACAGCCCGCCCAGAAAGCTTGCCTTCGCCATATCCCGGTCGATATGGAACGGCTGCGGGTCGTAAATATGGGCGAAGGAAATGATCTCCTCCTCCGTAAAGGTATGCGTGCCGAGCACGATTTCCTTGTTGACGGGCTGGTCTTCCAGGAAACCCAAGGGCGGGATCTCATTGCCGATTGGCGCATGACGCATGGGGGCGTGGGGTTTTGGCGAAGGCGGCGTCAACGGCGCGATAATAGCTCCCTTACGTCCAAAAATCACCCAAGCCGTCTGCGTCGAAGTCACCTCGTCATTCTGGTTCACCAGTTCGAGATAGAACTTAACAAAGCCGATCTCCGGTTTACTTTTTGATGCCTTGACCTCCAGCACTTCGGAACGGACCGACAGTACATCGCCTGGCAAAAGCGGCTTCAGCCACTTGACCTCATCGATGCCGGGCGAACCGCAGGAACTGGATTCGTTCATGAAGCCATCGGCAATGATCCGCATCAGGATCGAGCAGGATTGCCAGCCGGAGGCCGTGAGCCGCCCGGCAAAGGTTTTTTTCGCAGCTTCCTCGTCAAGGTGGAACGGCAGCGGATCGTACTGATGCGAGAAGCCGATCAGCAGATCCTTCGACAGACGGAAGGGACCGTAGGCATTCTTCTGGCCCGACGCGAAATCTTCAAAATACAAACTCGGCATATCCGTATTCCCGATTGTCTCGCTGTTTCGTCTGTCAGGCGTGCGGCGGACAAAAACCGCCCGAATGCGCCGCCGCCGGACAACCTTACCGGTAATCCGTTGTCTAATGGTTATTATTTGAAAGCCACAGCCAACTATGTAGCGAAACGGAAATGCAGCACATCGCCATCCTGGACGATATATTCCTTGCCTTCAAGACGCAACTTTCCGGCATCACGCGCACCCGCTTCACCCTTGAGCGTCACATAATCATCGTAGGCGATGGTCTCGGAGCGGATGAAGCCCTTCTCGAAATCGGTATGAATGACGCCTGCCGCCTGCGGCGCCTTGGTGCCTTTCGTTACCGTCCAGGCACGGGCTTCCTTCGGACCGACGGTGAAATAGGTAATCAACCCGAGAAGATCATATCCGGCGCGGATGACGCGGTTCAGGCCCGGCTCTGCGAGGCCGACCGCTTCGAGATACTCAATCTGCTCGTTCATCGGCAGTACGGCGATCTCGCTTTCGATCCGGGCGGAAACGACGACCGCAACCGCATCCTCCAGCTTCGCCTGCTCGAACACGGCCTGCGAAAACGCATTGCCGTGGTCGGCGGATGCCTCCTCGACGTTACAGACATACAGAACCGGCTTCGAGGACAAAAGCCCGAGCATCCGGAACGCCCGCTCTTCCTCAGGCTTGCGCTCGACAAGACGAGCAGGCCTGCCCTCGCGCAGCAGCACCAGCGCCCGGTTGATGAGGTCGACGCTTTCCTTGGCTTCCTTATCGCCGCCCTTGGCCTTCTTTTCGAGCGCAACGACACGCTTTTCCAGGCTTTCAAGATCGGCAAGCATCAGTTCGGTTTCGATCGTCTCGATATCGGCACGCGGATCGATGCGGCCTTCGACATGGGTGATGTCGGTATCCTCGAAGCAGCGCACGACATGGGCTATGGCGTCCACCTCGCGGATATTAGCCAGAAACTGGTTGCCCAGCCCCTCGCCCTTCGAGGCACCGCGCACCAGCCCGGCAATATCGACGAAGGTCAGCCGCGTCGGAATGATCTGCCCTGAACCTGCGATGGCGGCGAGTTGGTCGAGGCGCGGGTCCGGCACCGCCACATCGCCGACATTCGGCTCGATGGTGCAGAAAGGATAATTCGCCGCCTGCGCCGCCGCCGTCTGCGTGAGGGCGTTGAACAGGGTCGATTTGCCGACATTCGGCAGTCCGACGATGCCGCATTTGAAACCCATGGCTCACTCCTCTTTCGCGTTGCCCGGTGGCTTTTCACCCGGACGCCTGACATCCACCCACCCGCGCCCGTCCATGGCGAGGTGAACCTTGTTCTGAAACGACGCATGATCTCCGGCAACCATCACCCCGACATGATCGGCGATGGCGCGTACCAGATCCTCGACCCAGGCGCTCTCGGCCTTGCCGAAATCGCCCAATACGTAATGATGCACCAGCGATTTGTCGCCGGGATGGCCGATGCCGAGGCGCACCCGCCAATATTCGTTACCGCAATGCGCGCTGATCGAACGCAGGCCGTTATGCCCGGCATTGCCGCCACCGAGCTTGACCCGCATTTTTGCCGGCGGCAGGTCGAGTTCATCGTAGAAGACAATGACATCGGTCAGCGGAATTTTGAAAAACCGCATCGCTTCGGCAACCGAGCGCCCGGACTCATTCATGAAGGTCTGCGGTTTGAGGATCAGG
This sequence comes from Microvirga sp., assembly GCA_031547465.1. Classification (GTDB taxonomy): domain Bacteria; phylum Pseudomonadota; class Alphaproteobacteria; order Rhizobiales; family Beijerinckiaceae; genus Hohaiivirga. Next base: position 1,984 of record JAVBRX010000171.1, on the reverse strand, counting down.
ATCTTCTCGCCGCCGATCTCCGCATCCGCCGCTTCACCCTGAAACCGCCTGCGCCACGGCGAGGCCCGGCAACCGCGCGCGATCTCGTCCACCGCCATGAAACCGATATTATGGCGGTTGCGAGCATAACGGGAACCGGGATTTCCCAGACCGACGACAAGGCGCATGGCGGTTCGGATACGTTGTGTTGCGAATTACCCGTTTCCGTTTAGGGCGGATCGCCGCCGAACGGAAGGGGCGCATTTCAGCAAGGAACCTGACAAGAGAACGCTCCGGCCTCGCGACCGGAGCGTTCGCAATGACAGCATTAAGGTCTTAAGCTTACGACTTCTTCGCCGCTTCGGCAGCCGGAGCGGCTTCAGCCGGGGCTTCCTCGGTCTCTTCCTTGACGCCGACGATGGTGGCGATGGTCATGTTCTCCTGCGTCAGCGCTTTTGCGCCCTTGGGAAGAACGACGTCCGCAAGGTGGACCGTGCCGCCGATGTTAAGAGCGGCGACCGAAATCTCGATATGATCGGGAATGGCATCGCTCGGCACCATCAGTTCGATGGAGTGTTCGACCACCTGCACCGTGCCGCCGCGCTTGACGCCGGGGCTTGTTTCCTGGCCGACAATATGGAACGGCACCACGACCTTGATCTCCTGACCCTTAGCAAGGCGCAGAAAATCGACATGCAGCGGCGTATCCTTCACCGGATCAAGTTGGTAATCGCGCGGAATGACGCTGGTTTTCTTGCCGTCGACATCGATTTCGAAAATCGTCGTCAGGAAGTGCCCGGCATAGATCAGCCGCGTGGTTTCCTTGAAATCGAGGGAAATGGCTTGAGCTGGCGCTCCGCCACCGTAGATGACGGCAGGCACGAGATTCTGGCGACGAACAGCCCGGGCGGCCCCCTTGCCAACCTGGTCTCGCGCCACGGCCTTCAGTTGCTTTGCAGCACTCATGGTCGTGATCCTCAAATCTGTTGTAAATCTGTGAACGGCGCGCCCTGCCTCCAAGGGTGTCAACGGGCGCTCGAATGCGGGCTTATAGCGGCAAAGACGCGGTTGAGCAACCGGGTTATCGGGGAAAACCAGCAACCCGGCTACACAGGCCGTGTTACAGTTTTTCCTGCCCGATCAATTCGATGCCGAAACCGCTCAGGCCGACGAAGGAACGGGCTGACGACGCGAGGTTAATGATGGACGCCACGCCGAGATCGCGCAGGATCTGCGCACCGAGGCCGACTTCGCGCCACAGATCTGCGCGGGAACGTTCCGATTGCGTGGTTTCCGACTCCGGATCTTCCGGTTCCGTCAAGCTGGTCATCGGTACGCCCGCCGTGCCGTCGCGCAGGTAGACCAGCACACCCCGGCCATCTTTCGCAAACCGGCTCATCGCCTTGGCGATATCCTTCCCACCCTCGAAAATGTCCTCCACGACATGGGCGCGGTGCAGGCGCACTGGAATGTTCCTGCCATCACCGATGGAACCGCGCACAACGGCAATATGATGCACGGGATCGTAAGGGGTCGCATAGGCATAGCCGGTGAACGGCCCCCATTGCGTGGCTACGGGGAAGGTGGCAATGCGCTCGACAAGCTTTTCCCGCGCCTGCCGGTAGGCGATCAGATCCGCTACCGACAACCGCTTCAGATTGTGCTTGGCGGCGAAGATGTCGATATCTGCACCGCGCTTCACCGTGCCGTCGTCGTTGGCGAGTTCGCAGATCACGCCGACCGGTGGCAACCCGGCGATCCGGCAGAGATCGACCGCCGCTTCCGTATGCCCGGAGCGCATCAGCACCCCGCCCTCCTTGGCGACCAGCGGGAACACGTGGCCGGGCCGCACGAAATCGCCGGCGCCGCTGTTGGGATTGGCCAGCGCCCGCACCGTGTTGGTGCGCTCCTCGGCCGAGATGCCGGTGGTCAGACCGTGCTTGCAGTCGACCGTGACCGTGAACGCCGTACCGAGGGGGGCGTCATTTGCGGCCACCATCGGGTC
>JAVBRX010000155.1:0-15256 GCA_031547465.1 Microvirga sp. | reverse complement strand
GACATTTCGCGCGGGAATGCCAGAACGTTCAGACACCCAAGCGAACCGAATATGTCCACCCGGTTGGAACGGAAATTATTAGGTTCAAAAAGCGGCGCTGTCTGCCAGTACACATCGTATCCCATATCCAGAAGAAACTTGAGGCATCCTTCCGAATTAGGCCCGGGAACTTCGTTCTCTACCATCATGATCGGCCGTTGCCGTGCAATAAGGGTACGAGCACCTTCGAGCACCAAGGCTTCCATCTCTTCGACATCGATCTTGAGAACCTTGGCATTCGCGGCTACCGCCAAGTCGTCAAGGCGATACACCGGCACCGGAATATGCTTTTTCCTTACACCTTCATCCGCGAGCAGGGGAGTGACCCGCAACGCACCGTAATTCTGCGGCTCCTTGTAGGTGAAGTTTGGCATATCGAGCCAACCTGCCTCTTTTCCGACTGCCACGTTGAGAGATAGAACGTTGGTCGCTCCGGCATTGATGGCATTGGCCGCAAGAAGGCTGAAAATGAAAGGCTGCGGCTCGAACGCCACAACCAGACCACCGGGACCGACGGCTTTCGCGAATGCCAATGTGTGATAACCGACATTCGCGCCGATATCGAGAACCGTCATTCCTGGCTTTATACACTGTTCGAGAACCCGAATCTCGCTTTGCGTCCACTCGCCATATTCGATGAGCGATTTTCCGACCACCTGATCCGCAGCAACAACTACCATGGTTCCATAGCGTGTTTCAGCTTGGCGGATTTTCATTCCATCTCTCCAAAAATCATATGTATCGCCATAAAATGGCTGCCACAGGCAATCCTGTCTCATACTAAAGTATAAACTGCAACAACAAAATATATTTTATGCTCAAGATTACATTAAATATTGATAATAATAGGATTAAAAACTTGATTTAGGCATATTAAATCTAAAACATCTCGCTCTTGATTCCTCGTTTCTCGTATTTTGTTTCGCTGAAGTGGGAACGGTTAAACAATAGACAAGCGGCGACGGAAAGAGTTGAAGTACTTTTCGATCCAGGTTTGATCGAAAAATGCTCCAAAGCCTATGACATCTCCTGATAAAGCTGTTCTGTTTATTTCTCCGGCAGAACGAATACGCCACGCGGATGAATTTCCAGGAACCTGTCTTCCCCAGGCACAGGTTCCTGCAAGGTGGCATCGATCTGCAACAGCAAATTCTGATCGTGCCATCGTACTGTCACCTCGTACTGCGGCCCCATATAGGCGACATGCAGGATATGGCAGCGCTGGCACGGTTCCCCATGTGCCGCAAGCTGGATCGCCTCCGGACGCACACCGACGATGCAAGACCCGTTTCCTGCTGCAACGATTTCGGGATCTCGCGGAACGGCATAGCCGAAGATCGTGACGGTAGCCGCATCGATCATCGCCGGAAAAATGTTGGCATCGCCCATGAAGCTCGCCATGAAACGGGAATTCGGGTGGCGGTAGAGAGTGCGCGGCGCATCGGCCTGAACGATTTTACCCTTATCCATCACCAAAACCGTATCCGAAACAGCGAACGCCTCCGACTGGTCATGGGTGACATAGAGCGAGGTAATGTTGAAACGCTTCTGCAATTCGCGGATCTTTTCGCGCATGTTACGCCGCAGATTGGCATCGAGATTGGAAAGCGGCTCATCGAACAGCAGCACCTTGGGTTGCAGTACCAATGCACGGGCAAGCGCGACGCGCTGCTGCTGGCCGCCGGAGATCTGATCGACAAACCGGTTCTCAAACCCTTCGAGATCGACCAGCGCCAAAGCTTCGCGTACCTTGGCGCGGATCTCGGCTGCGGGCAGGCGCAACATCTTGAGACCGTAGCCGACATTATCCGCCAGCGACATATGCGGAAACAGGGCGTACGACTGGAACACCATGCAGATGTCGCGTTGCTGGATGGAACGGGCGGTGACATCGTCGCCGTCGATGAAAATCTGCCCGCCTGTCGGTTGCTCCAACCCGGCAACAAGACGCAGAATGGTCGTCTTGCCGCAACCGGACGGGCCGAGCAGCGTCACCATATGGCCTTTGGGGACAGCAAGGCTGAAATTGTTGATAACGGTATTGTCGCCAAACCGCTTGACGATGTTTTTCAGGACGACGAAGCCGGGTTGCGACATTTTCTCATAAACTCCGATTAGGCCGTTTGCCTGGCTTTCGACCGCGAAACCCGCGCTTCGCCGACCAAGGCGTCGAAGATCAGGATGGTTGTCATCATCACATAGATCAGCATCGCGCCATAGGCGGTGGCTGGGCCGTATTCCCCATCCTCGACGCGATTCAGCATGAAGGTCGTAGCCGTAGTGGTGTTGGGGGTGACCAGGAAGACGATGGCGCTGAACGTGGTCATGGCGTGTACGAAACTGTACACGAAGGCGGAAAGGAACGCCGGGCGCAACAACGGCAGCAGCACATAGACAACTGTCTTGAAAGACCCGGCCCGCAGACTGAGAGACGCCTCGTCAAGGGATTTGTCGATCTGCCCGAGACCGGTAATGCCTGCGCGGATACCAACCGGAATGTTACGGAAGATCATCGAGATGATGACGATAGCGGATGTGCCTGTCAGGATGAAAGGCACTGAATTGAAAGCGATGAGATAAGCGATACCGGCAATAATTCCCGGCACCGCGAAGCTGAGCATCGTACAGAATTCCAGTGTCTTTCGGCCATGGAACCGTTGACGCACGACAATATAGGCAATCAGCAAACCTAAAAGCGCCGTGATCGGAGCGGAGATCATGGCGAATAACAATGTCGTCAGGAGCGACGGCCAGGCCCCGGTATCCATCCCCTGCCAGAACAGGCGGGCATAGTTGGCGAACGTCAGCGTATGATCCACGCCCCAGTTTTTCGTGAAACTGCCGTAGATGATGCTGCCATAAAGACCGAGATTGACAATCACCCACAGGATGAGAAGCAGAACGATGCTTACGATAAGCATCCTTGGCAGCGGCTGCACATCGCCGCGATACGATTTACCGGAAACCGTTACATAAGAACGCTGGCCGATCCAGGCATATTGCACGTAAAACAGGCCGAGACTGAAGAACAGAAGAACGGCTCCAAGAGAAGTCGCCGCCGGATAATCGAGTTGCGCGCCGGCAATGTAATAATAGATCTGAATCGACATCACATCGTAATTGCCGCCCAAAATCAGTGGATTACTGAAATCTGCCAGAGACTGGATCGCGACGAGCAAAAACGAGTTGGCGAGCGCCGGGCGCAACAACGGCAGGAAGACATGGAAAAATGTCTGCCACCGCCCAGCCCGCAAAGTGTAAGATGCTTCTTCCAGAGAGGGGTGCAGTGATTTGATCGCCCCGTCGAGAATAAGATACGACATCGGCGCGAAAGCGAGAACCTGACAGATCCAGATGCCCTTGAAGCCGTAAACCCAGTTGATCTTTGTCAGCCCGAATACATTGACCATCCAGTCGGTCAGATAGCCAGCACGCCCGACGATCAGAACTGCGCCCAGGCCGACAACGAACGGCGGTGTTACGATCGGCAGAATGGCAAAGATACGCCCGATGAATGCCGTCCGTACGGCGATGCGCGTGGTGTAAATGGCGCAAACCAAACCGAAAAACGTCGCGCCAATCCCGACGGCTATCGCCAGGATGAGCGAATTGCCAATGATCTCCCTGATCTTCGGACGCATGAGGAAATCTATGAACCCCAACGGATCCGGCTGCCCGTTGGCATCCTTGAACTGAAAGATGGGCGGGAAAAACTCAATGGTCGGAAAGACGATGAACATACCGACAAGCGAAACGATAAGAATGACACAGGCGATCATGAAGCGGTCGCCGCCCATCCAGTCGAGTCGCGCCAGCGCAAGGCTGGCGATCATCAGGAGAGAGACATAGAGGACGATGACGCTGATGCCGATGCTGCTACCGGTTATCGCAGCGCTGAAAGGCACGAGAAAAGCGCATAACAGCGCATACTGCGCATCGAAGCCATGACGAAAGTGCTGCGACCGGTCAGGAGTCCACAAGGGGCGGATCAGGAAACCCAATGGCAAAACGAACCAGAACCAGGCGATACCGATGCCGGTTTCCTTGCGGAAAAGCCCCCAATCATCCTGCGATCCGCTCCAGAGCGCTTGCCAGATAGCGCTCCAGTCAACCTTTGCCCAGCGACCATCGGCAATCGCCGAAATAAGACCGCTCCACCCGTAGGAGTTCCAGATTTCCTTGGGAGTAGAATCGAAGAAGCCATATTTCAGGAAATGTGATGGCAACATCACGAAGGCGATGATCCACATCAGCACCCAGAAAAAGACGGGATCGAACCGTCGCACATTCGGTGCAACCCGCTGCATGGCCATTCCTATGTCAAAGCAATGAAAAGCGGCTGCCATTGGTTGACGGCAGCCGCACTCCAATCGTTATTTCTCAATCTTGCCGGGGTCCATCTTCACGCTGTCGACCCATTTGCTGATGAGCCGCTTGCGGATATCGGTGCCGCCATAGGTATCCATGTCGTAGTTGATGAGCTTCAGTTCAGCAGGCTTCAACGCCAAGGGAGCCTGCTCGGCAGTGACATTGGTCAAAGCCTGATAGGATTCGCCCTTCTTCCAGGAGGTCTCCTGCCCTTCCTTGGAAAGCGCCCAGTCCACGAACAGCTTGGCGTTATCGAGATTGCCCGCACCCTTGACGATGCTGACACCGCCGATCTCGTAGCCGCTGCCTTCGCACGGCACCACCAGATGCAGCGGCGCACCCTTCTCTTTCTCCAGCACGTAATCGTGCAGGAAGCCGATACCGATGGCGGTTTCGCCACGCGCCGCATTACGCGACGGGGTAACGCCGGACTTCGTGTATTGCGAGACGTTAGCATTCAACTCCCGCAGGTAATTAAATGCCGCCTCCTCGTTCCATAACTGGATGAAGGTCGCCAGCGCCGTGTAGGCGGTTCCCGAGCTTTGCGGATCGGCGATCTGGATTTCGTCCTTGTATTCCGGTTTGACCAGGTCGTTCCAGCAGGCCGGAATCGGCAGGTTCCGCTTCTTGAGGCGCTCGGTGTTGACGCCGAAGCCCAGCACGCCGACATAAATCGCCGAGGAGTAATTGCCCTTCACCTTGGCCGGATCGCGAAACTTCTCCATAATGTCCTTCAGGTTCGGAGATTGGTAAGCCTGCAACAGCCCCATTTCACCGGCCTGCGATTGCGGATCAAGAGTGCCGCCATACCAGACGTCGGCTTGCGGATTACTCTTCTCCGCGTCGATCTTGGCGAGCGTCGCACCGGAACCGTTGCGCACCACGGATACCTTGACGTCGTATTTCGCCCCGAAGGTCTGCGATGCCGCTTCACACATCGCGTTGGTCGCACTGCAATAAACGACCAGCCGCCCTTCAGCGTTCGCTGCGGTCGATGCGCCCACCAGCATGGTCCCTGAGAGAAGAAGTGCCGAGAAGCTCTTAATATTCATGATAGTCCCTCTGATTTTGCTGGCGGACGGGCTTGCTAGCCTATTCCCCGCCATCGAAATGCCATGCGGTGGTTATCCGTCCTCTTGCATTTGCCGGTCAGGGCTCTCCTCCATGTCAACCAGCCTGTTCCTTATTACCGCGAAATGGATCAGGTACCGAAGACATTACAGCGTCGCAGTAATGTTGTATCCGGATTATCGTTGTTCTTCAAACAGATGATTGTTGATAATTCTGGCGATCTCCCTTCGGGCAGCAGATGCGATACGCAACGGGATATGGAAAAATCCCTCGTAGCTTAGCATTCCATCGCAACTTCGGGTAAGAGGGGCGTAGCCGCCGGTTCCGGCGGATGCCCGGTTCGAAACGAAAAACGGTACCGCAACGTGGCCGAACTTCCTTTCTCTCCTGCCAACTCCCTTCCCGGTTCGGGGCGGACGCTCGCTTTTATCGTCACCGAGGACTGGTTTTTCGTCTCGCATTTCCTGCCGATGGCGCGGGCAGCGAAGGAATTGGGATTCAATGTCGTAGTGATTGCCCGGGTACGCGATCATCGGGCAGCCATCGAGGCGATAGGCGCGCGGGTGTTGCCGCTGGAGGCCGAGCGTAAAAGCCTCAACCCGTTCAAGGCGCTGACCGCCGCCATTCAAGCAGCACGGATGCTGCGGCAGGAGAAAGCCGAGATCGTTCACTGCATCGCCCTGAAAAGCATCCTCGTCGGTGGCCTTGCCGCCGTGCTGGCGCAGACAAAACATCGCGTCTTCGCCCTGACCGGCCTCGGTTTCCTCGGCGCGCGCAGCGACGGCAAGATTCGCGCCGTGCGTTTCATCCTCGGACGCATCGTCCGCCTGCTCGGCGGAAAGCGGACGACCTATCTGTTCGAGAACCCGGACGATCCGCGCCTCACCGGCCTCGATCCGCAGGATACGGATCGGGTAACGATTGTCGGCGGCGCCGGGATCGACCCCGATATTCTCCGCCCCGACCCTATGCCACCCATGCCGCCGTTGCAGGTGGCAGTCGTTGCCCGCATGTTGTGGTCGAAGGGAATTGACCTCGCCGTGGAAGCCGCCTCGAATGCACGGCAGCAGGGAGCGAATGTCGAATTGTCCCTGTTCGGCTCGCCCGACCCCGCCAATCCGAAAGCCGTTCCAGAGGCAATGTTACAGGAATGGACATCCCGACCCGGCATCGTCTGGCGCGGACCGACGCGAGATATTGCCGCCGTATGGCGCGAGCATCATGTCTGTTGCCTGCCGTCGCGTGGCGGCGAGGGCCTGCCGCGCACCCTTCTCGAAGGAGCAGCCTGCGAACGGGCGCTGGTGACGACCGACGTTCCCGGCTGCCGGACGCTGGTGCGGAACGGTATCGAGGGGTTCGTCGTTCCGCCGGACAATGTTCAGGCATTGGCAACAGCATTCGTCGCACTCGCTAAAGATGCCGCTCTGGTGCGGCGGATGGGGGAAGCGGCACGGGCGCGGGTACTCGATGGCTTCACCGAGCGCCAGGTGATGGATGCCGTGCAGCACATTTATACAAGAGCGATAACGGCAAGAGCGGTAATGGAATGAGTACCGACAAAGAAGCCTTCATCCTCGCCGAGACTACCCTGCGTCCGACGCCGCATGTGCCCGAGGTGCAATTGCACGTTGCCGACGAATCGACGCCGCTCTGGCTGAAAACCGAGGAGCAACTGGCAGAAATCGGCCTGCCGCCGCCATTCTGGGCTTTCGCCTGGGCAGGCGGGCAGGCGCTGGCCCGCTATCTTCTCGACCACCCGGAAACGGTGCATGGTCGCTATGCCCTCGATTTCGCCTGCGGCTCCGGCATCGTCGGCATCGCGGCGATGAAAGCCGGGGCAAACCGGGTGCTGGCCTGCGATATCGATACTTTCGCCATTGCCGCCACCCAGCTCAATGCCGCCACCAACAGCGTTGCGATCGAGACGGTACAGGCCGATCTCATCGGCCTCGACGATAACTGGGATACGGTGCTTGCAGGCGACATCTGCTACGAGCGGGATACGGCGGCGAGGGTGATCGACTGGCTCGAAACCCTGCATCGGCGCGGGGCGCAGGTGCTGATCGGTGACCCGGGCCGCAGCTACCTGCCGAAAAACCGCCTGGAAAAAATCGCCGAATACATGGTTCCGACGACGCGCGATCTCGAAGATAACGACATCAAACGCACCGCTATATGGCGGTTCGCCTGAAACAGCACCGGCTTCAACAGACCAGCGCCCTAAGCGTCTTTTCGTGCAAGGCTGCGGCATCTTTCGAAAAACAGCAGAAGATCACCTCCCGTATGGAACTTCCCGGTAGCGTAGCGGCAACGTTTCCAACGGCGATACCGGCAGCGCGCTCCGGCGGGAACCGGTAAACCCCGGTGGAGATTGCCGGGAAGGCAATTGAAGAAAAACCGTTGGAGGCGGCGATCTCCATCGAACACCGGTAACAGGCGGCAAGCAGCGCATCTTCATCGTTGCCGCCACCGTTCCACACCGGACCGACGGTATGAATGACATGGCGAGCGGGAAGGTTATACCCACCTGTCATTTTCGCCTCGCCGGTGCGACAACCGCGCAGTGCCCGACATTCCTCCAGCAGTTTCGGCCCGGCCTTGCGGTGGATCGCGCCATCGACACCGCCGCCGCCAAGCAACGAGGAATTGGCAGCGTTGACGATGGCATCGACGGCAAGCGTCGTGATGTCGGCGATAACAATGACAAGACTGGCTTCTCCGATCCGGCGGATAGAAAGCGGTGTCGGAACAAGGTTCGGCATGGTTTCGGCTCCGCTTTCCGGAAATACAGGCGCCCCTTCGACTATCGGCGATAGAGTGCTATGATGACATTTGAGCATCGGCAGGACATGATATGCGCGGGCGAGCAAGGATGCAGCGTTTATTTCCGGCTTGACGACGCCTCGTTTCAAAACAGATGGTCGCGGATGACGAAAACGGACGACAGAGCGAGACATTCAGGGCTGCATGACCACGGCCCGGATTATGAATGCGACCATGCCGAAACGCGGCTTCGCGAAGCCCCCGGCGCATTGAAACGGGCCGAAGCAGTGTGCCGGGCCAGCAAGGCACGACTGACGCCAATCCGCAGACGTGTGCTGCTGGCGCTCCTCGCCACGCATCGCCCGCTCGGCGCTTACGACATTGCCGAAGCGCTACGCGAAGACGGCGAAGCCCTGCCGGTCATCACCATCTACCGCACCCTGGATTTCCTGATCGACCTCGGGCTGGTGCATCGGCTGACAAGCCGCAACGCCTTTGTCGCCTGCCCGCACGGCCATGCCCCTACCGATCTGGTGGCGTTCCTGATCTGTGAGCGATGCGGCGGCGTCGATGAACTATCGTCCGGCGCTCTGGTAGACACCATATCCGGGCTGATGAAAAAAGCACAGTTCACACCGCAACGGCAGGTGCTGGAAATCCAGGGGCTATGCAGCCATTGCCGGGAAGCCGCCGCCTGACGGATTTCAGAATAGTCTTGCCGCCGGTTTCGGTCTGGAGCAGGATGTCTTTTCACGGAAACACATCCTGCTCCAGTTTCCTTGTTTTCCGCATTTTGCTCCGCTGAACCGGATTCCACTTCAGCACAAAATGCTCTAAAGGCAGGGCCGAATAATGCTTTAACTGAAGGCCCACCCAGATGAAAACCCAGCAGCCCTGCCAGACACCGATTGCCGCCGCGCCGCTGCCACGCCGCAACACCGTCGCGGTCCCGGTGGGCAACATCGTCATCGGCGGCGGCGCGCCGATCGTCGTGCAATCCATGACCAACACCGATACGGCGGATATCGATTCCACCGTGGCGCAGGTCGCTGCTTTGGCGCGGGCTGGCTCGGAACTGGTGCGCATCACGGTGGATCGGGATGAGGCCGCTGCCGCCGTGCCGAGAATCCGCGACCGGCTCCACCGACTCGGCATCAACGTGCCGCTGGCCGGAGATTTCCATTACATCGGCCATCAGTTACTTGCCGATCATCCGGCCTGCGCTGAGGCGCTCGATAAATACCGTATCAACCCCGGCAATGTCGGCTTCAAGGACAAGAAAGACCGGCAATTCTCCAGCATCATCGAACTGGCAATCCGCCATGACAAGGCGGTGCGTATCGGCGCCAATTGGGGGTCGCTCGATCAGGAACTCCTGACCCGGCTGATGGATGAGAACGCCAGAAACCCAAGGCAGTTGGAGGCCCGCGCCGTGACGCGCGAGGCAATGATCCGCTCAGCACTACTTTCGGCGGAGCGGGCCGAGGAAATCGGCCTACCCCGCAGCCGCATCGTCCTTTCCGCCAAGGTATCGGCGGTGCAGGATCTGATCGCCGTCTACCGCGAACTGGCAAGCCGCGCCGATTACGCCATCCATCTCGGCCTGACGGAAGCAGGCATGGGGTCGAAAGGCATCGTCGCCTCGTCCGCCGCCATGGGCATCCTGTTGCAGGAGGGGATCGGCGATACGATCCGCTATTCCCTGACGCCGGAACCCGGCGGCGACCGCACCCTGGAAGTAAAAGCCGCGCAGGAACTGTTGCAGACCATGGGCTTTCGCACCTTCGTGCCGCTGGTTGCCGCCTGCCCCGGCTGCGGGCGCACCACCTCGACCGTGTTCCAGGAACTCGCCCGCGACATCCAGACTTGGATCTCTACCTCGATGCCACTCTGGCGGGAGCGTTATCCGGGCGTGGAAGCCCTCAACGTCGCCGTGATGGGCTGCATCGTCAACGGCCCCGGCGAATCGAAACACGCCGACATCGGCATCTCGCTCCCCGGCACCGGCGAAACCCCCGCCGCCCCGGTGTTCATCGACGGCAGGAAAGCCACGACACTGCGCGGCGAAACGATTGCCACCGATTTCAAGGCAATGGTGGCGGAGTATATCGAGAAGCGGTTCGGGTGAGGGGGAGGGGGAGGCTAATTGGGATCGTTAGGGTCTGGCCTCATTAATTTCAGATTGCAAAGAAAGTTATATTCTTTGAAATCAGCCGTTAAGAGATGCTGACCTGCCCTCTTGGAGTTTACGGTGTTTCTGCGATTCCCTTGCGTTAGTGCGACGGCGCAGAAAATAGAAAAATCACTAATTTTCAGAAGCATTCCTTGCTATAAGTGTATCAACCTGCGCAACTACTGCGTCACGATCTGTGTATCCATAATCTTTTATTTCCTTTTTTCTTGCGTCCACAATTTCAAATATAGGATAAAATATAAAAAATGACCATAACGCCTCACGCTTGCTTCTTTTACGACATAATTACCTTTTATATACTTCCATTTCAAAATTCCACGTTCCATGCTTCCTCCAATTTTGAATTGTAAAGACATCATTAAGGGCAGGATCGGCATGCCAGACACAGCACAGCGGGAAAACTCATCTAACCTTGCAACTGAAAGCCAAATATATAGGCTATTTTTACCTATAAAAGGCTTGACATATCGATAAATAGCTATTGTAAATTAAAAAATGCTATTACTAAGAAAGGTAATATTATACAATGTGATCAATGAGTTGCACTGCCCTGCACGCCATTGCCATCAATAAGGCATCGATGGTGCTCTCATGGAGATTCTACCTCTCCCGCCTTGAAGCCCCGCCTCGCACACGCATGTATCCTCATACCGCGAATGTCATCTGCTGCTTGCATCCGAGCGGGATGAGACCACGGGTTATACCAAGGCGCGCACGGTTCGAGGAGAGTGTCGATGAACGGATTGCATCCGCTCACCAAAGACCCCATCCCGGCATTCATCGCCGGCCCGAATGAAACCGATTTTCTTTTCACGATAGCCGTTATCTTCTTTCTGGTGGTGATCTTCGCCATCGGCATCCTCTATCTGCGGCTGCATGCGTTGCCGGAGCATATCGCGCATCGTAGCAACAAGGTGCAGTTGCAGCTCGTTGCCATCCTCGGGCTTATCGCCCTGTTCACACATAACCATCTGTTCTGGATTGCGGGCCTCCTGCTGGCCTTCATTGAGTTTCCCGATATTTCGTCGCCGCTCGGCTCGATTGCGCAATCGCTTGAAAAGCTGTCCGGGCGCAACCCTGAGCAGGAGGCCAATCCCTCCCCCTCCTCGCCTGCCGAACCGGAACCGCCGGATCTTCACCGCCAATCCGTATCCAAGGAGTGACCCCATGCTGGAGCTGATGCTATGCTCGCTGGTAACGATCCTGCCGGATTATCTTTTCCGGCGTTACGGACAGGGCAAACGGTTCGGGCGGGAGATAACGCTTTATTCCATCTGGTTCGAACTGCGCTGGGGCATCGTCGCCTGCATCCTGCTCACCATCACGCTCATCACCATCATCTTCTATCATCACCCGTCGACGAAAAACGTGACGGCCATTTTCCGCACCGTCACCATCCTGCCTGAAACCGGCGGACGCGTCGCGGAAGTTTTCGTCGGCATGAACCAGAAGGTGACAGCCGGCACTCCCCTCTTTCGGCTCGACGATAGCGAACAGCGCGCGGCCCTTGATCTCGCCCGCAGCAAGGTTGCGGAAACCGATGCCCAGTTCGTCATGGCGAGAAACGATCTCGCTGAAGCGGACGGATTGATCCGGCAGGCGGAAAGCGCCCTCAATCAGACGCAGACCGAACTCGACACCAAGCTCGAATTACGCCGCCGCAATCCTGACGTGACGGCGGAAAGAGATATTGAAAAGCTTGAGATCTCCGTCGAGGGCCGTAAAGGAGCAGTGTCAGCCGCCCTTTCTGGCAAGGAATCCGCTCAGATCAGGATCAACACCCTGCTCCCCGCCCAGAAGAAAAGCGCCGAGGCGGAACTCGCCAGAGCACAGCAGGCCCTCGACAAAACCGTCATTCGGGCAGGCATCACCGGCACCGTCCAGCAATTCACCCTGAGGCCCGGCGACGTGGTCAACCCGCTCCTGCGCCCGGCGGGCATTCTCGTGCCAGAAGAGGCGGGGCGCATTTCCCTCATCGCCGGTTTCAACCAGATCGAAGCTCAGGTGATGAAATCCGGTATGATCGCCGAAGCAACCTGTGTCGGCAAGCCGTTCACCGTCATTCCCATGGTTGTGACCGAAGTGCAGGATGTGATCGCCGCCGGTCAGTTCCGGCCCACCGACCAGTTGGTCGATGTCCGCCAACTTTCGACTCCCGGAACTCTCACCGTATTCCTCGAACCGCTCTATGCCGGACAACTCGCGGGCATCCCGCCGGGCAGTTCCTGCATCGCCAACGCTTATACCAACAACCACGACATGCTGGAGCATGGCAATGTCGGCTTCTGGTACGGGCTATATCTGCATGTAGTGGATACGGTCGCCATCGTTCACGCCCTGATCCTGCGCTTGCAGGCGTTGGTGCTGCCGGTGCAGACGCTGGTGCTGGGAGGGCATTGATCCGGCATCCTCCGTCGCAACGGACTCGTGCAAAACGGCATTTTCCATCCTTCCGCCCGCATCCGTTTCGTTTTACACTATGTCCATGAGCAATCAGGCCGAATTCCCATCCCGCTCTTTCGCTTTTCCCGTCCTCACCGGCGATATTGGCGGAACCAATGCACGTTTCGGCCTGGTGGAGGCACCGGGAGCCGAACCCGTGTTTCTGCAACGGCTGGCGGTCGCCGACCACCCCACCCCCGAAACGGCCATCGACGCCGTGATAAAAGCATTCGACATCAGACCCGCTTCGGCATTTCTTGCCGTCGCCGGACCGGTGGAGGGCTTGAGTGTCGCCATGACCAATGCGCACTGGCTCGTGGATGCTGCTATGATCGGCAAACGCTTCGGCCTGCATAGTGTATCGCTCATCAACGACTTTCCGCCCATTGCCGCCGCCCTGTCCTCCCTGACTGAAGGAAACGGCGCGGTGCGCATCGGGCCGGATTGCCCGCCACAAAAAGGGGCCTGCCTTGCCATCGGCCCCGGCACCGGCTGCGGCGCGGCAGCGCTGGTCCCTGCCGAGGATAAGCTCGTTCTGTTGCCCACCGAAGTCGGTCACACAAATCTTGGCCCCGACGGGCCGGAGGAACTGGCGCTCTGGCCCCATATCGACAGCCGCGGCCACCCGATAAGCGTGGAAACGCTGCTCTGCGGCCCCGGCCTCGTCACGCTGCATTCGGCAGTGCTGCGGCATAAGGGGCTTCCCGTCGAACCGTGCCAGCCGCATGAAATCATCGACTACGCCCAATCCGGCGAGCAATTCGCCATGCGCACATTATACCTGTTCGCCCGATTGCTTGGCCGTGTCGCCGGTGACCTGGCCCTCTTGTTCCGGGCAACCGGCGGTGTTTATATTGCCGGGGGCATCGCGCCGAGGATCGTCAATATCCTTGTTGGTTCCGAATTTCGCGAAGCCTTCGATAACAAGCCACCGTTGACGGATTCCATGAAAACCATCCCGACCCTGGTTATCACCGATCCCAACCCGGCGCTACGCGGTCTTGCTGCCATCGTCTCCGCACCTCATAAACATATCATTCCCGCCTGGCACTGGGATATGAGTGCGTGACAGGAAAGGTTCCAGCTTATGCGTAAACCCCAGAAACCCCTGTCGTACCAAACGCTTCTGGCCCAGGCCATGGGCCGGATCGACCCGGTGACGAAAGCGGTGACGCCACCGCTGCATCTGTCGACGACATATCTTTTCGACGGCGACAACGGTTATGCGTCGGGCTTCGCATATGGCCGCCCCGACAACGCCACCGTGCGCGAGGCGGAAGCCGTGCTGAAGATGTTGGAAAACGGCGAGGAAGCCTTGCTGTTCTCCTCCGGAATGGCCGCTGCAACCGCGGTTTTCATGGCCTGCGATCCCGGCGACCACATCGTCGCCCCGGTGGGCATGTACTGGGCCTTACGTGGCTGGCTGCGGACAGAAGCCCGTCGCTGGGGGCTAGAAACCTCCTTCGCCGACACATCGTCGCCCGATGCCGTCAAAGAAGCGATCCGCCCCGGCAAAACCAGGCTGATCTGGGTCGAAACCCCTTCCAACCCAATGCTGGCCATCGCCGATATCGCCGCCATCGCCGATCTGGCGCATAACGAAGGCGCGCGACTGGCAGTCGATTCCACCCTTGCCTCGCCGATCCATACCCGCCCCCTGGATTTCGGGGCAGACATCGTCATGCACTCCGCCTCGAAGATTCTCAACGGCCATACGGACGTGATCGCCGGTGCGCTGGTGACGAAGGAAAAGGATGCGGTCTGGGAACGGATCGAACAGCATCGCAAACTACAGGGAGCAATCCTCGGGCCGTTTGAGGCATTCCTGCTGATGCGTGGTATGCGCACCCTCGGGCTACGCGCCAAGGCGCAAGCCGCCTCGGCGGCGATCCTCGCCCAGCGTCTCGTCACCAATCGCTGCATCAGCGCCGTGTTTTATCCCGGAATGCCCAACCACCCCGGCCACGATATTGCTGCAAAACAGATGACGGACGGGTTCGGGCATGTGCTGTCGGTCCGCCTGGTGGGTGGCCCGGTTCACGCCACCGCCTCGGCTGCCACCGTCTCGTTGTGGAAACGGGCAACATCGCTAGGCGGTGTCGAAAGCCTGATCGAGCACCGCGCCTCCGTCGAGGGGCCGGATTCCCCCTGCCCGGCAGATCTGCTGCGTCTATCGGTAGGTATCGAGGATGTCGAGGATCTGTTCACCGACCTTGACAAGGCCATGCGTTCCGGCTGCCCTATGATATCGTGCATGTCATGAATCGGGCATCCTCGCCGTAAGAGGCGATCTTCAGGTTTACAGCCTCGTCGACGACCGTCTCGAACCCCCTGCGCCGCCAGAACAGCACGGAATTGTTGACCGCCACGAGGGTCAGG
>JAVBRX010000050.1:0-43852 GCA_031547465.1 Microvirga sp. | reverse complement strand
AGGTTTGTGATGTTCAGCCACACCATCAAACCCGCTCCAACGCGGCATGGCCACACCCTTCAGGATGAGGCCAACTGTCAGGTGATTACTCAATCAGCACAAACGGGCAGATCACACGCACTCAGTTCGGCGATGGCATTGCGGAACGGTTCGGATACGACGCGGCGCTGAACCTCAGCGGGTTCGGCGAGGGCGAAGGGCCGAAGCGCCAGCCGCAACGGCACTGGATGGATGGCTCATCCTACGTGCCGCCGAAAACCCCGGACGGGATGCAGCACGACACTTCAAAGCGTCTCGAATGAAACCCTACGGATGTCCAAACCGGACACCTGTTCCGGGATTGATTTTTCCTGTCCGCAACTGGGCAATTATCCACTCAAGATAAAAAATGAATCGAAAATTAACTGCCACCGCCAATGAGTTGATCGTTGCCCTATTTTATAACGCAAACATAAACATTTCCTTGCGCGTTTTGCGCTAAATGATTGTGCGGCAAAACTCAGATAAAAAATTACGCCAGCCTCACAAAGTGACGTAAAGACGTGCTTTTAGCTCTCGCAGGAGCGATAGGGGGCTCTGATGAATAATATTAAACTTTGGCAACGTGGCGACTGGGCCGGATATTTCGGTCTGCTTGCAAACAATTTGACCAATCTTCTTACGATGATTGCTCTTTTATTGTTTGTCGTCGGATTTCCGAAAGAGATGGTCCTTGGCCGGATTGCTCCGGCATTCGGGCTCGCGGTCTTCGTCGCCAGTATCGCCTACGGGTATTTTGGCATCAGCCTGGCAAAAAAGACGGGCCGGTCAGATGTGACGGCGTTGCCGTCCGGACCTAGCGCTCCGTCGATCTTCACGGTGACGTTCCTTGTCATCCTGCCGGTCTTCACGCAGACGAAAGATGCGGAATTCGCCCTGAAAATCGGTCTTGTCTGGTGCTTCGTCGAAGCGATGATCCTTCTGGTCGGCTCGTTGCTCGGAGAAACCATCCGCCGGATGATCCCGCGCACTGTGCTGTTGTCGTGTCTGTCGGGCCTTGGCCTTCTGTTGCTGGCGATGAACCCGATGCTGCAATCGTTCGAAACGCCGATGGTGGCATTCGCGGTGCTGATCATCATCTTCATCAACTGGTTCGGCAAGTCGCCGCTGTTCGCCAAGGTCCCGACCGGCTTCCTGCTTCTGGCCGTCGGTACGGCGCTGGCATGGATATTCGGTCTGCAAAGTCCCGAAGCCATCAAGACATCAATGGCGAGTTTCGGTTTCAGCCCGCCATCTCTGCATATCAACAATTTCCTTGAGGGTCTGCCGCATGCGATGCCTTATTTGGCGTCTGCCGTTCCGCTTGGTCTCGCGAACTATATCTTCGACCTTGAGAACATCGAAAGCGCACATGCCGCTGGCGATGAATACTCTACCCGTTCGGTGATGATGGTCAACGGTCTCGCCTCCATGCTCGGTTGCTTCTTCGGCAACCCGTTCCCGGTGACGGTCTATGTCGGACATTCGGGCTGGAAGTCGATCGGTGCTGGTATCGGTTATACCGTCGGCACCGGCGTCTCGATGTTGATCATCGCTCTGTTCGGTATCGGTGCCTTCCTGCTGGCCGTCATTCCGATGGCGGCGATTGCTCCGATCCTGATCTATATCGGTATCGTCACCGCCAATCAGGTGGTGCGTGAATCGCCGAAGAACGAGGTTCCGGTCATCTTCGTCTGCCTGTTCCCGTGGATTGCCAACTGGGCATTGACGTTGGTCAACAACGTCATGGGCGCAGCCGGAACGAATGCAGCGACAGTCGGAATCGGTGTGCTTGCCAAGAAAGGTGTCATGTATCAGGGGCTTGTCCATCTCGGCAATGGTGCCCCGCTCGCCAGCATGATCTGGGGTTGCATCGCCATCTTTGCGATCAACAATACGCCCCTGCGCGGCGCAATCGCGGCGGCATTCGGAGCGCTTCTCGTCCTGTTCGGCGTCATCCACACGCCGACGGTCGGTTTCGCTCAGGTGAGTGCGATGCAGTTCGTTTATGCGTACCTGATCATTGCCGCCATCTTCGTCCTCAAACATGTCCTGAACGAGCGTGCCGCAACCAGTACGGCAAGCAGCGAACAGAAGGCTCCCGGCGCAAAGCTCAAGCAAGCCTGACCTTGACAACAAAGTCTGTGCCACCGGGGCGCCGCTGGCACAGGCCTTTGTTTCCGCCCGGACAACTTAAGCCATTGAGGACATACGCCATGAGCGATCAGAACAGGAATGCAATGCTCATTGCCGCAAGCGAACAGGGCGATCTGGCCACTGTAGGGCAGTTGCTGCAAGATGGAGCCGATATCGGATACAAGGACGCGAACGGGCGGACCGCCCTGATGGCCGCCGTACAGAAGAACGATCTGGCAATGGCGAAACGGCTTGTCGAGGCCGGTAGCGATGTCAATGCCAGAGACATCACGATGTTGACGCCGTATCTGTGCGCCGGAGCGAACGGGTTTCATGAAATCCTGCAATTGGCGATTGCCAGCGGCGCAGATATCAAGAGCGTTAACAGATTTGGCGGGACGGCCTTGTTGCCGTCGAGCGAAAAAGGCTATCTGCGGACAGTGCAGATCTGCCTGGCCGCCGGTGTCGCGGTCAACCATGCCAACAATCTCGGTTGGTCGGCGTTGCTGGAAGCGGTCATCCTCGGCGATGGTGGGCGGCTCTATAGCGATATCGTTGAAGAACTGATCGCCGCCGGAGCCGACCCGCACCTGAAGGATCGCGATGGCGTTTCGTCGTTGCAGCATGCTCAAGCCCTCGGTCAGGCACGAGCCATCGCTATCATCGAAGGCAAGGGTACGGATTACGGTCGTGCCAGGGATGTCATCAGAACGGTGAAGGTTCTGGCCCGCAATGGCCGTTTCGAGGAATCGCTGCGCGACATCGAAGTGGCTCTGGCGAAAGACGCCGATAATGTCGATCTGCTTTATTACAAAGGCTATTGCCTCTCGGAACTGAAGCGGTACGACGAGGCCTTCGCCGTTTACGGTAAGGCCCTGGCCATTGCGCCACAGGAAATCGAATTCTACTTCTACACCGCCAATTGCCAGCGCGCGATGAAACGGCCCGATGAAGCGTTGCGTGAATATGACAAGGCGATTGCGTTCAAGCCCGACGCCATGTTCCACCGCTATCATATGTCGAATTACCTGCGGGAACTCGGGCGACATGAAGAGGCCGTCGCGGTGATGAATATCCTGCTGTCGCAACAGCCCAACCGTTACGATTTCTCATTCCACAAGGCGAACAGCCTGCGCTCGCTCGGACGCCATGCGGAGGCCGTTGCGGCGATCGAGAACGCCATCGCCAACGATCCGGACAACCCGCTCTATCACCTGCACAAGATGCAGTCATTGTCTCTGCTTGGCGACCATGCTGCAGCTTTGAAGGAAATCGAGATCGCCGTCGGCCTCGGGAAGAACAATCCCGATCTGCTCTGCGAGAAGGCGAATCTGCTGGTGGCCATGGGCCGGATCGATGCGGCGGAAGAAGCTGTCAAGGCTGCCTTGCGTCTTGCGCCCGCGCATGTCCGCGCTCTGGACCTGGCGAAGAAAGTGCGCGGCAGCTGAGTTTGACCGTCTGCCGGTTGTGGATTCGATAATTGGAGGGCCATGAAATGGCGCTGAAAGCAATCATCAAGAAAAATACGTATTTTGACTCCGTTTCGCTGATGTCGTTGTCGACGAAGGCCAATGACATCGCCGGGGTCGAGCAGGCGGTCGTGGCAATGGCCACGGAGATGAACAAGGAAGTGCTGCGCAATGCCGGCATGTGGGTGCCGGAAGTCACCGATGCCAAAGGCGGCGATCTGATGATTGTCGTCAAGACGGCGAGCGAGGCGCAATGCGAGCAGGCGTTCAAGGGTATTGACGATCTGCTCAACCGGAAGGGTTCGGCCCAAGGGCCGAGCGACGTGAAGTATGCCACCATCGGTTCGGCGGTTGCGCATATTGCCGATGCAAACCTTGCAGTTATATCGGTGCCCGGCGACTACGCCGCCAAGGAGGCCCGAAGGGCGCTGGACAGTAACCTGCACGTGATGATGTTCAGCGACAATGTCGGTATTGACGACGAAGTGGCGCTGAAAAAACTGGCGCATGACAAGGGGCTGCTGATGATGGGGCCGGATTGCGGCACCGCGATCATCAATAATGTCGGGTTGTGCTTCGCCAATGCCGTCCGCAAAGGTAATATCGGCATCGTCGGAGCGTCCGGCACCGGCAGCCAGGAAGTCAGTGTCCGTATCCATGATTTCGGTGGCGGTATCACACAACTCCTTGGCACCGGCGGTCGCGATCTGAGTGAAAAAGTCGGCGGCATCATGATGATCGATTGCCTGAAGGCGCTCGCCGCCGATCCGGCAACCGAGGTAATTGTCCTTGTTTCTAAGCCCCCGGCCAAAAGCGTTGAGGAAAAGGTGCTGGCGCAGGTCAAGGCTTGCAGCAAGCCGGTCGTCGTCTGCTTCCTCGGCGGTTCGGAAGATGCCGTCAGAAAAGTCGGAGCGCATTTTGCCAAAACGACCAAGGAAGCGGCTTTGCAGGCGGTGATCCTTGGCGGCAAGAAGGAAAGCGAAATTAACAAGCGGGCGCTGAACCTGCCGCTGATCGAGGAAATCAAAGGTAAGTTACGGCCTGAGCAGAAGTACATTCGCGGCTTGTTGTGCGGCGGGACGCTGTGCGACGAGATGATGTTGCTGGCCAGAGAGAAATACTACAATGTTTACAGCAATATCGCCAAGGATCCGGCGTGCCGTATGATCGATCTCGACATCAGCCGCGATCATACCTTCATCGATTTCGGCGACGATGCGTTCACCCAGGGGCGTCCGCACCCGATGATCGATCCATCGCTGCGCATCGCCCGTTTCAGGCAGGAAGCGCAGGATCCGTCGGTCGGCGTCATCGTCATGGATTTCATCCTCGGCTTCGGCGCACATGAAGACCCGGTCGGCGTCATGCTGCCCGCTATCGTCGAGGCGAAGGAAGCGGCGAAGAAGCAGGGGAGGCACCTGGAGATTCTGGGTTACGTCCTCGGCACGGATCTCGATGCGCCGACGCTGAGCGAGCAGACGCAGAAACTGTCGAGTGCTGGCGTCACCATCGCCAGTTCGTGCACCAACGCCGGCCTTCTGGCGCGCGGCTTTGTCGAGAAAGGGGCGTAATCATGAGCCGGATCAACGAGTTATTCAAGAAAGTCAGCGTCATCAATCTCGGTATTGAGTTCTTCAAGGACGATGTGCTCAAGCAGGGCGCGAGTGCCATCCATCTCGACTGGAAGCCGCCGGCGGGCGGCAAGCCTGAACTGATCGCTGCCCTGGACGTCCTTTCCGAACCGGCGTTGCTGGCGCAAATCGAAAAGGCCAATAAGGAAGCGGTTGAGCGGATCATCGGATCGCACCCGGTTCTGGTCGGCTATGGCCGGGCTATCGACGTCGTTCCGGGCATGACGAAGAAGACTATCCTCCATGCCGGTCCGCCGATCACCTGGAACAAAATGTGTGGTGCGATGCGCGGTGCAGTGACCGGTGCACTGGTGTTCGAAGGGCTGGCGAAGGATATCGACGAGGCGGCCAAGGTGGCTGCGTCCGGCGAGATCACGTTTTCCCCGTGTCACGAGCATGATTGCGTCGGTTCAATGGCGGGCGTCACCTCGGCGTCGATGTACATGCACATCGTCAAGAACAAGACCTACGGCAACATCGCCTATACCAATCTCAGCGAGCAGATGGCCAAGATCCTGCGGATGGGTGCGAACGATGCCAGCGTCATTGCTCGTCTCAACTGGATGCGCGACGTTCTCGGGCCGATGTTGCAGGAAGCAATGAAGATTGCAGGCGAAATCGACCTGCGTCTGATGTTATCGCAGGCACTGCACATGGGCGATGAGTGCCATAACCGCAATGTTGCCGGTACGACGCTTCTGATCCAGGCTCTGACCCCCTACATCCTGGAAACCAAGTTCTCCACCAAGGAGAAGCGGGAGGTCTTCGAGTTTGTCGCCAGCAGCGATTACTTCTCCGGACCGACCTGGATGGCGCTCAGCAAATGCGCCATGGATGCTGCCCACGGCATTCCCTACAGCACCATCGTCACGACGATGTGTCGCAACGGCGTCGAATTCGGCGTCCGTATCAGCGGTATGGAAGGCATGACCTGGTTCACCGGTCCGGCGCAGAAAGTGATCGGCCCGCTGTTCGCCGGGTTCAAGCCCGAGGATTCCGGCCTCGATATCGGCGACAGCGCGATCACGGAAACCTACGGCATCGGCGGTTTTGCCATGGCGACGGCCCCGGCGATCGTGGCGCTCGTCGGTGGAACAATCGATGAAGCTATCGGCTTCTCCATCCGGATGGCGGAAATTACCTCCGCCGAGAATCCGAACGTCACCATCCCGCTGCTGAACTTTCGTGGCGTTGCCACAGGCATCGACATCCGCAAGGTCGTTCAGACCGGCATCATGCCGGTTATCAACACGGCCATCGCGCATAAGGATGCAGGCATCGGCATGATCGGTGCCGGCATCACCTATCCGTCGACCGATTGTTTCGAGAAAGCCCTGACGGCGTTCGCGAAGAAATACGGACATTGATACCCCCTGCCATTCCCCGCTCCGCGCGTATCTCGCGAGGCACAGACGGGGTGGGGAGTGGCATTCCGTGAATACGTTCAGGAGAAGTTGAGGATGCGTGTCGTTATTGCTATCGGCGGCAATGCGCTGCAACGGCGCGGTGAGGCGCTGACTGCGGAGAATATGCGTCAAAACGTTGTCATTGCCAGCAAGCAGATCGCCAAAGTGGTTCCGGACAATGAGATCGTCGTCGTTCACGGTAATGGGCCGCAGATCGGTTTGCTTGCGCTTCAGAATGCGGCTTACACCAAGGTCCCGTCTTATCCGCTTGATGTGCTCGGTGCGCAGACGGTCGGAATGATCGGCTACATGCTTGAGCAGGAGATCGGTAATGAATTGCCTATGCGTGTACCGCTCTGTACCTTCATGACGCAGATGGAGGTCGATTCGAAGGATCCGGCGTTCAGTAACCCGACTAAATTCGTCGGGCCGGTTTATGAGCGCGAGGAGGCGGAACGGCTGGCACAGCAGAACGGTTGGAGCATCGCCGTCGACGGCAAGCATTTTCGCCGTGTGGTGCCAAGTCCGAAGCCGCATCGGATCGTTGACGTTCGTCCCGTCAAATGGCTCCTTGCCAACGGGGCCGTTGTAATCTGCGCTGGGGGTGGGGGTGTGCCGACTGTCATCGGCGAGGACGGCATCCGTCGTGGTGTCGAAGCGGTGATCGACAAGGATCTCTCGGCGGCGCTTCTGTCTCGCGAGGTCGCAGCAGACTATTTCGTCATCGGTACCGATGTCGATGCGGTCTATGTCGATTGGGGAACGCCTGACCAGAAGGCAATCCGCAAGGCGCATCCGGACGCCCTTGAACGTATGGGGTTCTCGGCAGGTTCCATGGGGCCGAAAGTCGAGGCGTGCATCAACTTCGTCCGTGCCACGGGCAGGAAGGCGGTGATTGGGGCGCTGGAAGATATTGCCGACATTCTGCATGACCGTGCTGGAACGATCGTCACCACAGAAGTTGCGGATATCGAATGGGCAGCCTTGCCAGAAACGGTAGCCGTCTGTGGCTGAGCATCGCTTGTGAGAAGTGGAAGGAGTGTGCGATCCTGATCGCATTTCAAAGATCAGGATCGTGTCTTGCGGTTGGAGCGGAGATGAACCGACAGACAGAAAAGTTGATTTCACTTTTGCGGACGGAGCACCTAACGGGTTGAGGAAGTCTGTTTCTCCAGTTGGTTACTGGAACGCTTGAAGGAGTGCCGCATAGTAATCGTGTGAGGCTGGCGATCCGGCAGATGAGCCGGGTCGGCTTCCAAGGGGATTGTTGATGAGCCAGTTAAGAGTTGCCGACCTGTTTCAACTGCATCCCTTGAAGAATGCACGCCTGGTTTGTGGTGAAGGGGGGATTAATAGATTTATCACCGGAGTAAATATTATTGAAGCTCCTGACGTCGCTGACTGGGTACAGGAAGGTGATGTACTGCTGACGAACCTGTATTCAATCGATAAACTTCGCCCACTTGCAACTTTTATCCAAAATGTAGCAAGCAAAAAACTTAGCGCTCTTATTATAAAGACAGGATTATTTGTTAAAGAAATACCTACAGAGATCATAGATACCGCAACAGATTACAGCCTTCCTGTTATAGAAATCACTAAAGATATTCTTTATAGAGATATTGCCATATCTATATCAGAGCATTTACTCAGCAGTAAATTGCAATTACTTGAGCGATTTAAGGAGATGAATCGTCATTTTACTAAAATTTCTTTAGAGAATAGTAGTTTTTATAGAATAATGAATTCACTGGAAATATTGGTTGAGAATCCGGTCGCGCTATACGACAAGAACTTTCAATGCCTGTTCAGCACCGATAACAGTTTGAAGCGATTTGTCGTGTTAAAAGCATTTGATGAGGAGATTCCCTACTTCATTCAGGATGTTAATTTTCCAGATTATGACGATAATATTTATAAACAATGCGTATTTCCTATTATCGTTGGCAATGATATCAAAACATATCTCATCGTCAACAAGATCAATAAGGAGCTGGAAGAATATCAGTTTATCGCCATCGAGAGCGCGATCAATGCTCTATCGCTTGATTTTATCAAACAGCGGGCGGTTGTCGAGGTTGAACGGCAGTTCCGGAGTGATCTGGTCAGCGATCTTCTGAGCGGGCGGACGCTCTCAATTGAGGATATTCACCGTCGTGCAAGTCTTCTACAATGGGATTTGCGTAAGACCTATGCCGTTGTCGTTCTAAGAATCGTCTCTAGAGAGGCAAAGGAGAAAAGTGTCTACAAGATCGATAAATCATTATATGAAAAATTACAGGAAACGTTCACGATATTTCTTGCTGTTGCCAACACTCCCATACTTGTGCTTGATGACAGGATGGTCATACTTTGGGAAGTGTCGCCCTCCGATAAAGGGTGGGAAGCGAGACTGAAAAAAATGCTGGCTAGCGTTCAGTCCGAGTGGAGCGTCAAGCTGGAGAAACTGTCATTGCAGGGTGGGTTCGGTGGTAAGGCTGCAACCATCCCGGAACTGGCCAGAAGCTATCGGGAAGCTTTGGATGCCTTGGACATCAAGGAACGGATCGACTTTGAGGACGATTTCATCGCCTTTTCGGATGTCGGCATTTTCAGGTTGCTTTGCCGGTTTCCCGAACGGTCGGAACTGGACGATTTCATTCCGGCAGCATTACGAAATCTGCTCTCCGTAAAAACGTCTATACGCGATGAATTATTAAAAACACTCTATGTTTATTTTAGACATAACTATAATATTATTGAAACTGCTAGAGAGTTAAATGTTCACTACAAAACAGTGTCGTATCGGATTGATAAAATAAAATCTATTACAGGGATTGGCTTTGATAATTATGAAGAGATGTTGCTTGTTCAGATCGGGTTGAAAATATTGAAACTTACAAATAAAAACATTACTTATATGTAATATATTGCATAATATACAAAATATTTATGTAATAAAAAATATTATATAATTTTAAATTATATTTTGTCGATTTATGATAAATAAAATCTAATATTTTATCTCAATCTACCAATGATCAGGTTCGGGGTGCATCTTATGAATACACCATTCCTGCAGATTATCCGAAAGACGCCGTTGGCGTTTTCGCTTTTGGGGGGTGGCATTATGAAAGAGTCCAAGAGATCCTTATCTCGTCGCGGTTTCATTCAAGGGGTAGGAGGGGGCGCATTAGGGGCTGCGGCCTTGTCCTGCGGTCCCGTTCAAGCAGCACCAACACCTGACGAGAAGGCAAGGCCGAACGGTGCGTATTACCTTGTCAATGTACGCCTGGAGAGCGGCTTCATTCGTGAAGGCGAGGAGATCGTCAATACGGCAACGGAACTGGCGAGCTTGCGTATCGAAAACGGCAAGATCGCCGAGATTCTGACCGGCGACACCAAGCCCGGCAATCCGCAGCTTCCCAGATTCGATGCTGGTGGGCAACTGTTGCTGCCGACATTTCGCGATATGCACATCCACCTTGATAAAACCTATTACGGTGGTCCGTGGCGCGCCGTGAGGCCAATGCCGGGCGGTGTGTTCGACCGGATCAAGGAGGAACAGGTTCTGCTGCCGAAACTGCTGGCGACGGCAGAAGAGCGGACGGAGAAGATTATCGAACTGATGCACAAGAATGGTTCGACCGTGGTGCGCAGTCATTGCAACATCGACCCTGTGCAGGGACTGAAAAACCTCGAGCACCTAAAAAATGTTCTCGCACGGCACAACAAGGCGAATGATCTTACTTCGGAGATCGTCGCCTTTCCGCAGCACGGCCTGTTGCTGTCGAAAGTCGAAGGGTTGATGCGCGAAGCGATGAAGATGGGCGTCGATTATGTCGGTGGTCTCGACCCGACAGTCATTGACGGCGACATGGACAAGTCCATCGATACGATGGTTCAGATAGCCGTCGATGCGAACAAGGGCATCGACATCCATCTGCACGAAGGTGCGCCAAGCGGTATCAAGGCGATCCGCCGTCTGATGGATGTAACAGAAAAGGCCAAGCTACAGGGCAAGATGACGATCAGTCATGCTTTTTCCTTGGCTGCGCTCTCTCCTGAAGAAGGCAAGGAGATGTATACGAGAATGGCGGATCTCGGCATTTCCATCGCCACGTCGATGCCGATCGGCAAGTGGGTAATGCCGATCGATCAGTTGCTCGCGTGCAACGTCAATGTCATTTGCGGCACAGATAGCGTTATCGACTGGTGGTCGTCGTTCGGCATGTGCGACATGCTCGAGAAAGCGAAACTCGCCGCCGAACTCTATGGCTGGCGGAACGAGTTCAATCTCTCGCGCACGCTTGGATTGGCGACCGGTAAGGTCACGCCGCTCAACGCCAAGGGCGAGCGCGTCTGGCCGAAGGTCGGTAATGAGGCGAGCTTCAACCTTCTCCCGGCCAGTTGCTCCGCCGAAGCGATCGCCCGGTTGACGGAACGGACGGCTGTGTTCCACAACGGCGTGCTTGCATACGGAGCGGTCAAGCAAGCCTGATTCCAGCACGCTTGTGCCAGTTTCTGCTCTAGAGCGCGATCCGATCAAATTGCATCGGATTGCGCTCTGACTTTCCTTTATTTACCGCATTTTCTTGCGCCGAACCGGTGGCTACTTCGGCGGAAAATGCTCTATGCGTTATTCCGAGCTGAAACATTTTTTAAATTGAAACAGCACTGGGCAATCTCTTGAAGCGTCCAGTGCTGTCTCTTTTTCTGGTGATATGCAAACCGTTTCGGTGCGGACCGCATTATCGGCCTGTCTGGTTCTGTGTGCAGATCGACGATACGGAATTATAACTCGCTACATCAGTACGCATCCTGACCTGTTCCAGGATTGACTTTTCCCTGCCCGAAACCGTTCAGTTACTTCAATAGCTTGCGAAGTTCGCCAACGATGGCGTCACCCATGGCGGCGGTGCTGGCAATTATCGTTCCCTCAGTTGCGATGTCGCGAGTGCGCAGGCCCGAGGCAAGGGCGGCGGCAATTGCCTTGTCGAGGAGGTCGGCTTCTTTTGTCAGTCCGAAGGAATAGCGCAATGTCATCACGAATGAGCCTATGGCGGCGATGGGGTTGGCGATGCCTTTTCCGGCGATGTCCGGCGCGGAGCCGTGTACCGGCTCGTACATCGCCTTTGGCCTGCCGGTCTTTGAATCGGGCGCGCCGAGGGCAGCCGAGGGCAACATGCCGAGCGAGCCGGTAAGCATGGCGGCAATATCGGACAGGATGTCGCCAAACAGGTTGTCGGTGAGAATCACGTCGAACTGCTTCGGCTGGCGTACGAGTTGCATGCCGCAATTGTCGGCAAGCACATGTTCGAGCTGGATCTTCGGGTAATTCTTGGCGTGAAGGGCGGTAACGACCTCTTTCCATAGCACGCCGGTGCGCATGACATTGTGCTTTTCCGCCGAGGCGACCCGTCCGGATCGTTTGCCCGCAAGGTCGAAGGCGACACGGGCGATGCGATCGATTTCGCTCGTGGTATAAAGTTGCGTATCGACGGCGCGCTTCTCGCCGCTCTCCAGGGTGACGATTTCCT
This sequence comes from Microvirga sp., assembly GCA_031547465.1. Classification (GTDB taxonomy): domain Bacteria; phylum Pseudomonadota; class Alphaproteobacteria; order Rhizobiales; family Beijerinckiaceae; genus Hohaiivirga. The sequence continues at coordinate 31,673 of JAVBRX010000050.1, read as the reverse complement.
TTGGCTCGCCGAAATACACGCCGCCAGTGAGTTCACGCACGATCAGGATATCCAGTCCTTCCACCAGTTCCTGCTTCAGGGACGAGGCGGAGGCGAGTGCCGGGTAACAAATCGCCGGGCGCAGGTTGGCGAACAGCTCCAGATCCTTGCGTAGGCGCAGGAGCGCGGCTTCCGGGCGATGCCGGTAGGGGACGTCGGCCCATTTGTTACCGCCTACTGCGCCGAATAATACCGCGTCAGCTTCGAGCGCCAGTTTCATTGTTGCGTCTGTAATCGCTACCTTGTGGGCGTCGTAGGCCGCGCCGCCGGCAAGGTCGTTCTCGACCTCGAACCAGGCCAGTCCTTCCTGTCGGAAGAGAACCAGCAGTTTCTCCACCTCACGCATCACTTCCGGGCCGATGCCGTCGCCGGGCAAAAGCAGGAGCTTGAAAGTTTTCATCGCAGGCCTCCGGGTAAGCGCAAGACTGTATTAAAGAATGAGAACGCTTTTGTTTGTCGCCGTGCATTGCCACCTGAGGTGATGGATGTTGCGCAGGTGATTCGGCTTCATGCTCTAGAGCATTTTATGCTGAAGTGGAAACCGGTTCAGTGGAACAAAATGCGGAAAACAAAGGAAGTCAGAGCAGGATGCGTTTCGTGTAAACGCATCCTGCTCTAAAGCATTTCATGCTGAAGTAGCCACCGGTTCGGCGCAAGAAAATGCGGTAAATAAAGGAAAGTTAGAGCGCAATCCGATGCAATTTGATTGGATCGCGCTCTACTCACGAGGCGCAATTCTGGTAACGGGTTTGCGTGCCGGAACCGTTTTTGAAAGTGCATCGCGGGAACAAAAAAAAGAGCGCCGCTGGAGGCAGGCGGCGCTCTTGGGGTCATGCTTCGCTATCGCTCAATCGACAGGAGACACATCACTTAAATACACATCATCGTTGCCATTGTTTAGAGAGGCCCGGCGCTTCCGCTGCCCCGGGGGGCTGGGGGGCAGATTCACCGGTGACACCGTCAACGCCGGGCCATCGAGGCAACGGTAATTATATGACGGACAAGTTTGTCGGACGCGGGGCGTGAATGCGGCGATACTGTGATTATTTTCGATTTTTTTTGTCGTAACCGGCAGTGGCAGGGCAATGCGTATATTCTGAAATGAAAACCCCGGATTGCTCCGGGGTTTTGTATAAAGTCCGTCGGTTCATTGGAGATTGCTATTCGCGGCTACCGAGCAGGTTCAGTAGGAACGAGAACAGGTTGACGAAATCGAGATACAGACTCAGCGCGCCGAACACCGATTCCTTCGCGGCAGTTTCCTTGTCCAGATCGCCGTAGAGATACAGGGTCTTCAGTTGCTGCGTGTCCCAGGCGGTGAAGCCGGCGAAAATCAGGACACCGATCACCGAAATGGCGAACTGGGTCGCGCTGGAGCCAAGGAAGATGTTGACGATCGAGGCGATGATCAGGCCGACCAGCCCCATGAACAGGAAGGTGCCCCAGCCGGAAATATCCTTCTTCGTGGTGTAGCCCCACAGGCTGAGCGATCCGAATGCCGCCGCGGTGATGAAGAACACCTGGACGATGCTTCCCTTGGTGAAGACAAGCAGAATCGACGACAGTGACACGCCCATAAGGACGGAGAACAGGTAGAATGTAATCGCCGCAGTTCTGGCAGACATGCTCTGCGAGCGTGCGCCGATGAAGAAGATCATCGCCAGCGGCGCGAACATCACCACCCATTTCATGGGAGCTGAATAGAGCATTACACCGAATGGTGTGAGTGCCCCAACTTTGCTGCCGATCCAAAAGGCAACAGAAAGATAGTTCATAGCTATGGCAGTGAGCGCCGAAATGGCGAGACCCAGGACCATGTGGTTGTAGACACCGAGCATGAATGCCCGCAGGCCCTGATCGACATCGGCCCTCGTGCGGACGGCCCCGGTGTCGATGGCATAGGGATTCTGTTCGTACGGTTGCATGGGTATCCTCATTGCAATGAATGGCTTTCAACCCTGTGCTGCCACACCGGAGATGCGAAACGCATGCCCCGGCCCGCCGCAACCGGGTCAGGCTCCCTGCAAATATGAGACCTCGCCTCGCCGGATGCAAGGGCCATTCGCGATGATTAGTGCAAAATCAGCGATTTTCCATCTCTTGATGGTTATGGTCAGGTTTTCAGCCTTGGATGAAGCGACTTTTAAGCCTTTCATCAACGGGGAGCTATAATTGTTTCATAACTCCCGTAGATAAGCTGCCGGTTTTTGTGTCAGAATGCGCCATGTTCCGATCAGTCCGAGGATGATCGACGTGATAATGGCGCTCAGAGCCGTCAGAAGAACTCCGTAAAACTCGAATGTAAAATCGAGTTTCATCACCAGGGCGACGATTGCATATCCGGCGATGAACCCGGCCAGCACGCCGAACAGGGCGGTGGCGACGCCAAGCAGGGCGTATTCCATCCCATAGGCGCAGATCAGCATTCCCCGTGTCGCGCCCAGTGTCTTCAGCACCACGGCATCGTGGAGGCGCGCCCGTTGTCCGGCGGCCAGCGCTCCGGCCAGAACCAGAAGGCTGACGATCAGGGCTAGCGAACTTGCGCCGCGAATGGCGACGATCATCTGTCCGAGCATGTCGTTGAACCGTTCCAGCGTATCGCGAATGCGGACACTGGTGATATACGGGAACTGACGGGCTGTTTCTCGGGCGATGTGGTTTTCGGCTGCGATTGTCGCGGGTTGCGGCAGGGAGATCGTCGCCAGTTGCGAATGCGGCGCGCCGTTGAATGTGTTCGGCGAGAACACCATCAGGAAATTGATGTTGAGCGATAGCCATTCCACCTTGCGCAGGCTTGCGATCTTCGCGGCGACGTTGCGCCCGAGGACATTGACGACGATCTCGTCGCCGATATCTAACCCCAGCCCTCGCGCCACCTTGTCCTCGAAGGAAACGAGCGGGTTGCCGGAATAATCCGGCGGCCACCATCGGCCCGCCGTGATCGTCGAACCTTTGGGCAACTCGTTCGAGAACGTGATGCCGCGGTCACCGCTAAGCGCCCAGGCAACGTCGTCCCCCGGCTTGATCCGCTCCACCGGCACGCCCTTGATCGACACGATCCGCCCGCGTAGGCTCGGCACACGGTCGAGGATCGCACCCGGATTCAGTTCATAAGCGAAACGCTCGAATTCCGCCGTTTCGGCGCTCGGTAGATCAAGAAAGAAGAAGCTCGGAGCCTTCTCGGGCAAGGCTTGCGTCAACTGGCGGCGTAGGTTGGCGTCGGTAACAGCGAGCGTCGCCAGAAACGACACGCCGAGGCCGAGGGAGAGGACGAGACTTGGCGTCAGCGCGCCGGGGCGGTGCAGATTGGCTACGGCGAAACGCAGCAGGGCATGACGGGAGCGCGGCGCATGGCGCGCTAGGACCATGATGCCGATGCCGACCGCCCATAGCAGCAGGAAGGCGAAACTGATCGCGACGATGAAGATCACGGCGACGAAGCGATCATAAGCCGCTACGACGGACAGGATCGCCAGGGTAACGGCGAGGCCTGAGATCATGAGACGATAGCGCCAGCGCATGGGGGTATCGTTTGCTTCGACCTGCCCGCGAAACAGGTTCGAGATCGGCATGTCATGCGCCCGTCCCAAGGGGCCGAGGGCGAAGACAAGCACGATCAGCACACCATAAAGAGCGGCGATGAGTAATTCCTGCACCGCCAGCACCGGCTCCAATGGCAACGGCAGATAGGCGCTCAGCAGCCAGGCGGTGGCGAACGGCAGACAAGCTCCTGCCAGCAGACCGACGGCGATGCCGATGGCGGCGATTATCAATATCTGGGCCAGATAGATCACCACCACCTGCCCGCCGCTCGCGCCGAGGCTCTTCAGGGTGGCGATGGCTGTACGTTTGCGGTCAACGAACCCTGCAACCGCGTTGGCAATGCCGACGCCGCCGACCAGAAGGGCCGTCAGTCCGACCAGTGTCAGGAACTGTGTGAAGCGCTCGACGTTGCGGTTGAATTGCGGATTGGCGTTTAGCCGGGTGCGGATATTCCAGCCCGAATCGGGGAACGCTGCTTGCACGGAGGCGACGATGCCGTCGAGCGCCGCATCATTGCCGCCACCCGGCAGCGCCACCCGGTAGCGCCAGTTGACGAGGCTGCCGGGCTGCAATAGCCCGGTTGCCCGCAGGGCGTTCTGCGACAGGAGCAGGCGCGGCCCGAAACCGGGGCCAAGCGCAATCCCGTCCGGTTCCGAGACAAGTGTTGCCCTGAGCCGGATTGTTGCTTTGCCGACGCGGATCGTGTCACCGGCCTTGAGATCGAGGCGGACAAGGAGCAACGGATCGACCACAGCGCCGAATTTGCCGCCCGTTTCGACAAACAGGTCCGCCAGCGGCACCTGCGGATCGGAGCGCACCTTGCCGATGAGTGGATAGGTGCTATCGACCGCCTTGATCTCGACCAGCGTGGCGTCGCCGCTGGGGGCGATAGCCATGGCACGCATGGTCGCCTGCTCCGAGACTGCGCCGAGGGCATGGAGCGCCGCTCGCTCCTGTTCGTTCGCTTCCCGTTGCAGCAGGGTGAACGACAGGTCGCCGCCGAGCATGGTGCGCCCTTCGCGGGTCAGCCCTTCGGACAGGGCGCGCGATAGCGCGGCAATACCGGCAATCGTCATCACCCCGAGGGCGATGCAGATGAGAAATATCCAGAACCCCCGCAGGCCGCCGCGTAATTCCCGCAACGCCAGCCGCAATGTCAGGCACGCTTTCGGGAGGTAGCCGTTTCTTGTGGTTTTTTCCGTGCTGCCCGTATCGCGCCGGAGCGTGTCTATCATGGCTCAGCCGTCCTGGTGCGGTTTTCGGAATCGATGCGCCCGGAATGCAGGGCGATGGTGCGGTCGCAACGGGCGGCCAGGGCGGAATCGTGCGTCACCAGCACCAGGGTCGCGCCGCGCTCGTGTTTCAGCCGAAACAGAAGTTCGACGACGCTCGCGCCGGTCGATTCGTCGAGATTGCCGGTCGGTTCGTCGGCGACGATAATCGCCGGGTTGCCGACCACGGCGCGGGCGATGGCTACTCGTTGCTGTTCGCCGCCGGAAAGCTGTGCCGGATAATGATCGAGCCGTTCGCCAAGCCCGACCGCCCGCAATTCCTTTTCTGCTCGTTTGAAGGCATCGGGCACGTTGGCGAGTTCGAGCGGCAGAGCGACGTTCTCCCGTGCGGTCATAGTAGCGATGAGGTGAAACGACTGGAAAACGATGCCGATCTTGCCGCCCCGGAATTGCGCCAGTTCATCCTCGTTCAAACGGGTGAGGTCGACGCCGTTGACGGTGATCGAGCCGGAATCCGGCTGTTCCAGCCCGGCCATGGTCATGAGCAATGTGGATTTTCCCGAACCGGACGGGCCGATCAGGCCAAGGGCCTCGCCCCTGCCGACGGTGAGCGAGATGTTTTTCAGGACATGAACCCGGGCGGCGGCATGGCCGAGACTTAGATCGACATTCGTCAGGCGGATGGCTGAATCAGGCATGAAACCGGGCGCTCCGGTGGGTCTAGGTTCGGGTTGCTGGCGTTTCCCGGTTTATCGAAACCGGGAATGCCCTTTGAGTGAAGAGTACTTCAGATCACGTACGTTCACACGGAAATACATCGTGGTCTGATTCCCTTATGTCGCAATGCTTTATGCGTTTAACCGGATTCCACTTAAACGCGCATTGCTCTAATGTATCCCCTCAAATCAGGTTTATGCCTCGGCGATAAGGGGCTATCGGGGAGTATCCGGACCGATGAAGCGGGTCTTTTGGCTTTTATTATGGCTGGCGACTGTTTTTGTCGTGAGCGAGAGGGTGAACGCGGCGAATGACGACCCCGTGCGCATCGTCGCGTTCGGCGACAGCCTGACGGCGGGCTTCGGTTTGCCGCAGGAGGACGCTTTCCCGGTGCGGTTGCAGAAAGCGCTCACTGACAAGGGCATCAGGGTCGAGATCGTCAATGCCGGGGTTTCCGGCGACACCGCCGGTATCGGCCTCGCCCGGCTCGACTGGTCGATTCCCGATGGCACGGATGGGGTGATTCTGGCGCTCGGGGCCAATGACATGCTGCGCGGCCTCGATCCCGCGCTCACCCGGCAGGCGCTGGAAACGGCGATTCAACGGCTGAAAGAGCGCAACATCAAGGTATTTCTCGTCGGCATGGTGGCAGCGCCCAATCTCGGAGCCGATTACGCTGCGAAGTTCAACGCCATCTATCCGGAACTTGCGGCGCGTTACGAGTTGCCGCTCTATCCGTTCTTTCTCGACGGCGTTGCCGCCGATCTCGGCCTCAATCAGTCGGACGGTATGCATCCGAATGCCAAAGGCGTGGATGTGATCGTGGCGCGGATGCTGCCGATGATCGAGCGTTTTGTCGCAACGCTTGTCGAACCGCGTTGACATTCAGCCGTTCTTTCGATTGTTGCCGCCAGCTATTTCCGGATTGGAGACTATCATGCGTTATACCCGCCTGGGCCGCACGGACCTGAACGTCAGCCGCATCTGCCTCGGTACCATGACCTGGGGGCAGCAGAACTCGGAAGCTGAAGCGCATGCACAGATGGATTATGCGGTTGGACAGGGAATCAATTTCTTCGATACTGCCGAAATGTATCCGATTCCGCCGAAGGCCCAAACGCAGGGAACGACCGAACGCTTCATCGGTTCCTGGTTCAAGGCGCACGGCAACCGCGACAAGATCATCCTTGCCAGCAAGGTTGCCGGGCGCGCCGACAGCACCTGGTACCGTGACGATGGCGCGGCAACGGAACTCAGCCCGAAGCAGATTCACGAAGCGATCGACAAATCCCTGAAGCGTCTCGGAACCGATTATATCGATCTCTACCAAGTGCACTGGCCGGACCGGCCCATGCCGTGGGGATCGAACCCGACGATTTTCCACCATCTCGATGATGCGAAATCACATCCGCTGGAGGAAACCCTCGACGTTCTCGGCAATCTCGTGAAGGCGGGAAAAGTCCGCCATATCGGCGTGTCGAACGAAAGCGCCTGGGGAACGATGCGGCTGTTGCGCCATTCCGAGACGCATGGCCTGCCGCGAGTCGCTTCGATCCAGAACGCCTATAACCTCGTCAACCGCACTTACGAGACGGCCTTGGCCGAAATCGGCCTGCGAGAGGATGTCGGCCTGCTTGCCTATTCGCCCCTGGGACAAGGCTATCTTACCGGAAAATATCTCGACGGCGCACGGCCTGCGGGGGCACGCACCACCCTGTTCAAGCGCGGCCAGCGTTACGAGAAGCCGGGGGCGGAGAAAGCGATTCGCGCCTATGTGGAATTGGCGAAAGAAATTGGCCTCGATCCGGCGACGCTTGCCATCGCTTTCGTCGATGCGCAGCCGTTCGTCACCTCAACGATCATCGGCGCGACGACGATAGAGCAGTTACGAACCGATATCGCCGCCGGAAAGGTGGTTCTCTCCGAAGATATTCTGAAGCGTATCGATGCTATTCATCTTCTGAATTGCAGCCCGTGTCCGTGAGGCGCGGCACCGAATCACCCAAAACCTGTTGATTGATCTGCACCGCCCTTGCCGATAGCGGGAACGGCTTCACATATCGTTCTTAAACAAGTGGGAATTCCGCGGCGGCTCTACATCCGAACGACAAGGGCGCCAGCGGTGGAGGACATGCCATGCCGCGCCTGTTTACCGCCCTCGAAATCCCGGCCTCGATCGGTGAAAACTTGGCATCCTTGCGCGGCGGTCTGCCCGGAGCGCGCTGGATCAGCCCGGAAAACTACCACATCACCTTGCGGTTCATCGGCGATATCGATGACGGTACCGCTCGTGACGTCACTGCCGAACTCGGGCAGGTGCGGCGGCGCGAACCCATTAACATCACCGTCGACCGGCTCGATTCATTCGGCGGATCGAAGCCGCGGGCGGTGGTTGTGGCGGCGGAGCTGTCGGAGGAACTACGCGATCTGCAAAGCGCCCACGAGCGGGCGATGCGCCGCCTTGGCCTGCCAGCGGAAACGCGCAAATACGCGCCGCATGTCACGTTGGCCCGCCTGCGCGATGCCTCGCCCATGGCCGTGGCACATTACATTGCTGCTTTGGGTCGGTTTCCGAAGGAAACCTTCACCGCCAGGCGGGTAGTGCTGATGTCGTCGCGCGATTCGGTCGGTGGCGGACCGTATGTCGTCGAGGCCGCTTATCCGTTGGGATAGAGTTTTTCGTTTGAAACGAGGCTGTTGGAAATCCTGCCATGAAATCGACGCGCTTTGCAGGCAATGCTGCAACGCGCAGATCTTGGGGCATGTTATCCTAAAATCTGTTCGGCATTGATTATATGATGCCGCATCGACCACCGATCCGCTTTGGGGGCAACGACCGATGACCGATTCTCCGATGGCTGGCTTCTGGGAAAAGCGTTTTACCAAGACCGAGATGGATGCCATCCGCCGCGCTGCGCGGGCAGAGGATGCGCCGTTGGCCGGATTCTGGGAGAAATTCAAGCGTTTTGGCGCGCGCCTGCCATTTGCCGAGGATCTGCTGGCGGCCTATTACTGCCTGTCCGATTCGGCAACGCCGTATCGTGTACGCGCTATTCTGGCAGGGGCGCTCCTTTATTTCATCATGCCGATCGATGCGGTTCCCGATGTCGTGCCGTTGCTCGGTTTCGCCGACGATGCAGCGATGTTGGCCGCCGCCATCGCCCAGGTATCCGGGTCTATCACTGAAACGCACCGGCAAAAAGCCAAGGATACGTTGCGCAACCAGACCGGTTCCGTAGCTTAGAGCGTTTCGCGTTTAAAACGCGCATTGCTCTAGGCTTACCGCTCTTTCTGGGCGTTTCCGCGAACGACGATCTTTTCGCCGACATTCGCCTCATGAGCCTCCATCTCCCGGCGCAACCGGGCGAAGCCGAGGCGGATTCGGGACTTCACGGTGCCGAGAGGCAGCCCCGTGCGTTCGGAAATTTCGCTGTGTGACAGGCTGTCGAAGAACGCCATGCGTAGTAGGGTCAACTGCTCTGGCGGTAGATGATCGAGAGCGGCGCGAACGGCGTTCTCGCGTTCGATCAGATCGGACAGCCCATCATCATCGACAGGCAGATCCGGCTCCTCGCCGTCTAAGATCTCGACCTTGGTGCGGCGCAGTATATCGATGCGGCGATTGCGGGCGATTCGATAAAGCCAAGTCGAGACGGTTGATTTCTGCGGATCGAACTGGTCAGCCTTGCGCCACAACGTCACCATGACATCTTGGATCACCTCTTCCGCCATTGCCGGATCCGCGCCGAGGCGCAACAGGTAGCCGTTGAGGCGGGGAGCGAAATAATCAAACAGTCGTTCAAACGATGGCCGATCATGCCGGTCGGCAACTGCCGCAACCAGCGCCGCAAATTCGGCTTTCAAGGTTGGATCCGCCATGCTGCCCTGTCTACCCGGACGATGCATACAATCAATCACTATTCTGGCACGCATTGGCAAGAAACGAAACCGCTTCCGGCATCGAATTCCCGCTCCGTTGTGGGATATTGCCGCGAAATTCCGTTTCCGGTTGTGGCAGAGCTGGGTGCATATCTTTTTTCGCATCGTTCCAGATGCCGGATGTGGATTGGAGCGCGTTCCTTCTGTCCTGTTGCCAGAACGCCATTTCCGGCCCTCTTCCCCGGCGGCTGTTCATCTGTATCCGTTACACTTTGTTACACAATAATGATAAAATGACATTCTCTGACGACAAACAGCCAATATCCTGCCGTTCAGGATCGTCCGGGCTTTTCGCCTCTTCCGGGTCGGGCCGTGCAGCACGGTGTCGATTTGGGTTGCGGCCTGGGAAATACATGCCGGCGTGCCGTACGTCCGGAGAAAGTGATTCGATCATTATGGCTCCGTCCAGACAACTTGCCATCGTCGCCGCTCTCATTGCCATCGGTCTTGGTGGTTGGTTCATCCAGTCCCGAGGGTGGTTCGGCGGGGTGGGGCCGAATAATGGAGCCGGGCCGAGGGTCGAAAATGCGGTTCAGGTCGATGTCGATACAGTGAGGACTGGACGTATGGTGGAGACGCGCGAGGCGGTCGGTACCGTCAAGGCGCTGCAATCCATCATTGTCACCGCCAAGGTTTCCGGTGTCATCGAAGCGATCGATTTCCAGGAAGGGCAAATGGTCAAGGTTGGCGATATCCTGATTCGGATGGACAGCGACGAGCGCCGCGCCGATAAGGAAAAGGCACAGGCCGAACTGAGTCGCGCCATGGCGCAACGCGATGAAATTGCCGTCAAATTGGAGCGCGCCACTACCTTGCAGAAATCCGGCTCCGGCGCAGGGGCGCAGGTGGAGGATCTTGCCGCACAGGTGAAAACCCTCGATGGTGCGATTGCCTCCGCCAGGGCAGCGATCAAGGCAGCTGAGGCGCGGCTTGAGGATTCCTTCGTGCGTGCGCCGTTTTCCGGGCGGATCGGCACCCGTAACGTGTCGCTCGGCGCGTATCTCTCGCCGGGAACGCAGATCACCACCCTGGACGATCTTTCCGTGGCGCAACTCGATTTCGCCGTGCCGGAAAATCTGCTCGACCGGCTGCATATCGGCCAGGTCGTCCATGCTACGGCGGCGGCCTACAAGGGCCGAGTGTTCACCGGTGCAGTGCAGATCATCGACACCCGCATCGATCCCGTGACTCGGGCCGTTCGCCTGACCGCCAATTTCGCCAACGCCGACGAAGCCCTGAAAGGCGGCATGTTCCTGTCTGTGACCCTTGAAGTCTCGAACAACGATAATGCCACGGTGGTGCCCGAGGAAGCCATCGTCAACGAGGGGATGCGGCACATCGTTTTTGTGGTGAACAAGGAGAAGCGTGCTGAGCGGCGCGTCATTATCATCGGCCAGCGCCAGCGCGGGCTGGCGGAAGTGCTGTCCGGACTCACCCCTGGTGAGGTCTTCGTCCTGCGCGGTGTTCAGCGGGTGCGCCCCGACAGTCTGCTCGACCCGCGTCCGGTGATGGCTCCCGCCGAATCGCCCGATACCGGGGTTGTGCGCCCGGCAGAAACCGAAAAATCCACGGCTGCCGCCGAAGGCGGCAAAGGATAACGAAATTCCGCCCGAAAACAGGAGCGCAGTCCCGTCGCCCGTCTTACCTGAATTACAAACCGCCAGAAACAATAGTGCCATGCAGGTTTCCGATCTCTTCATCCGACGTCCGGTCTTCGCCATCGTCGTCAGCTTGCTGCTCATCGTCGGCGGTTTGGCAGCGCTGCTGAAACTGCCGGTGCGTGAATATCCGGCTGTCGATCCGCCGATCGTGTCGATCTCCACCTCCTACAAGGGAGCATCGAACGAAGTAGTGGAAAGCCGTGTTACCGAGGTGATCGAGGGCGCGGTGTCTGGGCTTGAGGGCATCAAGCAGATATCATCGCAGAGCATCGACGAGCGTTCGTCTGTCAATATCGAGTTTGAGGTCAGTCGCGACATCGAAGCGGCGTCGTCGGATGTGCGCGATGCAGTGTCCCGCGTCATTGGCCGTTTGCCGGACGGCGTCGATACGCCGGTGATTCGCAAGGCGGATTCCGACCAGAGCGCCATCATGTGGATCAGCGTCACCTCGACCACGCTCGATCCGATGGAATTGTCGGATTTCCTGAAGCGCATCTATATTGATCGCCTGTCGACCGTATCCGGCGTCGCCAACGTGTCGCTCTCGGGTCAGCGGCGTTATGCCATGCGCATCTGGATCGACCGTGCTGCCCTGGCGGCGCGCGGTTTGACAGTGCAGGACGTGGAACAGGCCGTCAAGGCGCAGAACGTCGAACTGCCGAGCGGGCGGATCGAATCCAATCAGAAGGAATTTACCGTCAAGACCGATTCCCGCCTGAGCACGCCGGAGGATTTCCAGGAGATCGTCCTGTCGAATAAAAACGGCTATCTCGTGCGCCTCAAGGAAGTGGCAAAAGTTGAAGTCGGCGCCGAGGATATGCGGTTCGAATATTACCAGAATGGCGTTGCATCCGTCGGCATCGGCGTCGTCCGGCAATCGACCTCGAACACGCTGGAGGTTGCGAAGAACGTCCGCGCCGAACTGGCGACTCTTGAGGAAAGCCTGCCCCCCGGTACACAGGTGCGGGTTTCCTACGACGAAAGCGAGTTCATCCAAGCGTCGATCAGCGGCGTGCTGCATACGCTGCTCGAGGGTATCGCCCTCGTTATTTTTGTGATTCTGGTGTTCCTGCGCGACTGGCGTTCGACGCTCGTCGCGATCATTGCCATTCCGGTATCGGTGATTGCCGCAATGATGATCATGTCGATCTTCGGCGCGTCGATCAACGTTCTGACGTTGCTGGCGGTGGTGCTGGCGATCGGTATCGTCGTCGATGACGCTATCGTCGAGATCGAGAACATTCATCGCCGCATCGAGGACCATCAGCCGCCCTTGCTGGCGTCGTTCGACGGCGCGCGCGAGATCGGTTTCGCGGTGATCGCCACCACCGCTACGCTCATCGCTGTATTCGTGCCGCTTGCCTTCATGACCGATAATGTCGGTCGCCTGTTCCGCGAATTCGCCATTACCCTCGCGGCGGCTATCTTCTTCTCCGGCGTCGTGGCGCGGACGTTGACGCCGATGCTATGTTCAAAGCTGATGGTGCCGGCGCACGGGCCGATCCATCGCGCTACGGAACCGATCTTCGTCGCCATGAACAACGGCTACCGGCGGCTTCTGACTTGGGCGATGAACGTTCCTTACCTTATCCTCGGCATCGGTTTCTGCGTGTCGCTGGTGGCGGTGCAGCTTTTTCTGCATGTGCCGAAGGAACTGACGCCGATGGAGGATCGTGGCACCATCATCATCCGCATCACTGCTCCGGAAGGAGCGAGCATCGACTATACTCGTGACCGCCTGCGTGAAATCGAGACGGCTCTGCGCCCCTTGATCGACGGGGGGCAGGTTGTTTCGGTCATGAGCCAGTTGTCGAGCGGTTTCGCCCGGCCAGCGCCGGTGAATACCGGCATGTTCATCATCAAGCTTGCGCCGTGGGCGCAGCGGAACGTGTCGCAGCAGGATGTCGTGACAGAGATCCAGAAACGCATCGCCAATCTGCCGGGAGCGCGCCTGTTCGTTGCCGGCACGACGCCGCTCGGCATGAGGGGGTTTGGCCAGCCGGTGCAGTTTGTCCTCGGCGGCCCCGATTACGATACTTTACGCAAATGGCGCGATACGATGCTGAAGGAGGCGGAGGCGACCGGCAAGTTCCTGACGCTCGATTCCGATTATCGCGAATCGCAGCCGAACGTGCGCCTGAAGATCGACCGCGCCCGCGCCGCCGATGCCGGAGTCTCGGTGTCGGATATCGGTCGGACGCTGGAATTGATGTTCGGCGAGACGGAAATCTCGACCTTCGTCAATCGTGGCGACGAATATTCGGTGATCGTGCGCGCCCGCGCTGAGGACCGGGCGACGCCGAACGATTTGCGCAACACCTTCGTGCGCTCGCAATCCGGGCGGTTGATGCCGCTGTCGTCGTTCATCACCATCACCGAATCCGCTTCGCCACAGAGCCTCAACCGTACCGACCGGATGCGGACGATCACCATCCAGGGGTCGATGAGGAACGGCATCACGCTTGCCGAGGGCCTCGATACGCTGGAGGAAATTGCCCATAATGTGCTGCCTGCGGACGCCCGCATCAGTTTTGGCGGCCAGTCGCGGGAATTCAAGAATTCCTCGAACGCCATCTACATCACCTTCGTCATGTCGCTCCTGGTGGTGTTCCTCGTGCTTGCGGCGCAGTTTGAAAGCTGGATCAACCCGTTCATCGTCATGCTGACGGTACCTCTCGCCGTCACCGGTGGGTTGGCGGCGCTACGGCTCTCGGGGCAATCGCTCAATATCTACAGCGAAATCGGCATGATCCTGCTCATCGGCATCATGGCAAAGAACGGCATCCTGATCGTCGAGTTCGCTTCACAGTTGCGACAGCGCGGACGCAATGTGCGCGATGCGGTGATTGAGGCCTCGGTTTTGCGTCTGCGTCCGATCCTGATGACCTCCATCGCCATGATCGGCGCGGCGATTCCGCTGGCCTTGTCCATGGGGGCGGGCGCGGAAGCGCGTAGTGCCATCGGCCTCGTCATCATTGGTGGCATTGTCATGTCGACCAGTTTCACTGTTCTCGTCGTCCCGGCGATGTATCTGCTGATCGGCGGCTTCACCAAGCCGATCAATGCCGTGGCGAAGATGATCGACAGGCTGCGTACCGAGACGGGCATAAAGGCCCATGGGACGGAAGAAGCGTGAAATGGTTCATATCCAATGAATCTACGATGATGTCCGGTTTCGGTTCATCATTCGGAGCCGGATGGGGCGATGCGGGGCGTGACCGGTCCGATTCGCAACCGGGTTTTCGGGCCGATTATCGCTATCAGGCGGCGGATCGCGCTGGGATGCACGGCGATGCAGCCTTCAGTGGGCAGAAAACCGGGGCGGGCGAGATGTAGGAATACGGCGCTGCCCCGGCCCATGATCCTTGGTTTGCGGTTGAAGCCGAAATCCACCACGACGTCGTAAAGATGATCCTCGCGTTGCAAAGTTTCATGCCGGGCGGCGTCGGGCAGGCGCAAGAGGCGGTTGTAGCGTCGGTCCCGCACATCGTCGCACCAGCCGTCGCACGGTCGCGCAGGCTGCAACGACAATGCGGTGCGCGGCCTGACGATGCGGTCGGCGCGGTAGAAGCCGTTGCGGAAAGTGAAACAGCCGATGGGAGTGCCGTGGTCTCCCTCACATTTCGCCCGTACGAAACCCGCCTTGCCGAGGGCGCAGACGATTCGTATCCCCCCGGCAACGAGAAGGCCGCGTCGATGATCCAGCGGCGAGCGATAGACGCGAATGCTCTCCAGTATCGTTCTTTTCATGCACGGCCTGAAACGTTAGTTTACCTGAGGCGGAATGAGGCGCTTCCCGGAAACCCGAGGGTAGAAAAGAATAACCCAATCGGCTATCGTGTCCACTCTGTCCCGATCATTGCTGAAAGGCCTTAAAAATCCCCATGTCCAATGCCAGTCGCCTCCTTATCGTCGATGATGAGCAGGATTTGCGGGAACTTCTTGCCGAGCAAATAGAATTCTATGACGAATTCCAGGTCGTAATTGCGGCAGATGCGGCGCAAGCCTTCGAGCAGGTGCAGAACAACCGGATCGATCTCGTCATCATGGATATAGGCCTGCCTGACATGGATGGGCGCGATGTCGTCAAGGCGTTACGAAAAAGCGGATACCGATTTCCGATCATCATGCTGACCGGGCGGGCGTCTGATCGGGACACCGTTCTTGGTCTTGATGCCGGGGCCAACGATTATGTCACAAAACCGTTCAGGTTCGCCGTGTTGCTGGCGCGTATCCGGGCGCAACTGCGCCAGTACGAGGCGAGCGAGGATGCCGTGTTCGACATCGGTCATTACAGTTTCCATCCCGGCTCCAAGCTTCTCGTCTCCGACAAGGGAGCGAAGTTGAAGCTGACGGAGAAGGAAACCGCGATTCTACGTTACCTGTACCGGGCCGGACAAAAAACCGTTGATCGTGAAACCCTGCTTCAGGAGGTCTGGGGTTATAATGCCAACGTGACGACGCACACGCTTGAAACGCATGTTTACCGGCTGCGGCAGAAAATCGAAGCAGATCCGGCCAATGCCGCCATCCTTGTCACCGAAGTCGGTGGCTACAAGCTCATTCCGTAATGCCGGGGGGGAATCCGCGTGGGTCTTGAAGCCGACATCGACATTCTTGGCCGCGCGCCCCTGATCGGGCTTCTCGAAGCCGATGCTCTGCGCCTGCTTGCCTTTGCTTCCGATACGCGGACCCTGATCAAGGGCGAGCGGCTTTTCATGCGGGGAGACAATTCCGATGGCGCTTATGTCGTCAGTGAGGGGGAAATCCGCCTCGATGGGGATGAAACCGGCAAATCCGATCCCTTTACCGTCGGGCCGGGGGCGTTGATCGGGCGGATGGCGCTGCTCATTCCGATTGTGCGTCCAGCGACGGCCATCGCCGTTTCGCCCTCGCGGGTCATCCGCATCACTACGAGCGTGATGCGCCGCTGTCTTTTAGAGTTTCCCGCCGGGGCTGAAGCGATTTACAGGGCGATAGCCGGCGAATTACGCCATATGTCGGAAGATCTGGAACGGGTGAAACACCTGCTGGATGAAATAGAGACCACCGCCAACCGGTTGCGCCGCCCTCGCAACCCGGGCCGCGGCTGAAAGCCTGCTCCTGAATACTGACAAGTCCAGATCGGATCAGGCGTTCTCCAGCCTTAGAGGAATGTGCGTTTAGAGCGAATTCTTGCGCCGAACCGGTATGGCAGCCTCTGGCGGAGAAAACCGGTTGCGCCATTGCCCGGTATGAACTGGCTGAAATTATTGTCCTCACTAATATATAATGAAGATCTTTAAGGTATAGCCACGGTGACTGATGTTTTACCTTCCATATGAAGGAAGCATCAGGACTGTCAATGGAATGACAGAGTCCGATCCGAAGAGCATGAGAAAGGCTCTCATAAAAGAAAAGAAGTGAGACCTTCAGGATCGGCGCTTCTCGTACGATGGTCACAAACTTATTCTGCCGGGGCGTTCCCCCGGTCCTTACGGGCCGCGAAAACGACCACCGGTTCAGCGGAACGACATGCGTAACAAAAAAGGTTAGAGCCTAAAATGCTCTACAGCCCTTCCGGCTTGCCGGCGATGACGGTAAGGAACCTGCCGTCACCGAAGATCCGCTTCGTTACGCGGTGGATGTCGTCCTGAGTTACGGCGACGATACGCTTGTTGCGGGTGGCGATGTAGTCCTCTCCCAGCCCCTCGAAGGCGATCTGTGCCAACTGGCCGGCAATCTTGCTCGATGTATCGAAGCTGAGAAGATAGGAGCCGGTGAGATAATCCTTGGCCTTGGCCAGTTCGTCGTCGGTCGGTCCATCCTTCTGCATCCGCTCCGCCTCGGAAGCGATCACCTTCAGGCATTCGGCCACCCGTTCATTCTTGGTGGCGGTGTAACCTGTGGTGATGGCGGACGAGCGGTAGCCGGTGAGCGATGTGCCGATGCCGTAAGCGAGGCCGCGTTTTTCACGCACTTCGGTGAATAGGCGCGAGGTGAACGAACCGCCGCCGAAGATGTGGTTCAGCACGTAAGCCGGGATGAAATCCTTGTCTCGTACCGAAATGCCCTGCATGCCGAAGCGGATGACCGATTGCGGTACATCGACATTGACCACCACCTGCTTGCCGAGATTGGCAATCGTTACTGGTGGGACCGGAGTGAGGGCCTTTGTCTCGGGCAGGTTGGCGAATACCTTGTCGATCAGCGTGCCGAGCCGTTTTTCGTCCAATGCGCCGACAACGGCGATCTTGACCCGCCCACGCCCGAAAATCTTGCCGTAGAGAGCGGTGAGATCGTTACGGGCAATGGCCGTTACGCTTTCGATGGTTCCGGAAACCGGGCGTCCGTACGGATGGTTGGGAAATGCCTCAGCGATGAAGCGTCGCGAGGCAACGGTGTTGGGGTCGTTCTGCTGGTAACGCAGTCCGGCGAGCATCTGGCTACGCACCCGCTCGATGTCGGCGCTTTCGAACCGCGCTTCGGTCAAGGCGAGACGCAACAGGTCGAAGGCTTCCTCGGCATATTTATCCAAAGTGCGCATCGAGCCGCTGACGCTGTCCGGCCCAGCGCTGAACGACATTTCGATGGCATGAGCGGCGAGGCGTTCCTGAAACTGGTCGGACGTATAAGGTCCGGCGCCTTCATCGAGAAGCCGCGCCATCATCTGCGCCGTGCCGGATTTGCCGTCCTGATCCTGCGCCGCGCCGCCTTCGAAAATGAACGACAGGGCAACAAGTGGCACAAGGTCGGATTCCACCCGCCATACTTCGACCCCACCGGGAGTACGGAAGGGTTTCATTGCCACAAGGGCATCGGTTTCGGGCGTCCCCGCCGTGTTTCCAACCATCGTCGTCATAGGCCGCTCCCGAAAGGCGTCATAGCATCTTGTGTCATGTGTCTTAAAAAGATCAGATCGTTAAAAGGTCAGGCCTTGGCCTGAAGCAGATAGCCGGTCACGGACCGGGACGGTGTCAGGAAGCGTTCACACACATCCAGCAGATCCGCCTTCGTTACCGTTTCGATGTCCTTCGGCCAGCGCTCGACATCGGCTACCGTTTCGCCGATGGCCAGCGCCGCACCATAGACCCGTGCCAGATTGCTCTGGCTGTCTCTGGCATAAATGGTTTCGGCAATCAGCCGGGTTTTTGCCCGCTCAATGGCGTTGTCCTTGAACGCTTCATCGAGCGCACGTTTGAGCGCTTCGTCGAGGGCCTTCTCCAGCGCCTCTAGTTCCACTCCCTGGGCCGGAACCGCATCAAGCGAAAACCGTGTCTCGTCGAGTGCTCCAGACATGTACCAGGCCCCGGCATTAACGGCGATGTGGTCCTTCAGTACCAGCGAGCGATAAAGATACGATGTCGCGCCACCACCGAGAACCTCGGCCAGAACGTCGAGTGCGAAGCTTTCCTTGCCCTTGGCCGTGCGTGCAGACGGCACCAGATAGAGCCGCGACAGCGACGGCTGTTCGACCTTGGGATCGGTGAGGCTGACATGCCGGGCGGAGCGGGGGGCCGGCTCCTTTGGACGGATGCGTTCCGGTTTGTTCGGATCGCCCGTCACCCGACCATAGGTGTTGTCGGCCAGTTTCCGTACTTCATCGGCGGTAACATCGCCGGCAACGACGAGGATGGCGTTCTGCGGCGTGTAGAATCGCCTGTAATAATCGAGCGCGTCCTGTCGTGAGAGCGCCTCTATCTCGTGCATCCAGCCGATGACCGGTGTGCCGTAGGGATGGTGCACATAGAGTGCTGCCGCCATCGCCTCGGACAGTTGCGCCGCCGGGTCGGTATCGATGCGCATCCGGCGTTCTTCGAGAATGACGTTGCGCTCAGGCAGAACGACATCGTCTGTCAGGATGAGGCCGCGCATCCGGTCGGCTTCGAACTCCATCATCGTTGCCAGTGAGGCTTTCGGAACCCGCTGAAAATACGCCGTGTAATCGTAGGAGGTAAAGGCATTCTCCTGTCCGCCGAGGCCTGCCACGACCTTTGAGAACTCTCCCGCAGGGTGCTTTTTCGTACCCTTGAACATCAGGTGTTCGAGAAAATGCGCAATTCCCGACCGCCCGACCGGATCGTCCGCCGATCCGTTACGATACCAGATCATATGCGTGGCGACCGGAACGCGGGTGTCGGGAATGACCACGACATCAAGCCCGTTGCCGAGGGTGAAGAACGAAACGTCCGGTCCGTCGCCATGTCCAAGGCCCTGGGCGATCTCCGAGCGGCTCGTTTCAGCTTTTGCGGTCGTCATCGTTCACTCTCGTTCTCGTTCAAAGGGCAGATCAAAAATAGGTCGGCCTGAAAAACGGCGCAGCGGCTTCAAGCCCTGCGCCGTCTGGTAAAACTTCCGTCGGGACAAGCCGTTCAGTCATCATTACGTGTAAAGAACGCACGAGGCGAACTCGGGTCCACCGTCTGCTGGGGTGCCGGAGCGACGACCTTGCCCGGTGTGCTGGGCTTGCGCAGTCCGGTCGGCGGGTCGGTCAAGAACTTGCGCCGCGGCTCCTGCCCGGGCAGAACCTGCTCCTCCGGTGCCTTACCGTTGTTGCGCAGGAAATCGGGGTCGACATAGTTGGCGGCGCGCGATCCTTCCGGCACCGCGCCGAGCGGACCTTGTGGTGCGCTGCCGGAACGGCGAACCGCCTGAAGCTGCTCCGGACTTAAGCGCCCGTTCTTCTGCATCTTGTAGGCTTCGGTTTCGGTGAACGGCACCCCCGCATCGCGGGCGCGGGCGGCATCGGGATCGTTCGGCCAGTTCTTGGCCCGGGCATTCATCTTCGTCCGGTCTATCGGCGGTGGCAGCTTCGCGCCGCCTTTCGGCGGCACGACCAGAGTCGGGCGCTCGCGATAGTCGATCGTCGGCTTGGATTCGGGAACGATCCCGATCCAACCGAGCACGTCCTGCATGAAATAACCGTCGTTGTCCGGCGCTTCCTCTTCCTGAGCGAACGCCGCAAATGAATTCATCGTCAGCGCCATTCCGACGCCGATGGCCGCCAAACACATTTTCCGGAGCTGCATCATGGTCCTCAATCGCTTCCCGATGACCGCAACGGATGCGGCATCGCCCCTGAAATATCCGGCGGTTCGGCGCGTGTTGTCCAGCGCTTGCCCGATGATCCGCCCATTCTTTCACACTACGTTACACTGCATGGCGCAAAAAACGGAGTCCTTTTGCGCCGCTCAAGGGATACCCCCTCAATCTTGGTGAATTCTTGCGCGGGCATTCGGGCAAACATAAGGCAGCTTTGCCCGTATTCCCTGATCGTCACGGCTTGCCGGAATCTGCCGCTTGTGGCCTGTCCGCCGGGAAAAAAGCATCCCATACCAACCCGGCCACGCCCATGACGATGGCGGCGTCGGCGATGTTGAACACATACCACGAGAACGATCCGACGTGAAAATGCGCAAAATCGAATACCGCGCCATAAACCGCCCTGTCCCAGATATTACCGAGCGCACCGCCGACGATCAGCCCCAGGGATATAGCGACAAGATAACGCGGCGCACGGCACATCCACCAGATAATGGCGGCAACGGCGAGAACCGAGAGCGCCACCAGCACCCAGCGACCGAAATCGTCGTCCTGCTGGAACAGCCCGTAGGAAACACCGCGATTCCATGTAGCCGTAAGATTGAAGAACGATGTCAGCGGCTCCGACATCCCCTGCGGGAACTGATCGACCTGGGGGGCCAGCGTCACCAGTTCTCGGAACGAGATGCCGAACCCGGCCATGACGGCGAATTTCGTCGCCTGATCGAGGATCAGCGCTAAAAGCGCCATCAGCCATCCGCTGCGGACGATACCCATCACGACAGCATTCCGGCGACTGCAAGCTCCTTTAGCGCCTTGGCATCGCGCGGGGTCACATCCGGATAATCCGGATCGGCGCCGATCTCGGCGGATATTTTCCACGACCGGGCGCATTTACGGCCCGAGGCCAGGGCCGGGACGACCGCCACGCCCTTAATATCATCGAGGCGGAAGGCATCCTGCGGACCGTCGCCGTTCAGGATGGCGATGCCGGAAGTGATGCAAATCTCCGCCATGTCGATGCCGTCGAGTGCGGCACGTAGTTCCGTATCCTGCAGGTAAAGCTCGGGCGCAGCTTCCAGGCTGGCACCGATGCGCTTCGAGGCGCGCTCGATCTCCAGCGCACCGGTAACGACGCGACGGACGCGGCGGATTTTTGCCCAGCGTGTGGCAAGCGCCTCGTCGAGCCAGGCTTTCGGCGTTTCCGGGAAAGTCGTCAGATGCAGCGAGCCGTCGCGGCCCGGATGGCGGGCGAGCCACGCCTCTTCCGCTGTAAAGACGAGGATCGGTGCGAGCCACGCCACGACGCGGGTAAAGGTTTCGTCGATCACGGTGAGGGCGCTCTTGCGGGCGACGCTCGACAGCGGGTCGCAATACAGCGTGTCCTTGCGGATGTCGAAATAGAATGCCGACAGGTCGGAGGTCATGAAGGAATTGAGCAGCGCGACGATGCGCTTGTAATCGAATTCCGCATAAGCCTCGCGCAATTCGCCGTCGAATTCCGCCAGCCGATGCAGGATGAAGCGCTCCAGATCCGGCATATCCTTGCAGGCGATCCGGTCTGCCTCTTTGAAATGCGCCAGCGAGCCGAGCATCCAGCGCAGTGTATTGCGCAATTTACGGTAGGTCTCGGCGAAGGTCTTGATGATTTCCTTGCCGATGCGCAGGTCGTCGGAATAATCGGAGGCCGCCACCCACAGGCGTAGGATATCGGCCCCGTTCTCGCGGATCACGTCCTGCGGGGCGATGGTATTGCCGAGGGATTTCGACATCTTCATCCCCTTTTCGTCAAGGACGAAGCCGTGGGTCAGAACGATGTCGTAGGGCGCGCGCCCGCGTGTGCCGCAGCTTTCGAGCAGCGAGGAATGGAACCAGCCGCGATGCTGGTCCGAGCCTTCGAGATACATCACCGTATCGCGTCCACCGTCGACTTTCCGCTGCGCCTTGAGGTCGTCGCGCACTTCCAGCGTGAAGGCGTGGGTCGAGCCGGAATCGAACCAGACATCGAGAATGTCGTTCACTTTCTCGTATTCGCTCGGGCTGTATCCGAACGGTGCGAGGAAACGGGAGCCGTCGGCGTCGGCAAACCAGGCATCGGCTCCTTCCTTCTCGAAGGATGCAGCGATGGCCTCATTGACCTTGGCATCCTTCAGCACCTCGCCTGTCGCTTTGGCGACGAACACCGTGATCGGCACGCCCCAGGCGCGCTGGCGCGACACTACCCAGTCGGGACGGTTTTCGATCATGCCGGTGATGCGGTTTTCGCCCATCGCTGGCACCCAGGTCACGGTCTTGATCGCGTTCAAGGCACGCTTGCGTAGCGTGTCGCCTTCTTTGGTAATCGGCCTGTCCATGGCGATGAACCATTGCGGCGTGTTGCGGAACAGGATCGGCGCTTTCGAACGCCAGGAATGCGGATATTGGTGCTTCAGCCGCCCGCGGGCGATGAGCGCGCCGACCGCGCCGAGCTTCGCCAGCACGGTCTCGTTGGCCAGGCCATCCTTGCCCTTGTCGTCATAGACGCGCAGCCCGGCGAACACCGGCACATGCAGGAAGTAGGATGAATCCTCCGATACCGTGTGCGGCACTTCCGTCGTACCGCAGGCCTCGAACGCGGCCCGGTTTTTGAGGAAGGTCATGAAATCGTCCGCGCCGTGGCCGGGGGCGGTATGTACGAAGCCGGTTCCCGTATCGTCGGTGACGTAATCGGCAGCAAGCAGCGGCACGTCGAAATCCCAGTAACCGTTTGCTCCCTGGAGGGTGCGAAACGGGTGCGCGCATCGGGAGACGCTCTGCGGATCGACTGTCTTTACCCGCTCGTATTTCTCGACCCTGGCGGCGGCAAACGTTTCCGCCGCCAGCTTGTCGGCGAGGATGTACAGCGCCCCCACCTTCGCCCAGTTGTCGGCGGCGGCTTCCGTTACCCGGTAGAGGCCGTATTCGATCTCCCGGCTGTAGACGATGGCGCGGTTGGCGGGGATGGTCCACGGCGTCGTCGTCCAGATCACCACCGATGCGCCGGAGAGATCCTTGTCCTGTGTCGCGATAACCGGGAATGCCACCCAGATTGAGGTCGACGTCTTGTCGTAATACTCGACCTCAGCCTCCGCCAGCGCGGTTTTTTCAACCGATGACCACATCACCGGCTTGGAGCCACGGAACAACTGGCCGGATGTTGCGAAGCTCATCACCTCGCGAGCGATCTGCGCCTCGGCGGGGAACGCCATGGTGAGATAGGGGTTCGGCCAGTCGCCCTCAACGCCGAGGCGCTTGAACTCGCCGCGCTGGATGTCGATCCATTTTTCGGCGAAAGCCCGGCATTCGCGGCGGAACTCTATCACCGGTACGTTGTCCTTGTTGCGGCCTTTGGCGCGGTATTCCTCTTCGATCTTCCATTCGATCGGCAGGCCGTGGCAATCCCAGCCCGGCACATAATTGGAATCGAAGCCGAGCATCTGCTGCGAGCGGACCACTGTATCTTTGAGGATCTTGTTGAGCGCGGTGCCGATATGAATGTTGCCGTTGGCATAGGGTGGTCCGTCATGCAGCACGAAGCGCGCCCGGCCTTTCCCGGCCTCCCGCAACTTCTGGTAAAGCTGCATGTCGTTCCATCGCTGCAACAGTTTCGGCTCGCGCTGAGGTAGTTCGGCGCGCATCGGGAAGTCGGTCTGCGGCAGAAACAGGGTTTTGGAATAATCGTTGGTTTTTTGATCGGACATTTTCAATAACGCTCGAGAAGCGAAAGAAGAGAAACGAGCAGCAGGCTCGCTTATGACAATTATCAAGCCGAGGCGCGGCTTGTTATCCCGGCCCGAACCCTTTACGGGCAGACCGGGCCGATAATTCGCCGTATCATATGCGGGACAAGGCCCAGCTGGCGCATTGCGGCTCTCTTCCTGAAAAACTATCGGTTCGCTGCTATTAACAACGCATGGCCGGGAAACACAAGAAAAACGTCATCCCATATAGGGCGTTGCTTTATGGTCCGTTCCATCGCCCGAAGGCAAAGCGCGTGTCGCCGGAATGGCGCTCCTCGATGAGATCGAACCCGTCCGGCAGAAGCGGCTCATCGCCGGTCGCATCCTCGGCGATGATGAGCGCGTCCGGTGCAAGCCAGCCGCCGTCGGCGCAGGAGGCGAGGGCCTTGAGGCCAAGCCCTTTGCCGTAGGGCGGATCGCAGAACACCAAAGTGAACGGCTCGTTGGGAGCGGCGGTTCCCATGTCAGTAGCATCGCGGCGGAACAGGCGGGTTGTGCCACCGAGGCCGAGGGTTTCGATATTGGTGCGAATGATGCCGCGCGCTTCGCTCCCGTCATCAACGAACACGGCAAAGGCCGCGCCCCGCGACAATGCTTCCAGGCCGAGCGCACCGGTTCCGGCGAACAGGTCGAGCACCCGCGCTCCCGTGACCGGATCGCCGTAGCCGTGGGCAAGGACATTGAACACGGATTCCCGCAAGCGGTCGGAGGTCGGGCGGATCGCGTTTGTATCGGGTGCGGTGAGCGCCCTGCCACGAAAACGTCCGCTGACGATCCTCATACCGTTCTCCTCGCTCTCAGGGTCATCTCTTGTCGAAGACCAGTTTCCCTGGTCGCCTTTCGCAAAAGACCATGAGCATGATCAACTCCAGGTTTTGCCCCAAAACCATGATTTTGATCATTTCCACAATATCAAGATCTGCTCCTGAAGCGACCTCTTCACGGGTTACGAGCGCGGACCGCGTGGCCCGCTATGCGGCTTGAATCCACCGCCCCGGGGTTTGAAGCCGCCCCCCGGTCCGCGCGGCTTGAAGCTGCCGTCCCCACCCCGTGGCCCACGCGGTTTGAAGCCTTCACCTTCAGGGCGCGGTCCGCGCTGTCTAAATCCCTCGTCGCCACCCCGAGGCTCACGTGGCTTGAACCCTTCGCCCTCAGGGCGCGGTCCGCGCTGTCTGAACCCCTCATTGCCGCTCCGAGGTCCACGAGGTTTAAAGCTCTCGCCGTCCGGGCGCGGCCCGCGCGGTCTGAAGCCATCATCCCCACCTCGTGGCCCGCGCGGTCTGAAGCCTTCGCCGTCGGGGCGTGGTCCGCGCGGCCTGAATCCATCATCGTCACCTCGGGGGCCGCGTGGTCTGACCCCCTCATCACCGCCCCGTGGTCCCCGGGGTTTAAAGTTCTCGCCATCCGGGCGTGACCCGCGTGGCCTGAAGCCGTCATCGCCCCTTTGATGGAAGGGGCGGGGGGCGCCACGTTCCTCGTGTCTCGAAGCCTGAGTCTCGTCCTGCTCCGATTTCAGGCGTTCGACAACGACCGTTCGTCCGCCGGTCTCGAATGCGCCGACTCGCTCGAACGGGCGTTTGCCCTGGGCGGTGCGTTCGGCTTTCGGATCGGCTCCGCGCCGTGGCTTGCCGCCTTTGCGGGCCTTCGCTTCCACCTCGTCGTCGCGCCAGATCGCGGTTTTGCGTTCACCGAACGGTGAACGCTTCGGCCTGTCTTCCGCCGGTTTTTCCGCTGGTTCCCAGTCGCGCTTGAAATCCCGTCCGCTACGGCGTTGCGGCTCTTCCTCCCAGCGGGTGGAGCGTCGGGGGCCACGCTCGTCGTAGCGTGAGGGCCCTCGTTTCTCAAACCCGGATCTCTCGTGGTCACTCTTTTCATGACCACGTTTTTCATAATTACGTTTTTCCTGTCCAAACGGGGCAATGGGTTCGCGCACTGGACTGACGAAATCGACCCCTGCTTCTTCAGCGAGCGTAGTTCCAAGCTGGTCCTTGAGAACGCGGGTTTTGACCTCCTCAACCAGCCCCGATTCGAGTTCACCGAGTTGGAACGGGCCGAAGGAGAGGCGGATCAGACGGTTCACCTGTAGCCCGAGATGTTCGAGGATGCGCTTGATCTCGCGGTTCTTGCCTTCGCGCAGACCCATGGTGATCCAGACGTTATCGCCCTGCGTGCGCTCCAGCCGTGCTTCGATCGGGCCGTAATCCATCCCGTCGATAGTGATGCCGTTTTTCAGGGCGTCGAGTTGAGCCTGATCGACCTCGCCATAGGCGCGCACCTTATAGCGCCGTAGCCAGCCGGTATCCGGGTGGGCGATGACGCGGGCGAGGCCGCCGTCGTTGGTGAGGAGCAGCAGCCCTTCAGTGTTGATATCGAGCCGCCCGACAGTGATGACGCGCGGCAGATCGTCGGGCAGACGGTCGAAGACCGTTTCGCGCCCCTGCGGATCGCGCGCCGTGGTGACGACACCTGCCGGTTTGTGGAAGATCCACAACCGCGTACGCTCCCGCGCCGGCAAAGGCTCGCCGTCGACGGTGATCGAATCTTCCGCTGTGACGTTGACGGCGGGCGAGTTCAGCAATTCGCCGTTGAGCGTCACCCGCCCTTCGGCGATCATCGCCTCGGCGTCGCGACGCGAAGCGATTCCGGCGCGGGCGATCGCCTTGGCGATCCGCTCCTCGGTGGGAACCTCGTAATTGCGCTCCGGCTTTTCAGTCTGTGCATCCTCGTGGATGCGCTTCGGGCGCATGGGTTTACCCGCCGGGCCAGAGCGTGTCCTGGTGCCGAACCCTGATTTTCCGGCGCCGGAATCCCGGCGACCGGGTGCGCCGCTACGGCGCTTGTCGAATGAATCTGTCATGATGACGGTCTGATAGCAGAGAGGCGCGGAAGAAGCGAGAAGATAGACGGCAAAGCATCGCTTAAACCGGCGATGGGCTGCCCTGTGAAGATCAGCGTGAAATCGATGGTGGAACCGGCGACCCGGAAGGTTGTCAGCGCACAGCGCGGCGTGTTTCGATAGCGTTCCAGATTGCCGCCGCGAGGTCAGGGCCGCCGAACTTTTTGATCGCCCGGATGCCGGTCGGCGAAGTGACGTTGATCTCGGTCAGGTTGCCGTCGATGACGTCGATCCCGACGAAAATCAGACCGCGCCGTTTCAGTTCCGGGCCGATCCGTTCGCAGATTTCGCGCTCCCGCGCCGTCAGGTCGGTCGGTGTCGCTGCGCCGCCGCGCACCATGTTGGAGCGGATGTCATTGGCCGCCGGAACGCGATTGATCGCTCCCATCGCCACGCCATCAATCAGAATGATGCGCTTGTCGCCTTCCTTAACCTCCGGCAGGAAACGCTGCACCACCCACGGCTCGTGGAACGTTACCGAGAACAGGTCGAACAGCGAGCCGAAATTCGGATCGGTGCGGCTGACCTTGAATACGGCGGCACCGCCGTTACCGTAAAGCGGCTTCATCACCACGTTGCCATATTCAGCGCGAAACGATTCGATCTCGTCCCTGTCCCGCGTGATGAGGGTTGCGGGCATGAGATCCGGGAAATCGGTGACGAAGATTTTTTCCGGCGCATTGCGCACCTCCGCCGGGTCGTTGACGACCAGCGTTTTGGGGTGGATGCGCTCCAAGAGATGCGTGGTGGTGATATAGGCGAGATCGAACGGCGGATCCTGCCGCAGTAGCACGACATCGACGGTCGAAAGATCGACTCGCTGCGCTTCGCCCATCGTCACATGGTTGCCCTCGATATCGCGCACCGCGATCTCTTCGGCCATCGCCACCACATGGCCGTCGCGCATAGACAGTCGGTCGGGCGTGTAATGCAACACCCTATGACCGCGCGCCTGAGCTTCGAGGATCAGCGCAAAGGAGGAATCTCCGGCGATTTTGATTCCCTTGATATGGTCCATCTGCACGGCAACGGTCAGTGCCATGGGCGGCGCTCCTGCTTTTGTCGGCGGAATGATGCTCCGCTTTGATCCGTTATGTAACGCAAGATGGCGGGCGGTAAAATGTTCGTATCGACCTCACCGGAAAAACACCAGCGAAACGATGATGAAAACCGGGATAAGAACCGCCATCGCCCAAGCCATGTAACCGAAGAAACCCGGCATTCGCACACCGTCATGGCGGGCAAGCGCGTAGACCATGAAATTCGGCGCATTGCCGAGATAGGTGCTCGCGCCCATGAACACCGCTCCGGCGGAGATGGCGGCGAGTGTCGTCGCGCCCGCGTTCATCAGGTGTTGTGCGTCGCCACCCGCCAACTCGAAGAACACGACATAGGTCGGGGCATTGTCGAGGAACGAGGACAGCCCGCCCGTCAACCAGAAATAGGCGAGATTGACCGGCGCTCCGTCCGCCCCCGACACCAGGGCAACCAGCGGGGCAAGAATGCCGGAAGGGCCTGCCTGTAGAATGGCGATCACCGGGATGATGGTGACGAAAATCCCCGCGAACAGTTTGGCAACCTCGAAAATCGGATGCCAGTTGAAACCGTTCTCCCTGCGCCATTCCCTCGGGGTGAGAGCGATAGAAGCTAGGGCAATGACGATGAACGCCGTGTCGCGTATGAGGCTTGCCGTTGCGGCCCGGATTCCGAAAAGGGTGAGCGATCCGAGATCGACCGAGGCGCTGAACAGGATCGCGCCGATAATGCAGGCGATCAGCGTATAATTGATGCCGCCGACGACGCGGACCGGATTGTCCGGTGTCGGATCGGGGCGCACGGGTTTTTCCTTATGGTAGAAGTAGGTGTCGAGGACGAAGAACACCGCAAGGACGAGGCCTGCGGTCAGCAGTGTCGGCAGAATCAGATGCGCTGTCGTCCAGAAGAAACTGACGCCGCGCAGGAAGCCAAGGAACAGTGGCGGGTCGCCGAGCGGTGTCAGTGAGCCGCCGATATTCGCCACGAGGAAAATGAAGAACACTACAACATGGGCGTTGTAATGCCGCTCGTCATTGGCGCGCAGCACCGGGCGGATCATCACCATCGCCGCGCCGGTGGTGCCGATGAGGCTTGCAAGAGCCGCGCCAATACCGAGCAAGGCTGTATTCATGCCCGGTGAGCCATGCAGATTGCCGCGCACGACGATGCCGCCTGCCACTGTGAACAGAGCAAAGAGCAGAAGAATGAAAGGGATGTAATCGGCAAGCAGTGTATGCGCCAGGGCGGAGAATGCCGTCTCCCATCCGGTGAAAACGAACAGGGGCAGCGCGGCGAGCAGCCCCCATAAGGCCGCCACCTTGCCATGGTGATGTTCCCAGACATGCGGTGCGAGCAGGGGGAACAGAGCGATAGACAGCAGGATGCCGACAAACGGCAAAACCCAGGCTACGCCGAGTTCAGCACCGTTCAGGCCAGCGGCGAATGCTGCTTCGGGGCAAAGGGTGCAGGCAGCGATACCGAGGAGTTTCGGGAGCGCCGTCGATCCAGTTCTTTTCATTATCCGGTCCGGTCGAGATTATCTATCGGTGTCCCGTCGCATATTTCCGGCATCGAAGACAAGGGCAGAGAACCGGGTCTTCCGGAGTGTCGTCGGGCAAAATCAAATGGCGATCGGTTCCCCGGTCGTCGTTTTGCCGTTCCGGCATTCGATGTACGGAGAAACGCGGACGATCAATCCGCTACCTCTTTCCAGCTATTGTCCGGGTTGAATACGCTAAGCATCCGCATCGTCTGGAAGGTCATGCGACCGATGTTCTTCTCATACACTTTGCCGTCCGCGCCGCACAGGAAGGACATGACGCCGTCCCGCCCCCAGGCGACGGGGTGGGCGGCGATGGCGAAACCTTTGGTCATGTGTCCGCTATCGACATAGGAATACGCCCCGCCGGAGGCATTGGCTCCCTGGCTGGTCAGAACCTTGAAGACGTACCCGTAATACGGTTCGACGCTCTCCACTGTTCCCAGTTCCGATGCCGCCTTAGCAATGCTCTCGTCGAGGGGGCTACGCTCCAGCGCCGTGACTGCATGCCAGAACAGACCGTCATGCGTTCCCGGCGTGGAAACGAGACGCTGCGCGTATTCCACTACGTTGTCGCGATTGCGGTCTTCCTTGAAATAATCGTTTTGCGCCTGAACGATGGCCTTGCAGGCGGCGATGGCCTGGCTTTCGTTCAGGCCGATGGTCCGGTTGGCGATTTCGTCGCGCCCGGCGGCGAGATCGTAGTGCCAGCCTTTTTGCGTTTTGACGATGGGGATCGGGAATGTCCACTCATTTGTCCCAACAGCGACAGCCCGCATCGTCTCGTTAAGATCAATGAGCTTGGCGCCCTGGTCCGAGGCGGCCACAAAAGCATCGAGCTGCCGCTTGTCCTCCTGTGGATTGCCGGATTTCAGCACCTCCCCCGCACCCGGGCCGAAAAGCTGCGTTATGGCGGTGCCGTCCGGCCTATGCGCGGCGGCGATTAGCGCCCGCATCGCGGCTTCCGGCGTCTGAAACACCTGCTGAGC
Source organism: Microvirga sp. (assembly GCA_031547465.1). Lineage (GTDB taxonomy): Bacteria > Pseudomonadota > Alphaproteobacteria > Rhizobiales > Beijerinckiaceae > Hohaiivirga. Next base: position 1,303 of record JAVBRX010000050.1, on the reverse strand, counting down.
GAAGGCGGAGGAACTCAAAGCCAACGGTGCAGCGGCCAGGGTTGCCGCCAGATATGCGCCCATCATCGGGTGAAGTCGGCAGGTGGTTTGCAGGGAGTGAAGATACAAAACTTTCATCGTTTGTCTCCAGAATGAAATGCTGGTTGTGATGGGTCAGCGGCGGAAGCGGCCACCGCCATGAAATCCACCTCCAAACCCGCCGCCACGGAACCCTCCGAAACCGCCTTCTCTAACTCCGCCAAACTCTCCACCCCTGAAGCCGCCGCCAAATCCCTCGAAACGGCTCTGTACGCCGCGTCCGGAAAATGCCATCGCGGCGCGTCCATGGTTGATGCCGGAAAAGGCATTGGCGCGAGGCGCCACCGAACGATGTGCGGCAGCCATCGGGCGTTGGACGCGCGTTCCGGCACCGTGTTGCCCGGGCCGGGTACTGGTCGCCCGCCGCTGCCCTGCCGCGCCCTGTCCGGGGCGGGTTTCAGCACGGCGTTGTGCGATGGCCGGATTGCGCGTTCCTGCGCCGCCCTGTCCGAGCCGCTGCTGCCCGCTCGGATTCCTGTCCGGTCTGTTGCCATCGAGACGCGGCGTTCCCGGCAAAGCCGCCGCGCCGCCGCGCGCAAGCGGCCCGGTTCCTGTCGAACGGTTGCTGATTGCGTTCTGCAAGCGGTTGGATGGATGGAACCGCGCCGGATCGGGCCGCCATGGCCGGACTGGGTTGATGATGTTGTGGCCGTTGATGGTGATATCGCCGGTGTTTATGAAGGTGTTGTTGTTCCATGGCCGGTAGCCGGGATAACCGGGCCAGCGCGGCGGGTAGACCCAGCCGCCGTGCCAATCCCAGTAATTGTCGGCAATCGCCGCGCCGACGGCGACACCGCCGACGAAACCGATTGCCCCTGCCGCCAAAGCTGCGCCGTTGCCATAGACGATGCCGGGGTCGTATTCGGGAACATAGACCACGCCAGGATCGGCATCCTGAATGGCGATGATGTTGCCGCTGCGACCGCCGCCGCTACTGGCGGGTCGGGTGACGATCGTCTGCTGCTTGGTGCTTTTCAGCGCGCCTGAACGTTGTGCTCTCGCCCTGAGCGTCTGAATGGCGTCGACGACATCCTTCGGCTGCGCCACAAACGCATCGCCGAGATCGCTGGTCCATTGTAAATCCTTGTTCAGCTTGGCGAGTACGGTGGGGAACCGGGTCAGTGCCTTGACGCTCGGATCCCAGTTCTGGGCATCGACTCCGGAAAAATCTCCCCGGTCGAGCGCCGCCTTGTTCACCTCGGCGAACCGCGCCGCCTCGACGATC
>JAVBRX010000161.1:0-24743 GCA_031547465.1 Microvirga sp. | reverse complement strand
ATGGTTTATGCAGTATATTTTCTTATATTATCGATGAATAACCTTTAAGGAAAATCATAGATAATCTATTTCAGGTACCCATTCCCCTACCCCCCTGCACAAATCCCCGGCAACCAGCCCAATCGCCCGCCGCGCCGTCTCGTCGATAATTTCCGCTACGCTCTGCGGCTTCATATAAAACGCCGGAACCGGCGGCATGACGATACCGCCAGCCTCGGTTACGGCACTCATGGCGCGCAGATGGCCGAAGTGTAGCGGGGTTTCGCGGACCAGAAGCACCAGCTTGCGGCGTTCTTTCAAGGCGACGTCCGCTGCCCGCGCCAGCAGGTTGTCGGCGGCGCAATAGGCGACAGCCGAGAGCGTCTTCACCGAACAGGGCGCGATAATCATGCCCTCATGGCGGAACGAACCGCTGGCGATCGACGCGCCGATGTCGTCATGCGCGTGGTGCTTTGTCGCCAGTTTTGCCAGACGCGCTACCGCATCCGGCCCGACCTCGTGCGCCAATGTGCGCTCGCCGGCGGGCGAGATCACCAGATGCACCTCGCATTGCCCGGCTTCGACCAGCAGTTCGACCACGCGAAAACCGATGGCCGCGCCGGAAGCGCCGCTGATACCGACGATCACCCGCCGGGGAACGGAAGCAGCCTGTGCCATCGCCTCACCTTTTCTTCGTTGGGCGCGCTTCGCCCGGCAGGCCGAGCTTCGGCCAGAGCACATCGACGCGGGCAATCACCTCATCCGACATGCCCATCACCTCACCCCAGACCCGTTCCGTCTCGGTGCCGATCTTGTTGGTGGCGTCGATGCCGAGCTTGCCGCCAAGCCCTGCCCTAGGCGAGGCGAAATCAAGGTAATCGATCGGCGTGTTCTCCACCACCATCAGATCGCGCGACGGGTCGGAGCGCGTCGCCACTGCCCACATCACGTCCTGCCAGTCACGCGGATCGATATCGTCGTCGACGATAATCAGCGTCTTGGTATAGGTAAGTTGCGGAATCATCGACCATAGCCCCATCATCAGGCGGCGCGCCTGCCCGGGGTAACGCTTTTTGATCGACGCCACCGCCATGCGGTAAGAGCAGGCTTCCGGCGGCAGCCACAGATCAACGATTTCCGGGAATTGCCGCCGCGCAATCGGCAGGAAAATCTCGTTCAGCGCCTCGCCGAGTTTCGACGGCTCGTCCGGCGGCCTTCCCGTATAGGTCGAGAGATAGATCGGGTTCTCGCGTAGAGTGATCGCCGTCACCCGCATCACCGGAAACGGCTCGACGGCGTTGTAATAGCCGGTATGGTCGCCATAAGGCCCCTCCGGCGCGGTCTCGGTTGCCGAGACATAACCTTCGATGACAATCTCCGCCTGCGCCGGCACCTTCAAAGGCACGCTCACGCAATCGGTTAGGACCGGGCGGGCATCGCGGAACAGGCCGGAAAATTTCATTTCCGACAGGGTTTCCGGCAACGGCACCACCGCCGTCAGGATCGTCGCCGGGTCGGCGCCGATGACGATGGCGACCGGCATCTCCTCGCTCTTCTGCTTCCACAAATGATGATGTTTCGCCCCGCCACGATGCGCCAGCCAACGGGTGATGAGCCTGTCACGCCCGATCACCTGGCAGCGATAGACGCCCAGATTATAATCGTCGATCCTATCCGAATCCGGCGGGCGGGTGACGACCAGCGGCCAGGTGATGAGCGGCGCAGCTTCCCCTGTCCAGTTGGTCTGCACCGGCAGCACCGAGAGATCGACCGCTTCGCCCTGCAACACACGGGAACGCTTTGCGCCCGATCCGTCTGTCTTGGGGCGCATGTTGAGCGCCGCCCGCGCCAATGGCAGTTTCTTCCAGGCATCGCCAAGCCCCTGCGGCGGCTTCGGCTCACGCAACTCACTCAAGGCCCCGCCGAGCGCGCCAAGCTGCTCCGGTTCAATGCCAAAGCCCCAGGCGATACGCCGCACCGTACCGAACAGATTGACGAGCACCGGAATGTCGCTGACCGTTCCATCAGCCGTCACCGGCTTCTCGAACAGAAGCGCCGGACCGCCACCATGTAGCACGCGGCGGTGGATTTCGGTCATGTCGTGGACAATCGAAACCGGCTCGCTGATACGGGCAAAATCGCCCTTCGTCTCAAGGAACGCCAAAAAGGCCCGCACATCCTGGAAAATCGGCACCGTACGCACCAATCCGCCTCTCCCGTCGTTCGACCAATTATCAACCGTCAATCCTCTGCTCTTTTGGCTCTGTCCTTGACGTAAGGCAAGCCGAGAACGCAACTTTCGGTCTAAATGCCACTACCGCAATGCAGCAATGCTCATGGTGCGGGAACAAGGCGAAGTAACGGTTGCTTCCCCCTTGGACAGCCTGATATTGAGCGCGATGATCGGTTCCCGGCAGCATATCGCTTCCGGGAGAAGGAGTTGTCCATGTCCTCTCACGGCTCGCAGATCCCGGCCATCCCTCCGGCGCTGGCGCTGGCGATGCGGCCTTTGCCGCTTCTGCCGTTGCAACCAGTGCTGGCATTGTGCGTCAAATCGATCATGCGCAAGCACCCGCGCATCTTCGACCGCCTGGGCGAACATGCCGACAAGCGTTTCGGCATCGACCCGACCGACCTCCCCTTCGCCTTCGTACTGGAGCCTCGCCCCGACAGGCCGCAGGCTAGGGCCGTGCGTACATTGCCCGAAGGGCTGGACGCGCGAATCGCCGGGCCGCTCGCCGGTCTGATGGGCATGGCCGACGGCACCTATGACGGCGACGCCCTGTTCTTCTCGCGCGACCTGATCGTCGAAGGCGATGTCGAGGCGGTGCTGGCGCTGCGCAACGCTCTGGACGATGCCCGAATTGATTTTGTTGCCCTCGCCGCCTCCAATCTCGGGCCATTCTCCGCCACCGCGCAAACTGTCCTGAACCGAGCCATGGGCCTGTTCCGCAAGAGCGAGGATGCTACCCCCGCCTATACCCGCGAGGCCACGCCATGGAACTGATCTGCCCTGCCGGAACCCCTGCCGCCCTTGAGGCTGCCGTCGATGCCGGGGCCGATGCAATCTATTGCGGCTTCCGCGACGAAACCAATGCCCGCAATTTCCCCGGCCTGAATTTTAGCCGCGAGGAACTGCGTGACGGCATCGGCTACGCCCACCGCGCCAACGCCAAAGTGCTGGTGGCGATCAACACCTTTCCCCGCGCCGGAGCGCTTGATCTCTGGCACCGCGCCGTCGATGATGCCTGCGCCACCGGGGCGGATGCGCTGATCCTCGCCGATATCGGCCTGATCGATTACGCCGCCAAGAAGCACCCGAAGCAGCGACTGCATGTCTCGGTTCAGGCCGCGGCTGCCAACCCGGACGCGATCCGCTTCTATCAGCAGGCATTCGGCGTGAAGCGCGTAGTGCTGCCGCGTGTGCTGACGGTGCCGGAAATTGCCGCCATCACCAAAGCCACCGACATGGAAACGGAAGTGTTCGTGTTCGGCGGCCTCTGTGTCATGGCCGAGGGGCGCTGCTCGCTTTCTTCTTACGCCACCGGCAAATCCCCCAACATGAATGGCGTCTGCTCGCCCGCGAGCCATGTCACCTATCGCGACGACAAGGGCACGATGGTGTCGCGGCTCGGAGCTTTCACCATCAACAAGTTCGGTGAGGGCGAAGCCGCCGCCTATCCGACCCTGTGCAAGGGCCGGTTTGTCACCGAACTCGGCTCCGGCTACATTTTCGAGGATCCGGTGAGCCTCGACGCCGCCACCCTCCTGCCCGGCCTCAAACAAGCGGGTGTCACCGCCCTGAAGATCGAAGGCCGCCAGCGTGGGCGCGCCTATATCGCCAGCGTCGTGCGCTACTTCCGCGAGGCGTTGAGCGATCTCAATGCTGGCCGCCCAATCTCCGCCGCCGGGCTTGCCAGCCTGAGCGAAGGACAGAGCAACACCACCGGCGCATACCGCAAAACCTGGCGCTAACTCGGCAGATCTTGCGTTCATTCAGGATGACGAACACGATGCAACTCACCCTCGGGCCGGTTCTCTACCACTGGAAGCCCAATCTGTGGCGCGATTTTTACTTTCGCATCGCCGACGAAGCGCCGGTCGATATCGTCAGTGTCGGCGAGACAGTCTGCTCGAAGCGCACACCGTTCTATGAGGATATGCTGCCCGACGTGGTGGAGCGGCTGGAAAAAGGCGGCAAGAAGGTCCTGCTCTCGACACTGCTGCTGGTCGCGCTGGAACGTGAGCGTAAGCAGACGGAGGCCATCGCCAAACAGCATGAGCGCATGGTCGAAGCGAACGACATCACCTGCCTGCTGCATATGGAGGGCCGCCCGCATACCATCGGCCCGTTCGTCAACACTTATAACGAAGCGACGGCACAATATTTCGCGGCGCACGGCGCGGCCCGCATCTGCCTGCCGCCGGAACTGCCGCTGAACTCCATCGCCACCATCGCCAAGGCCTGCCCCGGCGTGGCGGTGGAAGCCTTCGCCTTCGGGCGCATTCCGCTCGCCATTTCCGCCCGCTGCTACCATGCACGGCTGCACAAGCAATCGAAGGACAATTGCCGCTTCGTCTGCGAGAAAGACCCGGACGGTCTCGACGTCGATACTCTCGACGGCGAAAAGTTCTTGTCCGTCAACGGCGTGCAGACCCTGTCGCATGCCTGCGCCAACCTGATCGGCGCAATCCCCGCCCTCAAGGAAGCGGGTGTCTCGGCCCTGCGCCTGTCACCGCAGGATTGCGACATGGTGGCGGTCACCAAACTCTTCCGCGCCGTCTTCGACAGCAAGAAAGATGCCGCCTCGGCCACGGTCGAACTCGCCAGAATCTACCCCAACGCCCCCTTTGCCAACGGTTTCACCAACGGCGTTCCAGGCGCGGAATGGAAGGAGTTCGCGGAGTCGAACGGGCTGGCAGGCGGAGCGTAACGCAATCGGAGCAACGGCTTCGCCCCTCTGGCCACGAAGGATGACAGGATGAAGCCTCATCGCCTGTTCTTTCCACTGGCTCTCGTTTACGCGGCGCTCGCTATTCCGCTCTGGACATGGTTCGAGCGCCCGCTGCCCGGCCTCGGATTATGGCACGTTCATGAGATGGTGTTCGGCTACAGCCTAGCCGTCATTGCCGGGTTCCTGCTCACCCGTGACCGCTCCCCGGCGCTCGTTACGCTGGCGCTGTTCTGGATCGCCGCCAGAGCGACCTATATCACCCCCGAACTGATCGGCCCGTTGACACGCGGCGCGGTATCGCTCACATCCACGGGCGTGTTCGCCGCCCTTGCCGGGCGCACGTTCCTACGCGGCGTCAAACGGGTGAAAAACGGCCTGTTTCCAATCGTGATGGGCGGGTTCTTCCTTTCTGAACTCATATTCCAGCTTGGCGAATGGCGTTATCTGGCCCATGGCTCGCGGCTTGGCGCCTATCTCTCCCTCGGCCTCGTCCTGACGCTCATCGTCACCATGGGCGGACGGATCGCGATGGCTGCAATCTCCGGTGCCTGGCAAAAATCCGGCGGCGAGCGGTTTCCCTCCACGCCCTTCGGCGAACCTATCATCGCCGTATCTATCCTCACTGGCTTCACCGCTTATGGGAGCAGCGTGTCCACATGGCTGGCAGCAGTTCCCCTCGGCCTTGCGGGAGGGCTACTGATATTCCGCCTGCTTCCCCGGCTGGTCCGATTGAACGCCATCATGCCCCTGAACCGCAGGCTCAAACTATTCCCTATGAGCCTGCGACTGGTCGCCCTGACGCAGAGCGTCATCGGTATTGCGCTCGTGCTTTCCGGCCTTGCCCTCGTCTGCGAGGCCCCCGGAAATACGATCACCGATCTACTACATATCGCACTCATCCCCGGCATCGGCGTTAGTACCCTGGCGATGATCCTGCGTACGGATGGGCAACGCAGCGGAAAAGCGGAGCACGTCCGACCGCTTGTCACCGCCGCCCTGCTTATCGCGGCAACGGCGTTGCTGCGCGGTGGCTTCGGGATGCTTCCCGCATCGCTCATATCTCCAACAACCGCCGACCTGCGCCTGACGGCCATTGCCACTGCCTCCCTGACCTGGGTTGCCGCCGTTCTCATAATCCTGTGGGCCATCCTCAGCCCCAACCCGGATCCGAACCGACGTACGCCTACAACGAACGATGGATCGCTCCCGTGAACCCTGTTCGCTCAAGCGCAAAGTAAGGCCGGACCTGAGACGGCATAGAGGCTGGCCCTGCAATCAGACAGAAAAGCCTTTCGAAAGTCCCATGCCGATTCTCTTCCAGTACGGTTTCCGCGTCTTTTTCCTCGCCGCCGCCGTCGACGCCATTCTCATCACCTTGTTCTGGCTCGCGGCGCTGTTCCACGGCCTCGATGCCCTGCCCTTTCCGGGAGCGATCTGGCATGCGCATGAAATGCTCTTCGGGTTCGTCAGCGCGGCCATCGCCGGGTTTCTCCTCACCGCCGTGCCGAACTGGACCGGTATCGAACGCACCCACGGAATAAAGCTGGCGCTTCTGGCGGGGCTGTGGTTGCTGGCGCGCCTTGCCCTTGCGCCATGGTCGCCGGTTCCCGCCATGGTCGCGGCTATTGTCGATCTGGCATTTTTCCCGGCGCTCGCCGCCATTCTGGCGACGCCGCTGATCCGCGCCGGAAAATGGCGTAACATCGCCTTCATTCCCCTGCTGCTCGTGCTTGGCATCGCCAACCTGCTGGTGCATCTGCAACGCCTCGACATCGCCACCGACACCGCTTCCCTCGGCCTCGTCTTCGCCATGAACGTCATCGCCCTGCTGGTGGCGATCATCGGCGGGCGAATCGTGCCTTCCTTCACCCGCAACGGCATTCGCTGGCTCGACCCCGATGCCGCGCCCAAGAGCTTCGCGCCGCTGGAAAAGATGGCCATCATCAGCCTTGTCGTCCTGACCGCCATCGAACTGATGCCGCATCCGGACTGGGTCGCCGGAACCATCGCAGCAATCGCAGCAATTGCCCACGGGCTGCGGCTGTGGTTCTGGCGCGGCCTTGCCACCCTCTCGAAACCGATCCTCTGGGTGCTGCATCTCGGGTATCTGTGGCTGGTCATCGGTCTCGCCCTCAAGGCCATCTGGCTGCTGACGCATGCTCCCTTCGCCGATGCCTGGCGGCATTGCATCGGTATCGGCTGCTTTGCCACTATGATTCTTGCTGTAATGACACGGGCATCGCTTGGCCATACCGGCAGGCCGCTTGCCGTCTCCCGTCCAACGATTGCCGCCTACTGGCTGCTGACCGCCGCCGTCATCGCCCGCATTATCGCTAGCTTTTTTCCCGCCTGGCACGACGGAGCACTGGAAATCGCCGGCCCTTTGTGGATCGGTGCATTCGCCTTGTTCCTCTTCGCCTATTGGCCGGTCCTCACCCGCCCGCGCGTTGATGGGCGAAATGGATGATGAATGTATCAATGCATTGATAAACAACATGTTTTAAATGCATTGTTCATAATTTGTTCTTACCGTCCGATTTCGGCGGAAATTCGCGGTCCAATGGTGTAAAAGGAGACGATTCGGTTAGAACAAAGATACTCATGAGCGATAGCAGCGATCTCTTTGGCCCCGGCGGCACTCCCTCCCCCGGCAGGCGGGTGACGGCTTTGCCGTCCGACGCGCCCAAACCGGCCTCCCCCGCCCCTCGGCCCGCTCCCCCGGCGGGAAGTACGTCGGAAGCCGTCTATGATGCGTCTGCCATCGAAGTGCTGGAAGGGCTTGAGCCGGTTCGCCGCCGTCCCGGCATGTATATCGGCGGCACGGACGAACGTGCTCTGCATCACCTGTTTTCGGAAGTGATCGACAATTGCATGGATGAAGCGGTCGCCGGCCACGCGACTTTCATTGATGTCCAGCTCAGCGAGGACGGCTTCATCTCCGTGACGGATAACGGGCGTGGCATTCCAGTCGATCCGCACCCTAAATTCCCGCAGAAATCTGCCCTCGAAGTCATCATGACGACGCTGCATTCGGGCGGCAAATTCGATTCCAAAGTGTATGAAACCAGCGGCGGTCTGCACGGCGTCGGCGTTTCAGTCGTCAATGCCCTGTCCGAGCAACTGGAAGTCGAGGTGGCGCGTGGGCAGGTTCTCTATCGGCAGACATTCTCACGCGGCATCCCGCAATCCGGGCTGGAAACGGTAGGTCGCACTCCAAATCGGCGCGGTACCCGCGTCCGCTTCCGGCCCGACCCGCAAATTTTCGGCGAGGCGGCACATTTTTCGCCAAAACGCCTCTACCGTATGGCCCGTTCCAAGGCTTATCTGTTCGGCGGCGTCGAGATCCGTTGGCATTGCGCGCCGCCCCTGATCTCTGAAGGCATGGCTATCGAGCCGGAGGCGGTGTTCCGTTTTCCCAACGGCCTGCGCGATTACCTTGCGCGCGAGATCAAGGACAAGGAACTTGTCGTCGACCAGGTGTTCTCCGGCAAGATCAGTAAACCGGGCGGACATGGTTCGCTCGAATGGGCCATCGCCTGGATGGCGATGGAGGACGGTTTCTCTACCTCCTATTGCAACACCATCCCGACCCCCGAAGGCGGCACTCACGAAGCCGGTCTGCGTAGCGCCTTGCTGAGGGGCTTGCGCGATCATGCCGAGCGCATCGGCCAAGCCAAGCGTATGGCGTCCGTCACCTCCGACGACGTAATGGCGACCAGCGCCGCCATGCTCTCGGTATTCATCCGCGAGCCGGAATTTCAGGGCCAGACCAAGGACAGGCTGGCGACACCGGAAGCGGGCCGTATCGTCGACTCTGCCGTACGCGACGCTTTCGACCACTGGCTCGCCGCTTCGCCACAACAGGCCGGGAAGCTCCTCGACTGGGTGATCGACCGGGCGGAGGAACGCCTGCGGCGGCGGCAGGAAAAGGAAGTGGCGCGTAAAACCGCCACCCGCAAACTGCGCCTGCCCGGCAAGCTCGCCGATTGCTCGAATGCCGGGGCCGCCGGTTCGGAGTTGTTCATCGTAGAGGGAGATTCCGCCGGTGGCAGTGCCAAGCAGGCGCGCGACCGCGCCCGGCAGGCGATCCTGCCGCTACGCGGCAAGATCCTCAACGTCGCCTCGGCAGGTCGGGAGAAACTGCACCAGAACCAGCAGATTTCCGACCTTACCCAGGCGCTCGGCTGCGGCACGGGGGCACATTTCCGTGAAGACGATCTACGCTACGAAAAGATCATCATCATGACCGATGCCGATGTCGACGGCGCGCATATCGCCTCACTCCTCATCACCTTTTTCCAGCGCGAAATGCCCCGCCTCATCGACAAAGGCCACCTCTACCTCGCCGTGCCGCCGCTCTATCGCCTCACCCACGGCGCGAAAACCGTTTATGCCCGAGATGATGTGCACAAGGACGAGTTGCTGAAAACCGCATTCAAGGGCAACGCCAAGGTCGAGATCGGTCGCTTCAAGGGCCTCGGCGAGATGATGCCGGGCCAGTTGAAGGAAACCACCATGGACCCGACGAAGCGCACCCTGCTCAAGGTCGCCATCGACCCGGAGGAGCGTGCCGAAACAGCGCAGACGGTCGAGCGCCTGATGGGCACCAAGCCGGAAGCCCGTTTCACCTTCATTCAGGAACGCGCCGCCTTCGCCGACGAAACCCAACTCGATATTTGAGTTTCACATCTGGCAGGCAACTGATGGAGCCCTACGACGCGGCCATTAAATGACTGGCCAGAAGCATCGCAATATCCGGGATGCAGATCTTCAAAAGGCTATCCGCTTCACCATTAACCCTATCAGAATTCCTCAAAGGCAATAGCCGCCCCATCAAGATTTCGTTAACCTGTGCTGTGCTTGTTTGATTCCCATGAACACGCACAGTCTGGTCCGATAGTCCGATGCCGCAATCCATATCTTTCCCGGAGAACGACCGGCGGCATAAGCCGTTTGGAGATGTGCGCCATCGCATAGGATGGGTTCCGGCTGCCTTGTGCGGAGCTATGTTGATGCTGCAATCCTGTGCCATCGGACCGGATCGTGTCCATGGCGACGCCAAGCCTCACCCCGGCGTTGCGGCGGCACGCCGCCAGCCGATCCACGGTATCGACGTTTCCAAATGGCAGGGCGATATCGATTGGAATGCCGCGCGTCAGGCAGGAACCCGCTTTGCCTTCATCAAGGCAACAGAAGGGGCTGACCATATCGATGACAGGTTTGCCGACAACTGGCGCAGCGCAAAACGGGCCGGTATCGAGCGCGGCGCCTATCATTTCGTGTTCTGGTGCAGTTCGGCGGCAGATCAGGCGGAATGGTTCAAACGCAATGTTCCGGCGGACCCGGACGCCCTGCCCCCGGTCCTCGATCTCGAATGGAATCATCAATCGCGCAACTGTCCGAAGAAGGTTCCGCGTGAAGAGGCTGTCGCCATGGCGAGAACCATGCTGCAGGCCATGGAGCAGCATACCGGCAAACGCCCGATCATCTATACCGACATCACGTTCCACGACGAGATTCTGCGGGACGAGTTCAACGATTATCCCTTCTGGCTCCGCTCTGTCGCCGCCGAGCCGCACGAAAAATATGACAATCGCCGCTGGACCTTCTGGCAGTACACCGCCACCGGGCGCGTTCCCGGTATTTCCGGCAATGTCGACCGCAACACCTTCTATGGCGGCGAAGACCAGTGGCGCACCATGGTCGCCACCGCTTGCGACCCGCGCGACATCAGGCGGCTGCAATCCCTCGGCCTGTGCATGAAATAATTTCTGCATTCCGGCAAAAAATACCTTAATTGTGTCTCTATCGGAACGGCACACACGACTATCGGACAAAGCACAACCGGGCTGATTATGGCCGATCTCCCCTAGATAACTGCAGAAACGGGGTTGTGCTTCATATCGCACCTGCGCTTACGCAGCGGATTTCCCCGTTCACAATGGGGAAATGTCATGATCAGCACCGCAACCGGCCCCCCATCGCCCGCTTCCGAATTCGAGCGAGACGAATCCGAGCAGACAATTCGCGACATTGTCCGTCATTTCGCCACGGAGCATATAGCTCCCCGCGCCGATGAGATCGATCGCACCAATACGTTCCCGCGCGATCTCTGGCCACAGATGGGGCGGCTCGGTTTGCTCGGCCTCACCGTCGATACGGAAGATGGCGGTACAGGCCTCGGCTATTTCGAACATTGTCTGGTCATGGAGGAAATCTCCCGCGCCTCGGCCTCAATCGGCCTTTCCTACGGAGCTCACTCCAACCTCTGCGTCAACCAGATACGCCGCAACGGCACGGCGGAACAGAAGACCCGCTATCTGCCAAAGTTAATCTCCGGCGTGCATGTCGGCGCACTGGCTATGTCAGAAGCGGAGGCGGGGTCGGACGCGTTATCGATGATAACCCGCGCCGAGCGCAAATCCGACCGCTTCATCCTCAACGGCACTAAAATGTGGATCACCAACGGCCCGGTCGCCGATATTCTGGTGGTTTATGCCCGCACGAACCTGACACCGGAAAAACGCGCCCTCACCGCCTTCATTGTCGAGAAAGGCTTCAAGGGGTTCTCCACTTCGCCCAAACTCGACAAGCTCGGAATGCGTGGTTCGGATACCTGCGAACTGGTGTTCGAGAATTGCGAGATTCCGGTCGAGAACGTGCTGGGCCGCATCGACGAGGGCATCAGGGTGCTGATGTCGGGCCTCGATTATGAGCGGCTGGTGCTGGCTGCAGGCCCTATCGGCATCATGCAGGCCTGTCTCGATCTCGCTGTCCCCTATGCCCGGCAACGTAAACAGTTCGGCAAACCGATCGGGCACTTCCAACTCGTGCAGGCGAAGATCGCCGACATGTACGTCGCAACGAATGCCTGCAGAGCTTACGTCCATTCGGTCGCGCGCGCCGCCGATCAGGGTCGGATCACCCGTCGCGACGCCGCCGGTACCATTCTTTACACTGCCGAAGCCGCCACCCGCATGGCGCTCGATACCGTGCAACTGCTCGGCGGCAACGGCTATATCAACGAATACCCATCCGGGCGACTGCTGCGCGATGCCAAGCTCTATGAGATCGGTGCCGGAACATCGGAAATCCGCCGGATTGTCATTGGTCGCGAGGTACTCGGGCTGAATAGCGGATAATCATTGTCGAATTCGGCATTCTACCTTGGGCGTCCCGGTCAGGATGGGGTAAGATCAGTTCGAAATTGCGGCGAATGCCGAAGGCGAGATACAAACGGAGCGATCTAATGAAAGCGCACATGGTTTCAGCAAATGGCGCATCGATTCCTGCCCTCGGTTTCGGCACATGGCGCTTACGAGACGACACCTGCACCGATGCCGTGCAATATGCCTTGCAAGCGGGCTATCGACATATCGATACGGCGGCGATTTATGAGAATGAACAAGCTGTCGGCAAGGGGGTGAAACTCTCCGGCGTTCCGCGCGATGAGATATTCGTCACCACCAAGATCTGGCGGGATTTCGTCGCCCCCGAAGCCCTGATCGGTGCGGCGGAAGCAAGCCTGAAGCGACTCGGCTTGTCGCAGGTCAACCTGTTGCTGATCCATTGGCCGGTACCAGAAGTTCCCCTCGCCGGAACCATCAAGGCCCTGTGCGCAGCAAAACGCAAAGGGCTGACGCGCCATATCGGCATTTCCAACTTCACCATGCCGCTGATCGAGCAGGCTGTTGCCCTCGCGGATGAACCGCTCGTCACCAACCAGTGCGAATATCACCCCGCCCTTGACCAGACGAAGGTTCGCACCACCTGCTTCAAGCATGGCCTCAGCTTCACCTCTTACTGCCCGTTGGGTCGGGGGGACCTGTTCACCCACCCGACGATTGCCGCCATCGCCGCTGCGACCGGGCGCAGCGCAGCGCAGATTGTCCTGCGCTGGCACATCCAGCAGCCGCAGACCATCGCCATCCCGAAATCGGCCCACAAAGAGCGGATCGTCGAAAACTTCCAGATTTTTGATTTCGTTCTGACCGATGCGCAGATGCGGCAAATCTCCGCCCTCGCCACACTGAATGGGCGCACGATCAACCCGGATTTTGCGCCGGAATGGGATTGAGGTGGGTGGTTTAAAGCAATGTGCGTTTAAGTGGATACCGGTTAAACGCGAAGAACATTGCGAAATCAAAGCACTTAGAGCGTTTTGCGATTCCGTGTGAACGCAAAACGCTCTAGCCTTCCCCTCCCTGCCTGCGGCGTTCCCGGCGCAGTTTTTCCCACCAGTCGAGGCGCTTGCGCATCTCGCGCTCGAAACCGCGATCCACAGGTTCATAGAAATGCTGGCGTCCCAGTCGTTCCGGCCAGTAATCCTGGCCGGAGAAGGCATCAGGCTCGTCATGGTCGTACCGGTAACCGGTGCCGTAGCCTTCCTGCTTCATCAGCTTCGTGGGGGCGTTGAGGATGGTTTTCGGCGGCATCAGCGAGCCATGCTCCTTCGCCGCCCGCATCGCCGCCTTGTGCGCCATGTAAAGGGCGTTCGATTTCGGCGCGGTGGCGAGATAGACCGCCGCCTGCGCCAACGCCAGTTCGCCTTCGGGGCTGCCGAGAAAATCGTAGGCTTCTTTGGCAGCGTTGGCGATAACCAGCGCCTGCGGGTCGGCAAGGCCGATATCCTCCACCGCCATGCGCACCATGCGGCGGGCGATGAATAGCGGGTTTTCCCCGGCATCCAGCATCCGCCCCAGATAATACAGCGCCGCGTCCGGATCCGAGCCGCGCACAGTCTTGTGCAGAGCCGAAATTAGATTGTAATGCCCTTCCTGGCCCTTGTCGTAGATAGGCGCGCGCCGCTGGATGATGTCCTGCAATTCCCTGGCGTTGAACACTTCGCCTGGGCGGGCCGAGCGCCAGATTTCCTCGGCAAGCGTCAGCACCGCCCGTCCATCGCCATCGGCCATCCGCAGCAACGATGCTCGTGCCTCCTCGTCGAGCGGCAGCGTTTGCCCGGTTACGGCTTCGGCTCGCTCCAGGAGTTTCGCCAGCGCTACCTCGTCAAGCGCGTGGAACACCAGCACCCGCGCCCGCGATAATAGCGCGGCGTTCAACTCGAATGAAGGATTCTCCGTGGTGGCGCCGACGAGGGTAATGGTGCCGTCTTCCATCACCGGCAGGAAGGCATCGAGTTGACCACGGTTGAAACGATGGATCTCGTCGACGAACAACAGCGTTGCCCTACCGCTGGCACGGCGCATCCGCGCCGTCTCGAACACCTTCTTGAGATCGGCAACCCCGGAAAAAATCGCCGAAATCTGCTCAAAGGCAAGGTCGGTATCGTTCGCAAGCAACCGCGCCACCGTGGTCTTTCCGGGTCCCGGCGGTCCCCACAGGATCAGAGAGCCGAGCGACCCTCCGGCGATCAGCCGTGTCAACAGCCCTTCCGGCCCGACAAGATGATCCTGCCCAACGACATCAGCCAGAACCTTGGGGCGCAACCTGTCGGCAAGCGGGCGGGAGGGAGCGCCTCCCTCCCCCTCAAGCCCGGCCTGTTCACGGGCTGGCGCGAATAGATCGCTCATTGCCTTGTCATCCTCCGCGGATACCGCCTCATAGCTCCCCGAAGCGACAGATATAGCGATTTACCGGCGCGGCGAATAGGGAGCGGTTAGCCGCCGCCAAGTACGGTCGTCATCACCCGGCCACCGCGATTGATCGTGATCTCCCAGAAGCGCGACCGTTCGGATAACGCGGTCTCGACATCCTTCGTCACCCCGATTTTATTGCGGTTGATCGCCAGAATCAGGTCGCCTCTCTGGAACCCGAACCTTTGCGCAGTGCTGCCGTCGGCAACCTCGGAAATCACCACCCCTTCATTGGCATCGCTGAGGTCAATCTGCATTTCCTCCGCCACGGCGGGCGAAATATTCTCGATGACCGCCCCCATCAGCGGCGAACGAACCGTTACCGACATGGCATCGCGCGGGCGCGTCTCCGCAGGGGGAGCCAATTTCACCGTCACCGTTCCGGGTTTCCCCTCCCGCATGGTCGAGAGCCTGGTTTCTCCGCCAATCCCCTTGAGGGCAAAACGATAGCCGAAGGAATCCGGATCTTCGATCGTCTGTCCATCCACCGCAAGGATAACATCGCCGCGTTTCAGGCCGGCGGCTTCCGCCGGCCCTTTGGGCGTCACCATCGTTACCATGACTCCAGTCGGATGATCGAGGCCGACGGCCTCCGCCATTTCCGGCGTCACGGCCTGCAACCGGGCACCGAGCCAGGGGCGCTGCACCGTCTTGCTGCCAAGGCGCGCAGATTCAACTACCATCTTCACCATCTGCGAGGGAATAGCGAAGCCGATGCCCATATTGCCGCCGGAGCGGGAATAAATCGCCGTATTGATGCCCACAAGCCGCCCATTCACGTCGACCAGCGGCCCGCCGGAATTGCCGGGATTGATCGCAGCGTCGGTCTGGATGAAGAACTGATAATCAGACACCCCGACCTGCGTGCGCGCCATCGCCGAGACGATGCCCTGCGTCACCGTCTGTCCAACGCCGAACGGATTACCGATTGCCAGCACCAGATCACCCACTTCCAGCGTCTCCGAATCGGCGAATTCCAGGGGCGCAACCTTCGGCATGTCGTTGACGCGCAGCACCGCGAGATCAGAGCGCGGATCGCGCAGCACCACCTGCGCATTGAATTCGCGCTTGTCAGCGAACGAGACTTTCACCTCCGTCATGCCCTCAATGACATGATGGTTGGTGACGACCAGATCTCCGTCCACCACGACTCCGGAACCAAGCGAACGCTGAATGCGCTCTCTCGGCACGCCCAGCCCCTGATCGCCGAAGAAATCGCGGAAGAAATCGTCCATCAATCGGCTGCGCGTCTGCCGTTCGACCCGTGCACCATAAACGTTGACGACTGCCGGTGCAGCCCGTTTTACGACGGGAGCGAACGAAAGCTGGATATCGCCCTTCGTCACCGGCGCTGTGCGAGTTTGCGACAGAGCGGTTTCATGGATCAGCCCTGCGGCACCGATTCCCAACGGCAGAACCACCGCCAGCAACCGTAACGCTCCTGACAATTTCATTGTCATCTCCATATCTTTGCAAAAAATCTTATGTACCGCAAATCACGGGAATCATTCGTTTCTGCCACGTTATGCGCGGGGTTCGGGGCCGAAATTATGGCAAGAGAACCGTTTCGGCAAAAGCCTCGATACATGCGGCGGCTTCCTGTGGAACAGTTTGCAGTAATGCATGCGGCGCAGTAAAATCGGCAATCCGCACATCGGGCCGCACCTGCAAAATAAGCCCCGATGCCGAACGAGGCATCAGCCGGTCATTCGCACCGCGCAGATAAAGAACAGGAATGGGCGCATGTTTGAGCGCTGCCGTTTCATCGACCAGCAGAACGTCCCGTATCCGCTTCCGCCAGACGGAGGGAGAGACTTTTCTTATCGCCCCCATCAGGACTACGCTCAGACCGGGCGTCGCCCAGCACCCCAGCAGCAACCAGCGCAATATGGCTTCCGGCAACAGATTTGGAGAAAACAGCGGAACGAAAGGCTTCAAACCCACCAGTGTCGGATACGGTGCTTTCACGAATGAACAGCAAAGAACCAGCCCCTTAAGCATCGGTGGACGCCTTCCGGCGATTGCCGCAGCTATCGGGCCGGAGAATGACTCTCCGACCAGAACAAATGGCTCGTTCTCAGGCAATGCCTGATACACCAAGGTCTCAAGGGCATCGTACCCAAGCGGCTCCCTCAGTGGATAACGAACGACTGTAACGCTTATTTCAAGACATAACGCTGCAATGAACGGCTCGAACAGATCCCCCGTTCCGTCCATTCCTGGCAATAAAACCAGATGCGTCATCGTCTTCCCGCTGGCGCGACTCCATGCGGAGGGGCATGCCCGCTTTCTCAGCGACCGCCGCCAACCCGTTGGTTCAGTTCCCGCAGCCGCGCCTCGATCAAGAACAGCACCAACGTCACTTCGCACGAGATTCGCAACATGACCAACCCGATAATACCACTGATCAGTGAACCGACGATTCCACCGATACTAAAGTTTGAGATCGATGCCAGCAGCCCGAAAACAGAGCCTATGACGACACACACCACAGCACCCCAATAAATGTACTTGATATAGGTAGGCGTCAGGAGCCGGTCGAACTTCAGGGCATCCATCAACAATTGCATCGGCGGTCTCCTCGGGTTTTATCCACGAAAATGGGTACGAATAAGCAAAGGAGATGCCTTAGATTAAAGAAGCTGGAATGTCACCTTATCCGTATCAGGCAAGGAACGCTCCACAAGAATATGCCTGCCATTTTTATTCCACGCCCATTCAGACAGGACGCGGATCACTACCGAAAAACAATTCTGAAAAAAGTTCCGGCATGAAGATAAGGGCGCAACCGCTTGTTAAGACTTGCAGATTACAAGAGAAGCATATCCTGTTTTGGCGGCTTGGGAAAAGTTGTCGCTTCGAGACCCTCAACCGACCCAAGCCGCCAAGGGTATCCGGCAGCGGATATTTCACATCCCGCAAACGCCACCTTTTCCGACATCGACACGCCGTCCAGCCTTTTATGGCATTATGTCGTTCCCGAGGCCGTGAATCCCTATGAAAAAAGGGCGGCCAGAGCCGCCCTTTTCAATCCGAAAACCAGGCCATCCGATTACGCGGCGTTTTCCATCGCCTCGTCCGTCTGCTTCGGACCGGAATCCTGACCCTTGGCATCGACATCGCGATCGACGAACTCGATCACTGCCATCGGCGCATTATCGCCGTAACGGAACCCGGCCTTCAGGACACGGGTATAGCCGCCCTGGCGGGTCTTGTAGCGCGGGCCAAGAACATCGAACAGCTTCTTGACCATTGCAATGTCACGCAATTCGGCCATTGCCTGACGGCGAGCGTGGAGGTCGCCACGTTTGCCGAGGGTGATGAGCTTTTCGACGATCGGACGGAGATCCTTCGCCTTGGGCAGGGTGGTGACGATCTGCTCGTGCTTGATCAGCGCGTTCGACATGTTCGAGAACATCGCCAGACGATGCTCGACAGTACGGCTGAACCGGCGACCTTTGAAACCGTGACGCATGGTATGGTCCTCTTTGTCAGATGGCCATGCGGCCGATCAATAATGTTCCTCGAAGCGCTTGGCGAGATCTTCGATATTTTCCGGCGGCCAACCCGGCACTTCCATGCCGAGATGAAGGCCCATCGATGCCAGCACTTCCTTGATTTCGTTCAATGACTTGCGACCGAAGTTCGGTGTGCGGAGCATTTCCGCCTCCGACTTCTGGATCAAGTCGCCGATATAGACGATATTGTCGTTCTTCAGACAATTCGCCGAACGAACCGACAATTCGAGTTCGTCCACCTTCTTGAGCAGCGCCGGGTTGAACGGCAATTGCGGCGTGGAGGCAGCGGCCTCTTCCTTGCGCGGCTCTTCGAAGTTGACGAAGATCGACAGTTGATCCTGAACGATGCGCGCCGCATAGGCAAGCGCATCTTCCGGCGAAATCGCGCCGTTGGTCTCGACCGTCATCGTCAGCTTGTCATAATCGAGAATCTGCCCTTCGCGGGTATTCTCGACCCGATATGAAACCTTCTTCACCGGGCTGTACAGACTATCGACGGGGATGAGGCCGATCGGCGCATCTTCGGGCCGGTTACGTTCGGCGGGCACATAGCCTTTACCGGTATTGACGATGAATTCCATACGGATCTCCGCCCCCTCGTCGAGGGTGCAAAGCACCAGATCCGGATTCAGGATCTGCACATCGCCAACAGTGTTGATGTCGCCTGCCGTCACGATGCCGGGGCCTACCTTGCGCAATCCCATGCGCTTCGGGCCATCGCCCTGCATCTTGATGGAGATGGTTTTAACGTTGAGAACGATATCCGTAACGTCCTCACGGACGCCCGGAATCGACGAAAATTCATGCAGCACACCTTCGATCTGCATCGAAGAGACCGCTGCGCCCTGAAGGGACGACAGCAGCACCCGACGCAGGGCGTTGCCGAGCGTCGTACCGAATCCACGCTCCAACGGCTCCGCAACCACAGTCACGACGCTTTTCGGATCATCGCCCGAAACGACGTTGAGCTTATTCGGCTTGATCAACTCTTGCCAATTCTTTTGAATCACAACCACACCTCTTGAGGTCTCGGTCGAAGGACGGGTGGCCCGTCCTCAAGAACAAACATGCGCAGGGTGAAGCCTACGCCAAAACTTTAAACGCGACGGCGCTTGCGCGGACGGCAACCATTATGGGGAATAGGCGTCACGTCACGGATCGAAGTAACGGTGAATCCTGCCCCCTGGAGCGCACGTAGGGCCGATTCACGGCCCGAGCCGGGGCCTGATACTTCGACTTCAAGGGTGCGCATACCATGTTCCGCTGCCTTGCGGGCGGCATCCTCCGCCGCGACCTGCGCCGCATAGGGAGTAGACTTACGCGATCCTTTGAAGCCCATCGTACCAGCGGACGACCAGGAAATGGTGTTACCCTGGGCATCGGTGATGGTAATCATCGTATTATTGAACGAAGCATTCACATGGGCAACGCCGGAAACAATGTTCTTACGTTCACGGCGGCGAATGCGTTGGACGTCTTTAGCCATATGTCTAAATCCTTCGGGCGCGCCCGTAATCCCAGGCGCTCGGGAATGAAGGGTTGCCCGGACGGGCAACCCGGAAGATGATTACTTCTTCTTGCCGGCAATCGGCTTCGCCTTGCCCTTGCGGGTGCGGGCGTTGGTATGCGTACGCTGACCGCGAACCGGCAGATTGCGGCGATGCCGCAGGCCGCGATAGCAGCCAAGGTCCATCAGCCGCTTGATGTTCATGGAGACTTCGCGACGAAGATCGCCCTCCACTATATAATCGCTGTCGATGGCCTCGCGGATTTGCAGCACTTCCTGGTCTGTCAACTGGTTGACGCGACGCTCGGCTGGAATGTTCACCTTCTCGACAATTTCCTGAGCCTTCTTCGGGCCGATGCCGTGAATGTACTGCAAGGCAATGACGACGCGCTTGTTCGTCGGAATGTTAACGCCAGCTATACGAGCCACACTCGTTCTCCATGTGAATCCGGAAACGTTTTCACGAATCCGAGTCGGAACAATACGCGCGTCCGGTGGAGGCCGGCCCCTGCGCGTGATGATAATAAAGCCTTGGAAATAAAAGCTTTCCACGCAAAACAGAAGGGCTTCGTATGAAGCCCTTCTATCAACCTGCTCTTAGGCGAGTGCAAGCGACTAACCCGTTATGCGTTTGCCGTCAAGTCCAAGACTGCCGGAAACTCCGCATATTGGAGCATTTCATAGATGCGCCTCAACCTAAAATCTTGAAGATCGCCGTCGTTACCTCATCGATGGACTGCATCCCGTCGACCGTCTTCAATTGTCCAGTCCGAGAGTAATAATCGGAAACCGGAGCGGTCATCTCCCGGTATTGCAGCAGCCGGGAGCGAAACACAGCGGGGTTATCGTCCTTGCGAACCTCTTCACCACGCGCTTCGGCTTCACGGGCACGGTTGACGATGCGGTCGATCAGGATCACCTCATCGACTTTCAGCTCAACGACAGCTTCAAGTTTCAGCCCCTTGCCCTTCAGCATGTCGTTCAGGGCATCAGCCTGAGCGACAGTGCGCGGAAAACCGTCGAGAATGAAGCCCTTCTTCGCATCCTCGGCTTCGATCCGGTCAGCGATGATGCCGACAACGATATCATCGGAGACGAGACCACCCGCCTCCATTACCGTCTTTGCCTGCAACCCGACAGGCGTTTTGGCGGCAACCGCCGCTCGCAGCATATCGCCGGTCGAAAGTTGCGGAATACCGTATTTCTGGCTGATGCGAGTGGCCTGAGTGCCCTTTCCCGCACCAGGCGGCCCCAAGAGTATGAGTCTCATATAGCGTTCCCCTTGTACTTGGCCGATAGCCAATGGTGTTTCCGCATGGCGTGGAAAACGGAATGCGACCGGCTCGACGTTTCCCGTCAAGCAACCTTTAGCGCATAGCAAGGAAAGCGAAAATCAATTTTCTCAGAAGCAAGACCTTTTATCAAGAATGGAAAATGCCGGAAAATTCCACTCTGGAGGCACGAAGACGAACAAGTTCACGTGCGTCCGGCAATTCGCTCGATACCGCTATCATTCGGAGCGGGCATCGCCCGCTCCGAAAACCGGCCTTACCGTTTCCGGGAGCTCCCACGCAGCTTGGCCTTCTTGACCAGCCCTTCATACTGATGCGCCAGCAGATGGCCATGCACCTGAGCGACCGTATCCATGGTCACGGAAACGACAATCAATAGCGATGTGCCGCCAAGATAAATCCCCTGCCCCACCCAGGACATAACCCCCTCGGGCAAGAGACAGATCAGCGTCAGATAGCCCGCGCCAAGAACGGTAATGCGCGACAGCACATAATCGATGAAATCCGCAGTCTTCTCCCCCGGACGGATACCGGGGATGAAACCGCCCTGTTTCTTCAGGTTGTCAGCTGTATCCTGCGGATTGAACACCACCGCCGTGTAGAAGAAGGCGAAGAAGATGATAAGCAGCGCATACAGAATCATGTAGGCTGGCTGCCCATGGCTGAGCTTGGCGGCAATCCAGGCAAACCAGTTCATGCCGCCATCGGCAGTCCCCGTCTGCGCGGCAGCCGAGAACGACACCAACGTTTGCGGCAGAAGCAGCAGCGATGAGGCGAAAATCGGCGGAATGACGCCGGACGTGTTGAGTTTTAGCGGTAGGAAGGACGTCTGCCCCTCATACATCTTGTTGCCGACCTGACGCTTCGGATAGTTGATGAGCAGCCGCCGCTGCGCCCGCTCCATGAACACGACAAAGCAAATCACTGCCAGCGCCATAATGGCGATGCCGAGAACCATCAAACCCTGATTGTTGGTCCAGCCCTGATTCAGGAGTTTGCCGATCGCACTCGGCAGATTGGCGACGATACCGGCAAAAATGATGAGCGACGTACCGTTGCCGATACCCCGCGAGGTAATCTGCTCGCCGAGCCACATCAGGAACAGGGTGCCACCGGTCAGAGTAATGACTGAGGAGATGATAAACAGATTGCCGGGATTCTCCACCGCATTGGAGGTGGCCTGCAAACCGTAGGCGATGCCGAACGACTGGAAGACCGCCAGCACCACCGTCAGATAACGAGTGTACTGGTTCATGATCTTGCGCCCGGACTCGCCTTCCTTCTTCAGCGCCTCAAGGGATGGAACCACCGACGACAAAAGTTGGATGATGATCGAGGCGGAAATGTACGGCATAATGTTGAGCGCGAAAATCGCCATACGTTCGACCGCGCCGCCGGAGAACATGTTGAAAAGGCCAAAAATGCCGCCGCCGGCACCGCTGCTCTGGAAATTCTGCACGATAACTTCAGGATTGATCCCGGGCAACGGAATGAACGTTCCCAGCCGATAGACGATCAAAGCTCCAAGCGTAAACCAGATCCGCTTCTTCAGCTCTTCCGCCTTGGCGATTGCGCCGAAATTGATATTCGCCGCGAGTTGCTCGGCTGCTGACGCCATCGTTCAATCATCCTCAGCTAAAATTGAATACATCCGCACAGATTCCCGCGTCTAGACGGAAATGACACGCGCCGCGTGCATACCGCCAATAAAGCGCTCCGTCCAGCACTTCCGGCCATCTTCTGTCCGCCCTGTCCGACACGAGAGCAATGTGCGTTTAAGTGGTTGCCGATTAAACGCGAAAAACATTGCAAAATCAAAGAGATTAGAGCGTTTTACGATTCTGTATAAATACAGAATGCTCTAAAACAGAGTACGGCGAACTGGAAAAACCCTTCAGCAAAACGGCGGCATGCCCGAGGGAGCCGCCGCCGCTCAATTACTTACTGCAACCGGTGCAATCAGGCGCTAGCGGCCTCACCACCGAGAATCTTCACCGATCCTCCAGCCTTCTCAATGGCATCAACCGCCGTCTTCGACGCGCCGTAAACCTCGAATGCCAGTTTGGCCTTCAACGTTCCGACGCCGAGGATCTTCACGCCATCGCGCGGCTTGGAGCACAATCCGGCGGAAACAAGCGCCGCATTAGTGACCGGAGCGCCCTTCTCAAGCTTCCCGGCATCCACGGCTTCCTGAATGCGTCCGATGTTGACCTCGTTCAGATCGATGGCGTTCGGCTTGTTGAAGCCACGCTTCGGCAAGCGCCGATGCAGCGGCATCTGACCACCTTCGAAGCCTTTGATAGCCACACCGGAACGGGAGGTCTGGCCTTTCACGCCGCGTCCACCGGTCTTGCCCTTGCCGGAACCGATGCCACGCCCGACACGCATCCGCGCCTTGGTAGCGCCTTCGTTATCGCGAATATCATTGAGTTTCATGGCGTCCTCCTCACTGCCCGTCGACGACGCGCACGAGGTGCTTGACCTTGGCGATCATGCCGCGCACCGCCGGGGTGTCGGGCAGGGTCGACGTGCGATGGAGCTTGTTCAGCCCCAGCCCGATCAGCGTCTGACGCTGGCTGGCCTCGCGGCGGATCGGCGAACCGGTCTGCTCGACCGTGACCGTTGCGGTCACTTTAGCTGCTTTCTTAACCATCTGTCCGCCCCTCTCACGAATCGGCGCCGGTGGCGTCGCCTTCCGCATCGCGGCGGCGGCTCTGCAGCACGGAGACCTTCAGACCCCGACGCGCCGCCACGGCGCGCGGGCTGTCCTCATTCTTGAGCGCGCTGAACGTCGCCCGAACGAGGTTATACGGATTGGAGGAGCCGATCGACTTCGCGACCACGTCCTGCATTCCGAGCGTTTCAAACACGGCGCGCATCGGGCCGCCGGCAATGATGCCGGTTCCCTGGGGCGCAGCCCGCAGTACCACCTTGCCCGCGCCCCAGCGGCCATGGACATCGTGATGCAGGGTACGGCCCTCACGCAACGCCACGCGGATCATCGACCGCTTCGCTGCGTCCGTCGCCTTGCGGATCGCTTCCGGAACTTCACGGGCCTTGCCATGCCCGAAGCCGACGCGCCCTTTCTGGTCGCCGACCACGACGAGGGCGGCGAAGCCGAAACGACGGCCACCCTTCACCACTTTCGCGACACGGTTGATATGCACCAGCCGGTCGACGAACTCGCTGTCGCGCTCTTCGCGCTCAGCCCGTTCTCTCGGTTCTCTTGCCATTCTTCTTTGCTCACTTACGCGGGAGGAAGCCCCGCTCGCTTCAATTTAATCCGGGATGCGGAAAGGGTTAGAAATCCAGACCGCCTTCACGGGCCGCGTCGGCCAGAGCCTTGACGCGACCATGGAACAGGTAACCGGAACGGTCGAACACAACCTGCTTCACCCCAGCCTTGATCGCCCGCTCGGCAACCAGTTTCCCGACTTCCTTGGCTGCATCGACGGTTGCGCCCGTCTTCAGCTTGCCGCGCAGATCCTTGTCCAAGGTCGAGGCTGCTGCCAGGGTTTTACCCTGCGCATCGTCTATGACCTGTACATAAATCTGCTTGGAGGAACGGAACACCGACAGGCGCGGACGCCCGTTGGCGACCGACTGGATCTTCCGGCGGATACTGGCCTTGCGGCGATCGGCAACGCTCAATTTTTGTGACATGATCGCCGTCCTTACTTCTTCTTGCCTTCCTTGCGGAAGATGAACTCGTCGGAGTACTTCACACCCTTGCCCTTATAAGGCTCCGGCGGGCGGTACGCGCGAATCTCGGCAGCAACTTGACCTACCTGCTGCGGATCGATGCCAGAGACAACGATTTCCGTCGGCTTCGGCGTGACAATGGCGACACCCGCCGGGATGTCGAAATCCACATCATGGCTGAAACCGAGGCTCAG
>JAVBRX010000055.1:0-10577 GCA_031547465.1 Microvirga sp. | reverse complement strand
CGCGAGCCATTTGCGCGCCGCTTCCGGCTTGTCGCGATAACTGATGCCGTAGAGCGGAACCAAACCGGCAACGGTGGAGAGATACGGATGCTCCGCCCGGCAGGTATCGCACCAACTGGCCCAGACATTCAGAACCAAAGGTTTTCCTCTGAGGGATTGCAGGGAAACGGTTTTCTCCGGCTGCATCAGATCGGGCAAGGTGTAATCCGGCAAGGCGCGCCCGATGACGGCATTATCCTGGTTGTTCGGATTGACGCCGAGGCCGCGCCACAACGTGAGACTGAAACCAACCACCAGGATGAGGGGAATGAACAGGAACAGCCTGCGCATGTCAGCGACCTCCCTGTCCTGGCAAAGATGACGCCGGGCGTCTGTAGGCGAATCGCAGCAAACCGCCGAAAACCATCAGTGCCGCGCCCAGCCACAGCCAGCTTGCCATGGGCTTGTACTGAAGATGAACGGTATAGGCATTCGGGCCGGTTTTCTCGCCAATGGAGGCGTAAAAATCGCCGCTCAGCTTCGGAGCGACCCCCGGTTCTGTCATGGCTTGTTCGCGTACCTCGTAGAACCGGCGCTCAGGCATCAGCCGGGCGATGGGTGTGCCTTGCTCTTCGACGCGAATATCGAGCCGCTCCGCCGTATAATTGGGGCCGAGCGCATAATCACCGCCATCAAGGATAAAGGTGAAACCGCCGAGCGTATGGTACTCGCCCTTGGCCATGGCGAGCCAGCGTTCATCTGTGAACTGAGCAAGCTGCACTGCGCCGATGACCGTACAGGCAACACCGACATGCACAAGATGGATGCCGGTGCGCCAGCCGCCGCGTTCGCGCACCAGTGCCACGAGATGAGCCGCCGCCACACAGCCCGCCAGAATGGAGGCAATGAGGGCAATTCCACCCGGCGACAGAGAGTGCCGCAGACATAGCCAAGCTCCAGCGCCTGCCCCCATCGCCATCAGAAGCAAATGCCCCCATCCACCTTTGACGGGAACAGATTGCCAACGCAAGACCGGCGCAAACGCCAGAATCGCGAGCATGACAAGGCAGAGAGGCACGAAGACCCGGTTGAAATACGGCGCACCGACTGAAATCGCCCCCCATCCGGCGAGATTGTAGAACAGCGGAAAGAACGTGCCGATCAGAACGCAGGCGGTCGCAACGCAAAAAAGCGCGCCGGTTGCCGCCAGGGCGCTTTCCTTGGAGACGAGGCTGAGCGGCTCCCGGGAAGCGCGGGTATCGGCCCGTAAAGCAAACAGCCCCAGAACCACCGTCAGGAGCAGACTGAGGATCAGCAGCAGCGCCAACCCTCGTCCGTTATCGCCATCGGGATTGGCGGCGAAGGCATGAACCGAACTGAGGATGCCGGAACGGACGATGAAGGTGCCCAGAACGCTGAAGGAGAAAGTAAAAAAAGCGAGCAACAGCACGAAC
This sequence comes from Microvirga sp., assembly GCA_031547465.1. GTDB lineage: Bacteria > Pseudomonadota > Alphaproteobacteria > Rhizobiales > Beijerinckiaceae > Hohaiivirga. The sequence continues at coordinate 9,144 of JAVBRX010000055.1, read as the reverse complement.
AACCCGAAGATGCCGCGTTTCTCGCAGGCGATTATCACATGCAGCAAAGCCGTTCCCAGAAGCCACGGCATCAACGAGGCATTCTCGACCGGATCCCAGAACCACCACCCGCCCCAGCCGAGTTCAAAATAAGCCCACCATGCACCGAGGGCGATCCCCGCAGTCAGGAATATCCAAGCGGCCAGCGTCCATGGGCGGCAGGCGCGGATCAGGACACTGTCCACCCGACGCAATAACAGGGCTACCATCGCATAGGCAAAACTGACAGCGAATCCGGCATAGCCGATGTAAAGCAGTGGTGGATGGAAAACGAGGGCGATGTCTTGCAACATCGGGTTGAGATCCCGCCCATCGACGGGGGGGGGGAATTGCCGCACGAACGGGTCGGAAGTGAAGATCGCGAACAGGGCAAAAGCCAGTGTGATGCCACCCAGGACAGCAAGAACGGGAATATCGATATACGGCTCTCTGCCCTTTGAGGGAAACGCGACCAGCGCTCCCCACAAGCTGAGCGTGGCGACGAAAAACAACATCGACCCTTCATGCCCGCCCCAGGCTGCCGCAATTTTGAACAGCAGCGGCAAGACACGATTGGAATGCTGGGCGGCATAGGCGACGGAGAAATCGTCCTGCGCAAGCGAAACCGCGAGAATAGTCAGCGCAGCGGCATATAAAACAAAAGCGCCGCCAGCCAGCAGCCTGGTGGCAGACGATATTTCAGGACGACCGGTAAGATAGCCGACACACGGCAAAAAGCCCTGCAATGCGGAAAAGGCGGCAGCGGTCAGAAGAGCTATGAATCCGATTTCCGGCAGCAAGCAGAACTCCAGTTATTCCATTGTGCAGAAGGGTTACACCCTTCTGCACAAAATTCTCATGGCTTCAACCTATATCACCGTGATCTGTCCGGCATAGAGAATGTAGAACCGCAGCATGAATATGCCGCACAGGCTGCAAATGCAGGTAAGGAGCATCTGCATCTTGGCATGTTGTCCCGACGGATGCAGAAAACGGATCGCCAGCGGAACGACGATGCCGAGGCCTAGAACTCCGTACCAGAAGACATTTGCCCAGAACCCCGTTCCCAGCGCCACAACCAGTGATGCCGCCTTCTGACCGCCGCCGTAATACAGACCGACGAACAGGCAGAAGAAAAGGAACAGTTCGAAGAAGACCAGCGGCAACTCGAACCGGTGGATGAAAGCCAGCGCCTTATTGTGCGTATCTTCCTTAAAGACGGTGATCGCCATCGCCGTCGTGGCTGCCACACCCGAACTCAGGCCGGAGATGAGGAACAGCACCGGCAGCACCGGATTATTCAGCATTGGATAGCTCTTGAGCGCCGCAAGCAGGAAGCCGGTGTAAGCGCCGAGTGCCAGACAATTGATGAACAGCAGTGCTTCGATGATGCGCTCAAATTTGGCGACGTAGCGGATCAGGCCATCAACGAACGTCAGCTTATCGCCGAGAAGCCACTTGCGAACCGCCAGCGCCTCGCTCTGGAACACGATCAGGATCCACAGGATCACCAGTGGCATGTAAGTCTGGAACAGGATGACTCCGATGGACATGATGGAGTTCAGTTTATAGAACACCAGCAGCGTCCAGAACATCCACCACCGTGCAAGGTCGAAGATCAGCAGGACCAGACCGGAAGCGACGGCCACGGGGCCGAGAATGGCCGCAGCCTTGACGATGCCGTTCCGGTTGGCCTCCTTCCCCAGGAGTTGCCGCTTGACGAGGATGGCGAACACGACGGAACCAACGGAGACGCCGACCAGAAACAAGTAGGTCGCGATCCGCCACTTCCAGACAAGGGTATCGAAATGAAACGGGTCTGCGGGGATCATGATCTAATCTGTCCTTTGGGAATCCGGTACATTTTCGGCTTAGTGCCCACGGCTTCCTTGTAGCGGTAAGTCGTCGACGCCTTGATCTTGCGGGAGATCTCGCTCTTGGGATCGTCAAGATTGCCGAATGTGAGCGCTTCCATCGGGCAGGCGAGCACGCAGGCCGGAAGCTTGCCCTGCTTCAGATTGGTGTGACGGCAGAAATCACACTTGTCGATAATGCGGGTCACGGGATTGATGAAGCGCACCTTGTACGGGCAGGCAGCGACGCAATACTTGCAGCCGGAGCAAATATCACCGTTGATGTCTACGATGCCGGTCTTGGGGTCGATATGCGACGCCCCGGTCGGACAAACATTGACGCACGGCGGATCTTCGCAATGCTGGCACGATTTGCGGAAGAAGAAATACTGGGCATCGGGGAACTCCCCGACCGGCCCGGTACGGATGATTTCAAGGCGGGAGACGCCCTCCGGAACGTTGTTCGTTTCCCGGCAGGCCTCCATGCAGGCGGTGCAGCCGATGCAAGCGGTCTCGTCATGCAGCATACCGTAGCGCACGCCGTCGATTTCCGACGATCCGATCAGCGCACAGGCTGGTTTGACGGCGAGCGCTAATGCGCCCGCGCCTGCACACGCCATGAATTGACGGCGCGACGTAGTCATGGCTTCACCTGTCCAGCGAGTTTCTCTTTGGCGGCCTTGGCTTCCTGATGCAGCTTGCCATGGCAATCCACGCACAGCTTGATGCGATCCTTGCTTGCCAGCCCCTTCACCGGATCCTTGCTCGGGTGCAACTGGTGGCAATTCGTGCAGACAGTCCGCGTGATATGGACGTCATGCGCCCAGAGCGCTTTGCGCATCGGCTCGATTTCGTGACAGCTCATGCAGGCGCCGTTGCGCTGATCGAGAGGAAACTGGCTCTTGGCGCCAAAAACCATGACACCCTTGCCGCCGTCGCGATGGTCGGACTTCGTCTGGCCGTGGCAGTTGCTGCAGGTAACCGGCTCGTTGTTATTGGGGCTTTCCGCCTTGCTGTGCATGCCGAGCATACGCTCGCTTTCTTCCTTATGGCACTGCAGACAGGCCCGATCCGGCCCGCGAACGCTGGAGCGTCCGCCCTCATCGCCGGAGGTCTGGGCAGATGCCTGGAAGCATACTCCCCCCGCCAGCAATGCAATGAAAACAAGTTTCGTCAGTATAGTCTTCACTACGTGCCCCATAGCGGGGATCTCCATCCTTAAGCTTGCCCGATCTTTGAGAAACCCCCGCCTTTTTAGGTGCGGGGGTCATTGTTTAACTTAACCGATTATCGTTGATTAACCGATTACCAGAGATCTAACCTCTCTTAGTACAGGCCGTTCTTCTTGGCCGCTTCGTCCCAGGTCGGAACGACGGTCTTGAGGAATTCCTGCTTGTCGGCATTCAGCTTCGGCATATCCATACCGACAGCAGCCTGGGCCTTCTCCTTGGTGGAGATGTCGGGGATCGTCACCTGGATACCCTTGGCGCCAAGCACACGGGCCAGCTTCACGCGGGCTTCGGCTGCGCTGTCAAGCGCCGTGCCGAGCATACGCAGGCCAACATCGGGAGCGTGCATGTGGATACCATGCGAGGCAATCGCATAATCCCAACGCCACTGAGCATGACGGATATCGGCCAGGATCGGGGCCATTTCGGCTTCCGGCACACCGGCGTCCCAAGCGGCCTTCGCTTCGAAGTGAGCGGCGACCAGTTGCTTCTCGACGCGCAACTTGATGTCGGCAACCTGCTTTTTGCGGTCGGCGACGACAGCCTGGAGGTCTTCCTTGGCCTGATCGTGGCAGCTCTTGCAGGTCTTGTCGAAGTTATCGAACGGCTGACCGATGTTGTGACTGGTGAATTCCTTGCCCTGGGCATTCTTCATCTTGGGCATATGGCAATCAGCGCAAGTGACATTGTTCTTGCCATGGATGCCGAGACGCCAAGTTTCGAACTCAGGATGCTGCGCTTTCAGCGACGGTGTCTTCGACAGCGCGTGCGTCCAATCCGAGAACTTGATGTTGTCGTAGTACTTTTCCATCGCCTCAAGGTTGGCGCCATCATCCCACGGGAATTTGACCTGCTTGTCGGGGCCGGTGAAATAATACTCGACGTGGCACTGGCCACAGACTGCGCTTTGCTTGCCAAGACGGCTCTGCTTGTCGAAGGACGCGCCGATGGCATCCATCGCGCGGGAGACGTACGGACGGGACAACCGCAGGGCCGGTTTGCCAGCCGTGGCGGACTTGAAGTCATCCGAAGTGGTGTCGTGGCAGTCGGCGCAACCGGTCGAGTTGACCATTTCCGGGCCACCACGCGCCCACATGCCCTTGAAGTAGGCTTCTTCGCCCTGGCTGGCGATCACACGGGCCACGTCCGTACCCTTGCAGCTCCAGCACGCCATCGGCAGCGGACCATCGGCCGCCGTCTTGGGAGCGGCGGTACGCAGCGTTTGACGGATGTCGGTAATGGTGAAGAAGTGGCCGCGAGGCTTGTTGTAATCCTTCGCGAAGGGATAGCCCGCCCACAGGACGACGAGGTTCGGATCCTCGGCAAGAGCATCTTCAGGCTTGCCGCTGTCCTTCGTCTTTTCCCATGAGCCGTATTGGTCCGGATGGCTCTTCGCAAACGCATCGTTGCGGTATTCCATCTTCGTCTGCGCCATTGCCGGCACGGCCATCAAAGCCAGAACCGCAGCCAATGGCATGGATAATTTGCTTAATCGCATTGTAATCCCCCAGTGAGTTAGGCCCTTTGAACATTTTTCCTGATATTTTATTGTTAAGCTGTAAGCATTCCGGCCCACATGAACCGGATGGCAGCCCTGGGTGTTACCAGTCCGATGGAACTATAGGCGAAGCGGATTCCCGCCAATTTGTCGAAGCGCAAACGAGGCTCCCCGGTGAATGTCCCTGGTATTGGAGAGCATGGACAGACAGGCGATCTTCCGCTCTATCGCTGACTGGCAAAGCTTTGAATTGTAATGATTTTAATTTTGTTTCTGCCGTAGCGGGGAGAAAGACCGCCCTCTCTTGTGTCCGGGGGGTGCGACAATTTACCGGTTATCTGGCAGACTGTGTCATCATGCGAGAGCCGGATTTCGACAACGGATCGATCTGTAGGAACCGCACCGATTCGCAAATGAAGATTGCCTGTATTGAAATTTCACGCATTTTGCGCTCCATTCGAGGTTGCGCGTTTCGCCCGGTTCTGACGCGAAATAAAATCATTGCTGGGGCTTTTCCGAAGAACGCCTGTTCCAGCCTCTTTTTCAACGTCACTTCGCCTTCAACGTCACTTCGCCGCTGCGGCCCCTCGAACACTTATGATCCTGCTGGCATGGCTACTCTGACCACCTGTTCCGCCCTGCCCCAGGTGACGCATCGGTCAGGCCCATGAAAAAGGGCGACAGGATTTTTCCCTGCCGCCCGGTTTCTTGTCGGGCTTTCCAGCCCATATCCGCCAAACGTTAGCCGACGACGATCTGGTTGTTCTTCACCAGTTCCTCCAGCGTCGTGTTGACGTTGTTGAGTGTCAACACGGTTGCGAACGAGTCGCCACCGCCGTTGAGGTCGACGGAGATGAGGGTATTCGCGCCGCTCGTCGTCACTTTCAGAAAGTCCTGGATGCCGCCAGCACCACCGTTATGGTCGGTTGAGACGTCGAACTTGAACTTACCGTCGGTATCGACGTAACCGCTCAGCGCTGGCATGTTCGGCGTGTTAGCGAACAGCTGCGACAGGTCGATCAGGTCGGCGTTGGCATCGGTCTTCATCTGGCCGATATGGAAGCCGTTGGCGACGTCGTTGCCGTTGCCACCGGTTGAGTCGTTCGCGTCCAGCATCGTGTAGGTCAGTACCGTATGCCCGCCAGCCGACAGGTTGTAGGTATCGTTGCCTTCGCGACCATCGAAGAAGTTATCGATGCCCGCCTTGCTGGTGAAGGTATCGTTGAACTTCGAGCCGATCAGCCCTTCGATGTTGACCAGCGTGTCGGTACCGTCGCCGGTCGCCACGCCGGTGTTCAGGTTGGCAGTGATTGCCGCCGCAGAACGGCTGTAATCGACCGTATCCTGACCGCCGTTCGCCACCCATACCGAACCGTTGCCGAAATCCTCGCTCCAGCCGCCGGTACCGTCGAACCTGTCGTCGCCGTGGGTGGTGAAGAAGGTATCGTTGTAGCCGGTGCCGAACTGCTTCGAGAGCACGGTGTTGATCGCCGTGTGCGATTCCGCCGTTAGCATGTAGGCGTCGGTCACCGCGCTCGCCTTCAGTCCGCCCCAGGTCTCGTTGACCGTGGTCTCTGCAAAACCGCCGTAATTGTGACCGTCGCCGGTATGGTTCTGCACACCGTTGGTCACCCGCAACAACTGCACCGAGTAGGTTTCGTTCTCGTCCAGCCCGTAGAAATTCAGCAGGCCCGACGAGTTAGTGCTGTTGCCCTGCGGGTTGATCTGCTGCGTCGATACCAGCTTGCCCTTCGAGTCATATAGGTTCACGGTGTTGCCGTAGAAGATGTTGATGCCTTCCTGGTCAACGATGCGGATATGCATGCTGGTGCCGTCCAGCGCCGTGGTCGGGTTCAGCAGCACCTTTGCCGTGCCGGTGGTCATCATGATCAGGTCGACAGAACCATCCCAGTTGATGTCCGCCGCCATAGAACCGACAACACCGGTCTGGGTGCCGAGGCTCTTGCCGGTGAACGTCGCCATGCCACCACTGACGCCGGTATTCTGCCACAACTGGAGCGTCGTAGTGTTGCCTTCTGCCTTCGGCATCTCGATCACGTCCACCAGCCCGTCCTGATTCCAGTCGATCGCAAACGACGTCACGCCATCATGCGTATCGTTGAACCGGGTGAAGGTTCCGGCGGACGTGTTCAGGCTACCGCCATTGTTATAGTAAATACGGCTTTCGTCACTGTTCGAGCTGTTGTGACCGGTTCCGGTCGTGGTGATGCCCGCACCGCGGCTCAAGAACACGTCCATCTTGCCGTCGCCGTTAAAGTCGGCCCAGGTCTCATTCGGCTCGATGTCGTTGTAATCCGGATCGCCGCCGTCGGTGCGCAGCACATTACCGAAGTTCTTGAGCATGAACGATTTCGTGCTCGTTTGGTAGTTATAGTAGACTTGGAACATCTGCGCACTGCCACTGCCACCGATATGGCCAGCGATGTCAACTCTACCATCATTGTCGATATCGACCGTGCTGGCCCCTTTCTTGATATTGCCGTTAGAGTCGCTGATCATCGAAGCGCTGCCGGTATCGGTGGCCCGAACGTTCGGGCGACCGGCGGAACTTGCTGGTGCCAGCGTACCTGCGTTGTTGTAGACGAAGGTAATACTGTCGGCCTGCGAGTCGGCAGAGACGACATCAAGATAACCGTCGCCTTCCTTATCGAAGGCAATCGTTGCGCCCATATGTACATATGTACCGACATCGACAGAGGTCTGTGTCCAGCCATTTGCATCCTGTTTGTAAATATTCAGGAGCTGCGAAGAGTACTGACTCGGCGTATTGAGCATGTCCATATAGCCATTACGATCGATATCGGCGAAGGTCGACGCCGTATAGTATGAGCCATATCCGCTATTGTAGTTGATGTTTCTCGGTAGTGCCGTTGTGCTGATATTCTGCCAACCGGTACTTTGCTGTGTATACAGGTTGCCGCCGTAACTGTTGTCAACCTGGAAGAACAACCAGCCACCGGTCGGTGAGATCGCCATCGACGAGGATTGCGAACGCCCGCCATAGCCTGCCGTACCCGAACCCCAAGCCATGCTCTGGATGCCGGTGATATCATTGACAGCGATCGAGGTCAGCGGGCCGAGCTTCGAGCGATTACCAGCTTCATCGAAGGTGATGAAGCCGAGGTTGGTGATGCCGCTCTGCACCGTGGCGCTAAAGCTCCAGTCGGAAGAGTTGACCTTCGACCAGCCGAGGATCTTGTCGATCTGTTCCTGGTAGACGCCATCGCCGTTCATATCCTGAACCAGCGCCACGTAATCGCCCATCGTGCCACCCTTGCCGGTGACCGTAACCGTGCCGTTATGTACCAGTGTACCGGTGACCGTCGGCTCGACGATGATCCCCCCCGGAGCAGTATGATCAACCACCACCGTCTTCGAGGACGGAAGCTGTGACGTCTCCGCCACTGCTCCTGCACCGTTAATGACCCGGAACTCAACCGGGTACGTGCCTTCGACAACCGGGCCGGTCTTCAGTCCATAGGACCAGCTTGAGCCGCCGCCAGAGGAGACCAGCGTCGTCCAGGTCGCTCCGCCATCATCCGAAAGCTGGAACTTCCAACCGGTCGGCAAGGCCGAGCCGCCCAGAACGCCCGTGAGGGTGAGCGTATCGCGGTCGCGGGTAATCAGGTCGGCGTTGGTCGCCGTCGTCGGGGTGGCATAGCCGATGCCGGTCGGCAGCCCGTGGTAGGTGTCGTCCTCCAGCACGACCGTCGTCTTGAAATCCGGAAGCATCGGAGGCGTGGTATCGATCGTCACCGCCCACGGATCTGACGCCGGGCCGATATTGCCAGCCAGATCGACGTTCTTCGCCGTGAAGATGTGCAGGGTCGCCGGACTACCGGCCAAGGCCGCAGGTGTGAACGTCCAGTTACCCAGAGCGTCCGCTGTGGTTGAGCCGAGATCGGTCGAGCCATCGAAGATACGGACGATACCATTCGGCTCACCACCATTGCCAGAGAGTTTCGGCGTGGTGTCGTCAGTCGTATCGTTCTTATTCAACTCGCCAGTGATTGTTCCAGCATCGTCATACACGCTGGTGATGACCGGTTTGATTGTCGGATCGGTTTTGTCGATGGTGATTGTAAACGTGCTGGAATGGTCGCTCTCGTTCCCGGCCTTGTCGGTCGAGGTTACCGTGAAGACATACTCCTTCTCTGACAGCACCGTGGTTGGGGTCCAGTTCCACTTGCCGTCGCTGCCCGCCGTGGTGGAGCCGAGGATTGTTGCGCCGTCGTAAATGGTAACGATGCTGTTAGCCTCGGCACCACTACCCGCCAGCGTCGGCTTGTCGTCATTGGTATGCTTGCCATCCAGCACCAAACCGGTGACCGGAGCGACATCGTCGGTGATGGTGTCGATCTTCGGAACCGGGCTTGGCTTCACGGTATCGACGGTGACGGTGTGGCTGTCGGAGACGGGGCTGACATTCCCGGCCTTGTCGGTTGAGGTGACGGTGAAGACGTAGGTCTTGTCGGCAAGCGCCGTATCCGGCGTCCAGGTCCAGGCTCCCGTGGCGGAAGCGGTG
>JAVBRX010000164.1:0-3707 GCA_031547465.1 Microvirga sp. | reverse complement strand
CGTATCGACTACGAGAATATCGCATCCGGCGTCGATCAGCCGTTCAGCCCGTTCCAGACCGCCCTCACCGGTGGTGGTGGCGGCAGCAACGAGCAGCCGTCCCTGCGCATCCATTGAGGCATTCGGATAAGCGATCTGCTTCTCCATATCCTTGACAGTGATGAGGCCGATACAGCGGTAATGGTCATCGACCACCAGAAGCTTTTCGATGCGGAACTGATGCAGAAGCTGCTTCGCCTCTTCTTTTGAGACTCCCTCGCGGACGGTGATGAGGCGATCCTTGGTCATCAGTTCAGAGACCGGTTGTGCTGGATTATTGGCAAACCGCACATCCCGGTTGGTGAGAATGCCAGCGAGCTTGCCCCGGCTGCCTGCCCCACCCCGCTCAACCACGGGAATGCCGGAAATATTGTGCTTCTGCATCAGCGCCAGGGCATCGGCCAGGGTCTGATCGGGAAAAATCGTGATCGGACTTGCCACCATGCCCGAAACGTATTTCTTGACGAGCTTGACCTGCTCGGACTGCTCCTCCGGTTCGAGATTGCGGTGGATCACCCCGAGGCCGCCATTCTGCGCCATGGTGATCGCCATGCGATACTCGGTCACGGTGTCCATGGCGGAAGCAATAACTGGCAGTTTCAGAGAAATGCCACGTGTCAGCTTTGTCGCGATATCGACCTCGGAGGGCAGCACCTCCGACAGGCCAGGACGCAGCAGGACATCGTCAAAAGTCAAGCCTTCGGAAATGCGGTGTTCCGTAATATTGGCCATACGCCAGCTCCATCAGAAAATTTTCATGCGCCGCGCTAACGCGCCTGAATATGAGAGTTGGCACTGGCCCGTAGCATGCCGAAACGATTGCCGCTAGGGGAAGCGACGCTAAAATTAAAAATTACAACCCGTAATCCGCGTTCGACATAAATCCCGTCTGGTCAAAACGAACCGTTTCAGGGTACTGCGATTAATATAATATCAACGGTCATCTAAACTATTGGTGACATGCGCCCATCACGCCTCATACCTCTCATCGTCGCAACCGCGCTCTTCATGGAGAACACGGATTCGACAGTCATATCCACCTCGCTGCCGGAAATTGCCAGAGACCTCGGCGAGGCCGGACGGACTCTAGCCCGTATTCCGACTCTTTCTCCGTCCGAATATGATGCCCTCATCAGCAAGGACATCTTTGCTCTCAAGCTTGCCCTCACCGCATATCTCATCAGTCTGGCGATTTTCATTCCAATCAGCGGCTGGACGGCCGATAAATTCGGCGCACGCACGGTCTTTCGCAGCGCCATGATGGTGTTTCTCATCGGCTCGGTTTGCTGCTCGCTGGCAACTAATCAGGAAATGCTTGTCCTTTTCCGTTTTCTTCAGGGCGTCGGCGGAGCGATGATGGTGCCAGTCGGGCGGTTGGTGCTGCTGCGTAACGTGCCGAAGAACGAACTTGTCCAGGCCCTGGCCTGGCTCACCATGCCTGCCCTGGTCGGGCCGGTGATAGGCCCGATGCTCGGCGGCTTCATCACGACTCATTTTGGCTGGCGTTGGATATTCGTCATCAACATCCCTATCGGTATTGTCGGCATTATCCTCGCCACGCTGTTCATCGAGAATGTCAGGGAGGAGAATGTCCCGCCCCTCGATATCAAGGGCTTTCTCCTATCCGGCATCGGGCTGACGCTGCTGATGTTCGGCCTCGCGACCAGTGGCCAGCACCTGATCCCGACCGATGCCTCGATCGCCAGCATCGTCATTGGTCTTTTCATCTGTGTCGGGTATGTCGTTTATGCCTTGCGCATAACCGACCCCGTCATCGATCTCAGCCTGTTCCGCATACCGAGTTTCGCCATCAGCATTGTCGCCGGAACCCTGTTCCGTATAGGCACCGGCGCGATTCCCTTCCTGTTACCCCTGATGTTGCAGCGCGGCTTTGGCTACACGCCATTTCAATCCGGCACGATCACCTTCATATCCGCAGCGGGGGCGCTGTTCATGAAAACTCTGGCGTCCCGTATCCTGCGACGCTACGGATTTCGTCAGGTTCTGACGATCAATGCCGTGATCGGCGGCGGTTTTCTGGCCATCAATGGGCTGTTCTCGATGGCGACGCCGATATGGCTCATCATGACCATCCTGTTCATCGGCGGCTGTTTTCGCTCACTGCAATTCACAGCGATCAACGCCATCTCCTACGCCGACATCTCGAAGCGGCGCATGAGTTCAGCGACCAGTCTTGCCAGCGTGATGCAGCAATTGTCTGCCAGCATTGGCATCTCACTCGGCGCTTTCGTTCTGGAAACCTATAATGGCGGCATCCTCACACAAGAGAGCGATTTTTTCCCGGCCTTCGCCACGGTCGCCCTCGTGACGGCCAGCTCGGCACTGCTGTTTATGTACCTGTCGAACGATGCGGGAGCGGAAATGTCCGGGTACAAACCGAACGCCGTGGCTGAAACTTCCCGTCAATCCACAGCACTCAACCAGGAATCTGACGAACGTACCGATAACAAGCCTACATGAAAACTGTTCCGTTCGTCAAAACGAACATGTTTTTTTCTTATTCTACAAAATACCCATTGACCTTTCGATGCGTCGTTCTTTATTTAGAACAACACAGGCGTTTTAACGTCCGCCATGAAGGTGGATGCCGACAACAACACTATGCAACGACACAATCGAAAGAGGATGCACCCATGAGCGACCGCAAGCCCGGATTTGAAACCCTAGCCATCCACGCCGGAGCGGCCCCTGACCCCACGACCGGCGCGCGCGCCACGCCAATCTACCAGACAGCCTCGTTCGTGTTCGATGATGTCGATCACGCGGCATCGTTGTTCGGTCTTCAGGCATTCGGCAACATCTATACCCGCATCGGCAACCCGACGAATGCCGTGCTTGAAGAACGTCTCGCTGCCCTGGAAGGCGGCACAGCGGCGCTGGCGGTGGCCTCCGGCCATGCGGCGGAATTCCTGACATTCCATACCCTATTGCAGCCAGGCGACGAATTCATCGCCGCCAAGAAACTTTATGGCGGATCGATCAACCAGTTCAACCAGTCCTACAAGAGCTTCGGCTGGAACGTACGCTGGGCCGATACTGACGAACCCTCGACTTTTGAAGCGGCGATCACACCGAAAACCAAGGCAATCTTCATCGAATCCATCGCCAATCCGGGCGGTGCCATCGTCGATATCAAAGCGATCTCCGCCATTGCCCGCAAGCACAACCTGCCGCTGATCGTCGACAATACTCTGGCAACGCCGTATCTGATCCGCCCATTCGAACATGGCGCGGACATCGTCGTGCATTCCGCCACCAAGTTCCTGGGCGGGCACGGCAATTCCATCGGCGGCGTTCTCATCGACGGCGGCACGTTCAACTGGGCGGGCGATGCGCGTTATCCGCTCCTGTCACAACCGCGCCCAGAATATTCCGGTACCGTCATCGGCGAAACCTTCGGTAACTTCGCCTTCGCCATCGCCGCCCGGGTGCTGGGCCTGCGCGACCTCGGCCCTGCCCTGTCGCCGTTCAACGCCTTCCTCATCCTGACCGGCATCGAAACCTTGCCGCTGCGCGTCCAGCGCCATTGCGACAACGCACTCGCCGTGGCACAATACCTCTCGCGGCACCCCAAGGTCTCATGGGTCAACTACGCCGGGTTGCCGGAGGACCGTTACAACGCACTCACACGCCAATACTGCCCGAAG